>NZ_JAJOHW010000186.1 GCF_021129195.1 Chromobacterium aquaticum | reverse complement strand
CCGCCATCCTGTCCGCGCTGCTGGCGCGCAGCACCACTCGCGACGGCAAGGACGCCGCGCCGCCCGGCGCCGCCAGCCTCAGCGTCGCGCTGCTGCTGGTCTTTTGTTACGCGATGGCGGTGTTCACCCTCCAGCAACTGGACCAGCGCGACGACTTCTGGCGCCAACTGCCGCTGTGGCGGGTGGCGCTGATCTCCAGCCTGGCCTATGCCGGCTACTGGGCCTTGCTGGCGCGCGGCTTCAGCCAGTTGCGCGGCAACGGCTATCTGCGCAGCGTGCTGTGGGCGCTGCTGGCCGGCCTGCTCGCCGGCTGCAAGCTGTGGGGCTTGCTGCAAGCGCTGGATTATCTGCTGGGCATACGCTCGCCGCTGGCCCAGAGCTGGTATGTGGTGGCCGGCGCCTTCGCCGTGCTGCCGCCGGTGTTCGCCCTCAGCGCCGCGCTGCACATCGGCCTGGTCAAGCGCAGCTTCTCGGATCTGCAACGCGAATGGTGGTCGCGCCTGGGCGGCCTGCTCCTGGCGCTGGACCTGGCGCTGGTGCTGCTGTTCGCGGTGGTGGCGCTGTCGCTGCCGCTGCTGGCGGTGACCGCGGACTGGCTGCGCGCGCTGACGCTGCCGGCCTGGCTGCTGACCACACTGGCCGCGGTGTGGCAGGGCCAGTCCGCCAAGACCAGCGGCACCCAGAATGCCGGCTGGCGCGATCTGCTCGCCCGCATCGGGCCTTATGTCTTCGTCGCCGGCCTGCTGATCCTGCTCAGCGCCGGCCTCAGCTGGCTGCTGGCGGCGCTGGAACTGCGCGCCGACGGCTGGCAGCTGCGCCAGCAGCTGTGCGGCTTCCAGGCCTGTAATCTGAGCGACTGGACCACGCTGCACTTCGACGCGTCCGAGCGGCAAGGCATGGGCGGCTGGCTCTATCTGGCGCTGGCGGCGGCCTGCGTCGGGCTGGCGATGTTCGCCTCCTCCCGCTTCGACATCAATCTGTTCTCGCTGCACAACTTCTACCGCAACCGGCTGACGCGCGGCTACCTGGGCGCCAGCGCGCCGCAGCGGGCGGACAAGGTCAACCGCTTCACCGGCTTCAACGCCGGCGACGACCTGCCGCTGGCCGAACTGGCCGGCGCGCCCGCCAGCCCGCCGCAGCGGCCCTATCACCTGATCAACACCGCGCTCAACCTGGTGGCCGGCGACGACCTGGCCTGGCAGCAGCGCAAGGCCGCCTCCTTCACCTTCACCCCGCTGTACTGCGGCTACAAGTTTCCCGACAGCGCGCCGGAAGCCATCGACGCCTTCGCGCCCACCCGCGCCTATATGCACGACGACGCCTCCGGCGCCGAACTGGGGCCGATGCTGGGCTCGCTGATGGCGGTGTCCGGCGCCGCGGTCAGCCCCAATCAGGGCTATCACAGCTCGCCGGCGGTGACCTTCCTGCTGACGGTGTTCAATGTGCGGCTGGGGCGCTGGTGCCCCAATCCGGGCAAGCCCGGCGCGGCGCTGCAGGAGATGTCGCCGCCGCAAGGCTGGGTCTATCTGCTCAAGGAGCTACTGGGGCAAACCAATGCCCGTTCGGACTTCGTTTATCTCAGCGACGGCGGCCACTTCGAAAACCTGGGCCTGTACGAGCTGGTGCGGCGGGAATGCCGACTGATCGTGGCCAGCGACGCCGGCCAGGACGAACAGATGACCTTCGAGGACCTGGGCAACGCCATCCGCAAATGCCGCATCGATCTGGGCGCGGAAATCCACATCGACGTGGACGAGATTCGCCGCGATCCAGCCACCGGCTTCAGCCGCGCCCCCTACGCCGTCGGCTATATCCGCTACGCCTCCGGCGCCAATGGCCACCTGCTCTACCTGAAGCCCTGCCTGCAGGGCAAGGGCGCGGAACCGGTGGACGTGCTGCAATACCGGGCCGAGCATCCGGACTTCCCGCACCAGTCCACGCTCAATCAGTGGTTCGACGAATCCCAGTTCGAGAGCTATCGCAAGCTGGGGCTGTGCATAGGCGAACAAGTGGTGGGCAAGCTGGACCGCGACGGCGCGGGCTGGCTGGCGGCGGACAAGGTGTAAACGCCTGCCGCGCAGCCGCCCGCGCCAAACTACTGGGCCACACGCGGCGGCGGCGCGCCCACCAAGGCCTGGCGCGCCAGCGCCATATTGCTGAACCCCGCTTGCCAGTAGCACAGCCGCGCGCAGGTATCGCGGTTGCGCCACGCGCCGGACGCCCACATCGCCAGGATGGCGGCGTGGGCGCATTCCTGATCGCCATGCCGTTGCTGCCAACGGCGAAACTCCGCCAGCGCCTGCTTGATCTCCTGATTGATCGCCGCGGTGTTGGCCGGATACGCCGGGTGATCATCCACCAAGGCAATCGCTCCGATGCGCGCCTCATAGGCGATGATCAAGCGCGCGGCACGCTTGAGCGCGTCGTTGTGCTGCTTCAATAGCTTCATCATGGCAGTGCCCTCCATCCAAACCGTCAGAACAATCGATTCACCTGGCTCAGGCCCTGTTTCAAGCGCTGCTGCACCGGCTCCAGCAAGGCCTGTGCTTCCTCGCTGCTGAACAGCAGCGGCTCGTCGCGGCGTTGCAGCAGGGTGAGCAAGGCTTGCAGGCCCAGATGGGCGGCGCGTAGATCGATCGCGCCTCGCAGCAGCGCGGCATCCAGTTCGGCGTGGCAGCGGCTCAATTGCCGGCTCAGCGCGCCCAGCTCAAGCAGATTGCCAGCGGCGGCCGGCAACGCTTGCAGGCATAGCCGCAGTTGTTCCAGCGGCGCGGCGGCGGTTTCTTCCGGATCAGGCGGAGGAATACAAGAGGGAAAGGTAGGAAAGGTCATCACGGTCTCCATGTCAGTTTGGAAACCTGCCTAGGCGAGGCTAGGACAGGCACGTGACAAGGTGGCAAGACCGGCTTACTAGACCAACGACCGGCAGTCCAGAGGACTCCCTGCCACGGCCTGCCCCGAATGGGTACAGCGTGGCGGCAGACGTAGTTGTGCCAAAGGCGGACACGACTTGTCTGCGGTCTAGAAATTTATAGGCTTGCCAGCCCGGCGCCGCGTGATTAGGCACGACGCGGAACCAAGCCTAAACAGGCTGGAAGGGGGCGTCAAGGACAGCGCGGACTCATTCTGTTCTCCCGCGCACAGAGAGCCAACGGAAGGGGGAATCGCGAGAGGAAAGGCCAAAGGGGGCGGCACGGTCGCCCTATCCGCTTGGAACCCCTCCGAGGATGGGATAGAGCAGGCACGTGGCAAGGTGGCAAAACCGGCTAGCTTCTTCCAAAGAACCGGCAATCCTTTCGGACTCCCTGCCACGGCCCGCTCCGAATGGGTACGGCGCGGGACCCAGCCTAAATAGACGGATGGAGAGCGTCAAGACGGCGCAGCGAGATCAAACCCGCACATGGCGAGGAAATCACGTCCAAGAACCTGTTCACGATCTTTTGTAGATGTGGTTAAGCGTTGCTAGATACGTAGGAGACCACGTATCCGACGCGCCCCGGGTCCCTTCAAGCCTGCCGACGGGTGGCAGGCCCGAGGTCTTAATGAGTTCAGCCGCGCCTCGGGCCTGACGGGACCCGGCGGGAAGCCGCAGGCCGACGCGGCGCTCCGGACCGGCTTAATCGCGGCCCAGCTTTGAGTAGGCAATCGGCTTGTTCGCGCCCGTCTGCAAGATGGCGCTGGTATCTTGCTGATCGCTAGGGCGGTAGAAGTAGAAGCTATCCTCGCCGGCGGCATTCTGCTTGTGCATCATCTGAATCCCGATGCCATTGAGCAGGATGCTGGATTCCAGCAATACCTTGCGGGCATCGTCGACGTTGTCGCACTTGAAGAAAGTATCAACACGCTTGCTCAATTCAAGCAGCACATGGGAGAAGTCCCTGTTGTCCGCATACTGGCGGAAATCCGAGGTCGAAGCGTGAATCGCCTTGTTGCCGGCAACGGCAAGATCGACGATGGGTTCGCGCAAGTCCCACAAAATGCCGTCGTAGCCCTGAAAACCATTTCCTTCCACCAGCTTGCGCAGATTATCCATCGCCTGCGGGTGGTAACCCGCGTTCGGATCTTTCAGCGAGAAATCCGGATTCATATTGTCCTGGCCAAACAAGTCAGCGGTTTTGATGCCAGGCGCGATATTGATGCCGGTCATCCCTCTTTGCTCGGCCTTGTCCTTGAGTTCCTTCAACGCTTCGTGCTTGAACGAGCAGAACACGATGTTTTCCAGCGGCGTGGAGGCATGTCCATCCGAGCCATCGGCCAGCAGGTCCAGCATTTCATTGACCGCGCCGGCGTCTTTCAGCTCGATGTTGAGGATGATGGGGTTCTTGCCATATTGCGTCAGCGTCTGGTTGGCGTCGTTGACCAGTTCCATCACTTCGGCCAAGGTGGGCATGCTTTCGCCGTTGTGGCCGAGTGGAATCTGTTTCAGTTCCTCCACCGTCTTTTGTCCAACCAGATAGGACGCCTTGGTTTCCCCTTCCGGCAATTGAGCGCCGCTGCGGTCGGCCTGGAAAGCGTTACGCCAGATTTCATCGTCATGGGTGACGACCACTTTGCCGTCGCCGGATTTGAAGATATCGATCTCGATGGCATCCGCCCCCTCCAGAATGGCGGCCTTGATCGCCGGCAGGGTGTTTTCCGGCAGATACTTGTCCGGGAAAGAGGAGCCGAACACGCTGGTGGGGCCGGTGCCGCGATGCGCGGTCAGCAGCAGATGCTGGCCGGTGCGCTCTTTCAGCATTTCGCTGTAAGCGCGGGATTGCAGCATTGTTTGCTTGTCTCCCTCATTCAAGCGAGTCATGCCCTGATTGGCCTGCCCGCCGGTATCGGAGCCGGTTTGGTGGATAGTGGATGTCGTATGGGTGGAAGCCGTGGAAATATGCATGATCAAACCCCTAGTGCAATAAGAAATGAACGCTTGCGCCGCACAGATGGAATGACAGGTCTCCGGCTTGGCACGATGCGAGGCATGACTGCATGGTAGCCAGGCCAAGATTGAGGGACTTTCAAAAAACAACTATCCGAGCGAGTGGCTTAGCGCTGAGTCGGCGAGTTTTCACACGCGCACCACACCAATGAAAATCAAGCACTTCAAGTAAACCGCTTGCCCCGGACAGACATAAAAAACGGCGCGCCGATTGGGCGCGCCGCTTGCGTCTGAAACCGTCCCGGCTTCAGCGCCGGGCCTGGCGATAAGGCGCCAGCACCTCGGCCAGCTCCGCCCGGTCCTCATGCGGGGCCAGCACCGCCAGTTTCGACAAGTCCATCTTGCCATCCAGGAAGGCCAGCAGCCGCTCCAGGTCGTCCAGATCGCTCATATAGTGGCCGGAGGACAACACCAGCGATCTGGCCTTGCCCTCGCGCAGTTCTATCATCGCCGCCGCCCGCACTGGCTTGCCGGCGCTGGCGCTGGTATGGTGCAGCCGACCCAGCACCGCGTCGTGGACGAATAGCCTGTCGTCGCGGTCCAGCACCAGGATGGCGTAGCCGGGCATGCCCAGCTTGCCGTTGGAGCCGGCGGTGTCGATAGCCGTACCGTCCGGCCGCCGCCATACGCCGTCGGCCACTTCCGCCAGATAGGGCTGGCGCGCGGCGGCGTCGCTCAGATAGCTGACTTGCGGCGCGTCGCCCAAGCGCGCCATGCGCGGCGGCTGGCCCGGCCTAGCCAGGTTGATTTCCAGTTGCGGACGAGCATCCATCCAGGCGAAGAAGTTTTCCCTGGCGTTGTCGCCGCTGGCCACCCATTGCCGATGCGCCGGCTGCGCGTATTCCCGGTAGCGATGGCGGGGATCGCGCGCTTCACGCAATTCCTCGTCCACCAGGCCGGTTTCCCCTTCCCTGGGCATCAGCGCGGCGACGAAGCGGGCGGCGTCGCGGAAACGCTCCAGCGGTCGCGGCGCGGGTTCGCCCGCGTGGTCCACGCCCTTGATAGACTGCGCCAGCCGGCTGGACGCCGCCGGCGGCGGCGCTTCCGGGCGCGGCGGCGGCATCGCCGCGCCGCTTGCCGTGATTCTCATCGAAATATGTCCTCTCGCTCGTTAACGACAGCCGCTAGCGCGCCAGCGGCAGTTCTTCCCAGCCGGCGAAACTCTGCTTGTCCGCCTGCCACAAGGGGTACTGGCGTTCCATCAGCGCGTCCAGCGCGGCGGCGGCGTCGGTGAAGCCGACGCGGCCGGCGGCGAAGCCTTCCATCGCGGCGAAAAAGGCAGCGCCGTCCTCGCCCTGGCGCCGCAGGTAGTAGGCGGCTTCCTGACGCACCGCCGAGCCCGGCTCGGCCAGCTTGCGGCACAGCGCTTCCAGCGCCGGCCGTTGCGCCTGCCGCAACGCCGGCCAGCGCTCGCTCTCGTCCACCGCTTTCAGGTGCAGATAGTGCATCAGCGGCGCGCTCAGGCTGTTGTCGCCCCAGCGCTCGCCCAGCACCGCGGTGGCGGAGGCGCCGGCGTTGAGGCCCAGTTCCAGCGACACGCCCGGCTGCAGCGGCACGCCGCCGGAGGCGGACAGGCCAAGATCGCCGCTGGCGCTGACCCGGCTCAGTTGCAGTCGGAAGCCGGCGGCTTCGGCCGGGAAATCGGCCTGGGTCTGGTATTGCGGCCGATAGAAGCGCAGCAGCAGGGTCAGCGCGCCGCCGCCTTCCACGCCGACCGAGCTTTGCAGGCCGGCCAGCGCCGCCGGCACCTCGGCGGCCAGGCCATGCGGCGCCAGCTGCGCGCTCAGCGCGTCGCGCAAGGCGTCCAGCGGCCAAGAGCCGCCCAGATTGCCGGACAGGCTGAGCCGCACGTCCTTGTAATCGCCAGCGCGCACCGGGTTGTGGTGCAGGCGGGTGCGCTCGGTCAGCGAGGCTTCCGCTTTCAGGCCCAGCGGGCCTAGCGTCCCGCCCAGGTCCAGCGCCACGCTGCGGTCGCGGATTTGCAGGCGCAGCACGTCGTGGAAGCTGGTGCGCTTGGCCAGCGCCGCCGGGTCGTGGCGGATGGGCGGCGCGTACAAGCGCGGCGCCAGTTGGTCCAGGCTTTGCAGCAGCGCCGCGTCGCCCTTGTCCGTCGCGGCCAGCCGCAGCGCGGCCTGGGCCAGCGCCATATTGGCCAGCGCTTCCTCGCGGCTGCCGGCGCGCCAGGCGCTCTGGATCGAGCGTTCCACCGCCGCGCCGCCCTCGCGTTTGCCGATGCCGGCGTCCAATTGCTGGGCGACGGCGCAGAAGTGTTCGAATTCGGCGCGCAGGCTGTCCGTCGCGTCGCGCAGCCTTGCCGGCGTCTGTTCGCGCAATGCCGCCATGCTTTGCGCGCCGCTGAGCCAGCTCAACGGCCGGCTGCGCGTGTCCGCGCCCATCAGCGCGGCGGCTTTTTGTTCGATGCCGGCCAGCCGCTGCGCGGCGATGGTTTGATTGCGCGCCGCGCCCTGTTCCTGGCTCAGGCCTTGCCAGATCGGCGTCAGCGCGTCGGCCTGGATGTCGATGCGTTCCACCGTCGCGGCGACGCCGGCGCCGATGCCGACGGCTTCGGCGCGGGCGGAGACGCTGCCCTTGACGCTGTCCACCGTGCTGGGCGGCAGATAGGGGATCTGCGCGCCGGGCAGGGACGCGGCGCTGTCGCGCTGGCCCAGCCAGCCCAGCAAGACGCCCAGCCGCTGCTGTTGATCGGCGGCCTGCTGCTGCAGTTGCCGGTACTGGCGCAACTCATTGCCGTGGCTAGGACGGAACAGACGGATCAGCGCGCCCACCGCGGTGCGGGCGCTGACGCCCAGGGTGTCGCGGCGCGAGCCGTGCGTCAGTTGCTCCGCCTTGAGTTTGACGAAGGCGGTGGCGCTGGCGTATTCGGTCGCCGTGGTGCGCTGGCGGCGGCCTTCCAGCGCGCCGGACAAGGAGGCGACGCCAACGCCGGCCTGAACGCCGGCGCGCGCCGATATCGCCTTGCCCTGGTTCTGGAACACGAAGCCTTCGTCGTCGTTGTCCATGCCGCGGTTCCAGGCCAGGCCCACGCTGAAGCTGGCCTTGGCGCCGGTGCCCGCCTCTCCCAGGCCCAGACCGACGCCTAGCGAGCCGCCGACGCGGCGTTCCTGGCTGACGCCGGGCTGGTCGAAACGCTGGAATTGCGGCAGCAGCTGCGCTTCCGCCTCCGTCCGCGCCAGCTGCGCCCAGGCCGCCTGGCCCAGCAAGGCCAGCCTCTGCCCCAGTTCCGCCAGCGGACCGCCGGCCGGCAAGGCGCGCGTCAGCGCTTCCATCTCCAGGGACAGCCGCGCGCATTCCTTGATGTCCAGCGGCGTCTGCGCGTCGCCGGCCGCCAGCCTCTGCCGCAGGCTTTCGATGATGGCCACGGTCTTGGGCGTCACCGTGTGGCTGCGCGGCAGGATGTTCAAGGCCTGCACCCAGCGCGGCCAGCGCGAGCGTTCCGGCTCGGCCTGGCGATAGGCTTCGCGCCGCATCGCCAGCAGGGTCTGGCCCAGGTCTTCGCGCCGCAAGCGCAGCGTGTCGTCGCTGAGCCTGACTTCGGCGCCGCGCGCCGGCGGCGCGTCTTCCACGCGGTGTTCTGTCGCGCCGCGCGCGCCGCTCAAGGCCGCCGCCAGGCCTTGCGCCGGCCGCGGTTCCGAATTTTCCGAGAGGCGACGGAAGCCCTGCAACCGCACCGTACCCGCCCCGCTTGCAACTGTGTCCAGCATGTACACCTCCTCGATAACCGCCTGTTTGCAACGTAAACGCGCTGTCGATCACCGTTGTCCGGGCATCCCGGAAGCCGCGGACGGATGCGGGGCGCTAGCCCCGTGGCTGCGCCACGGCGGCGGCGTGTTTCAGATTGCTGCCCAGGTCCAGGCATCCGCCGCCGGACGCCAGCTTCGCCTGCAAGCGCTCCAGCCCCTGCTGCAAGTCCTGCAGCGCCTTCTCGGTGCCAGGCGGCGCGCCTTCGGACTTGATCCTGGCCAGCTTGTCCAGCACTTGCTGGCAGCCTTCGCTGCCCCACTGGCGCGACGCCTCGGCGCCGCTGGGCTGCGCCGGCGGCGCGGTCACGGTGGCGTCAGCGGTATTGGCGTAAGCGCTGAACGCCGCCGCCAGCCCCGATTTCTCTCTGGGCGCAAGCGCTTCCGCCGGCGCCGCGGCGTCAGCGGAGCTGGATCGGGCGATGTTCTGATTCGACGAAACCTTAAACAACATTTCAAACGCTCCTGATGTGGCGGCGAGGCCAGAACGACGGTGATGAGTGGCCGCCGGCGCGTGCTCGGCGACAGCGTCAAACTACTCCAAAGCCCAAGGGCGAACTTGCATAAAACGGCCGCGCGGCGCGCTCGCGCGGCCGCCGCGTTTTTGAGAGTTTTCCCATTTGTAGCAAGTACTCCCTCACGTAGTATTTCTACACATGGACTTGTCATCTAAAGGAAATCAAAAACATTTTTACGTTCCAACGACATAACAATCAGGACAGATGAACCGTGTCATTCGCTGAACATTTTTTGCAAGCTGGTCCTTGGCGGCAAAAGTACCATCCACTCTCTCTGTTTTTATGACCGGAAGAAGACCTTGACCGCCAGTTGACGACACTGGCAATCCCAGGCTACAGCGGGCGGGAAGCGGCGGAGCACACGCCGCGCGATGCGAAATCCGCAGCCGGTCCCAAGAACCAGCGCAAATCACCCAACAGATCCACCGAACAAAAAACACGCCGACATGACGCGACGCTACGGGGAATAGCACATAAGTCGCGGCATTGGTCGACTCGATCCGCATGGCCCGCCATGCGCTATTGCGCCGTGCGCGCAAGAGGAACTAGAAGATGGCGTTACATAAAGATGGCTTCATGAACAGGCAATTTGTTTTTGGCGACTTCGTTCTGCACTTCGACGGCATGCTGCTGCACCGCGAGCAGCAGATCAGCATCCCTCCCAAGGAACTGGCGGTGTTGACCACGCTGCTGGAAGCGGCGGGGGAGCTGGTCAGCAAGGACGCGCTGCTGGACCGCGTCTGGCCGGACGGCGAGGTCAACGAGGAATCTCTGACCCGCTGCATCTACGCGCTGCGGCGCATCCTGCTGGAAACCAAGGGCTGCCGCTACATAGACACCGTCTATGGCAAGGGCTATCGCTTCAGCCGTCCGGTGGCGGTGGTGTCCCGGCCCACGCCGCTGGCGGCGCAATGCTCGGTGGCGGTGCTGCCCTTCCGCACTCACCCGCAACTGGACGCGGTCAGCCTGCACGACGCGCTGGTGCAGTGCCTGTCGCGCTACTCGCCGTTCGGCCTGATCGTGCTGCCGGCCACCATCACCCAGAACTGCCGCGACGTCGCCGACATCGTGGCGATGATCGACCAGCTGCGCCCGGACTACTATCTGGCCGGCCAGACCCTGCAGCAAGGCGGGGTCTGGAAGCTGCGGGTGGAACTGGTGCGCGCCGCCGGCCATCAGCTGATCCACCACGAAAGCATAGAGCTGAGCCCGGAGCAGCCGATCACCGCGCTGCAGACCCGGCTGGCCAGCCTGCTGCCGCAACGCATTCCCGGCCTGCGCTGGAACCAGGGCCAGAACCAGGAGCTGGGCTCGCTGGACATGGCCATCACCTATCTGAACGGCCGCCACGAACTGCAACAGCACACGCCGTCCAGCCTGCGTCGCGCGCTGGCGCTGCTGCGCCAATGCGTGAGCGCCGGCCCCTGCCACGCGCTGCCTTATTGCAGCCTGGCCGAGTGCTATCTGACTCTGGCCCAGCTGGGCTTGTTCGACCAGGCCCAGGCGCTGATCCAGGCGCAGCAGGCGGTGAACAAGGCGGTGGAGCTGGACGCCGCCAATCCGCAGGCGCTGGGCCTCTTGGCGTTGCTCAGCAGCATGCGCTCGGAACAGGCGGTGGCGGAGGCGCTGTTCGAACAGGCGCGGCTGCTGGCGCCGGACGCCATCGACATCCATTACTACCACGCCTGGCATTTATTCCTGTCCGGCCGGCTGGCGCAGGCGCAGCAGGCGCTGGATGCCTGCCTGGAGCGCGACCCTTCGCGCATTTCCGCCAGCATTCTCAAGCTGTGGCTGACTTATTACGAGCACCGCATCGACGACGCGGTGTCGCTGGGCAAGCGCCAGCTGTGCCAGTACGGCCAGGACCACCCGGTGCTGCAAAGCGTGCTGGGGCTGATGCTGGCGCTGCAAGGCCAGCACGCCCAGGCCGACGAGCTGGTG
The DNA here is from genome assembly GCF_021129195.1 of Chromobacterium aquaticum. Classification (GTDB taxonomy): domain Bacteria; phylum Pseudomonadota; class Gammaproteobacteria; order Burkholderiales; family Chromobacteriaceae; genus Chromobacterium; species Chromobacterium aquaticum. Next base: position 1,210 of record NZ_JAJOHW010000186.1, on the reverse strand, counting down.
CAGGCGGTGCGCGCGTCCGGCGAGGAAGCCGGCTTGCTCGCCCTCAACCACAGCTATATCGACTACTGCCGGCGCGGCGACGCGGCGCTGCCGGCGCTGCGCGCCTTCCTGGCCAAGGTGGACAGCCGCCAGGTGCGTTCCAGCCTGCTGCCGCTGATCCTGGCCGCTCACGGTCCGGAAGCCGCCATCCAGCACTGGCGGCAGCTGCAGGCCGAAGGCTATCTGTGGATCAAGGCCTGGCGCCACGATCCGCGGCTGAGCGCGCTGACCGAGCAAGCCCTCCCCTCCCAGCCGGAGGCGGCGTGATCCGCGCCTGTCTGCTGTCCGCGCTGTTGCTGTGCGCCGGCGCCGCGCGCGCGGACTGCTGGGATCGCGCCGGCCGCATGTTCAATATCGCGCCGGACCTGCTCTACGCCATCGCGCTGCAAGAGTCCGGCCTCAAGCCGGACGCGGTTGGCCGCAACCGCGACGGCAGCCGCGACCTGGGACTGATGCAGATCAACAGCACCCATTTGCCGCGGCTGCGCAAGCTGGGCGTCACCGAACCGCAGTTGCTGGGCGACGCCTGCCTGTCCGTGGTCGTCGGCGCCTCCATCCTGGCCGAGATGATGAAACGCTACGGTTATTCCTGGGAAGCGGTGGGCGCATACAACGCCGGCACCGCGCCCGCGCGCCGCGCCTTGCGCATGCGTTACGCCGAGCAAGTGTGGCGACGTTACCAGAAACTGCGCTCAGCCCCACCACCCCCAAGCAAGGAGCTCTCATGATTCGCTCGCTTCCCCCCGCCGCGCGCGCGCTGCCCGCGACGCCGCCGCCCACCGCGCCCAAGCCCGGCCCCTCCTCGGCCTGGGCCGCCCAGTTGCGCGGCGTCAGCCAATCCGCCGCGCGCCCGAGCGGCACCGTCGGCCAATTGCGCTTGGCTTTCGAACCAGCCGCGCCCCAGGTTCGCGCGGAGACTTCGGCGCGGCCCATGGGCAAACTGCGACAGGCCATCGCACAGGCGAACGGCGGGCCAGCCCGCGCCGACGCCGCGCCGACGCCCAAGCGCGATCCGATGGCGCTGCAGCGCATGTTGAAGATGTCGCCCGAGACCTTCCAGGCTTTCCAGAAAACTCTGGAGGGCAGCGCCGGCAAGCGCGCGCCGGCCAAGGAGACGCCAGCGCCGGCCGCCGTCGTTCAAGCCGCGCCGGCAGCTCCCGCTGCCCCGGTC
>NZ_JAJOHW010000185.1 GCF_021129195.1 Chromobacterium aquaticum | reverse complement strand
CATATATTCGGTATTCAATTGTGTCGCACAACACTATCTCGTCGCTCAGTTTCCCAAGCCACTCAAATGATAGGATCAAGCCTCACGAGCAATTAGTATCGGTTAGCTTAACGCCTCACAGCGCTTCCACACCCGACCTATCAACGTCCTGGTCTCGAACGACTCTTCAGGAGGGTCAAGCCCTCAGGGAAGTCTCATCTTCAGGCGAGTTTCCCGCTTAGATGCTTTCAGCGGTTATCTCTTCCGCACTTAGCTACCCGGCAATGCGACTGGCGTCACAACCGGTACACCAGAGGTGCGTCCACTCCGGTCCTCTCGTACTAGGAGCAGCCCCCGTCAAACTTCCAACGCCCACTGCAGATAGGGACCAAACTGTCTCACGACGTTTTGAACCCAGCTCACGTACCACTTTAAATGGCGAACAGCCATACCCTTGGGACCGGCTACAGCCCCAGGATGTGATGAGCCGACATCGAGGTGCCAAACACCGCCGTCGATGTGAACTCTTGGGCGGTATCAGCCTGTTATCCCCGGAGTACCTTTTATCCGTTGAGCGATGGCCCTTCCATTCAGAACCACCGGATCACTATGTCCTGCTTTCGCACCTGCTCGACTTGTCGGTCTCGCAGTTAAGCTACCTTTTGCCATTGCACTATCAGCACGATTTCCGACCGTACCTAGGTAACCTTCGAACTCCTCCGTTACACTTTGGGAGGAGACCGCCCCAGTCAAACTGCCTACCATGCACTGTCCCCAATCCGGATCACGGACCAAGGTTAGAACCTCAAACACACCAGGGTGGTATTTCAAGGACGGCTCCATGAGAACTAGCGTTCCCACTTCATAGCCTCCCACCTATCCTACACAAGTCTGTTCAAAGTCCAATGCAAAGCTACAGTAAAGGTTCACGGGGTCTTTCCGTCTAGCAGCGGGGAGATTGCATCTTCACAAACACTTCAACTTCGCTGAGTCTCAGGAGGAGACAGTGTGGCCATCGTTACGCCATTCGTGCGGGTCGGAACTTACCCGACAAGGAATTTCGCTACCTTAGGACCGTTATAGTTACGGCCGCCGTTTACTGGGGCTTCGATCAAGAGCTTGCACCCCATCACTTAACCTTCCAGCACCGGGCAGGCGTCACACCGTATACGTCCACTTTCGTGTTGGCACAGTGCTGTGTTTTTGTTAAACAGTCGCAGCCACCGATTCTCTGCGACCTCTCAAAGCTCCTCCCGCAGGGGATTCACTCTAAGAGGCATACCTTCTCCCGAAGTTACGGTATCAATTTGCCGAGTTCCTTCTCCTGAGTTCTCTCAAGCGCCTTAGAATTCTCATCCTGCCCACCTGTGTCGGTTTGCGGTACGGTTCTTATGCAGCTGAAGCTTAGTGGCTTTTCCTGGAAGCGTGGTATCAGTCACTTCAGGTCCGTAGACCCTCGTCATCACGTCTCGGCCTTAAGGGAAGGCGGATTTGCCTACCTCCCCAGCCTACCGGCTTAAACAGACTATTCCAACAGTCTGATGACCTAACCTTCTCCGTCCCCACATCGCACTGCATAAAAGTACGGGAATTTTAACCCGTTTCCCATCGACTACGCTTTTCAGCCTCGCCTTAGGGGCCGACTCACCCTACGCCGATGAACGTTGCGTAGGAAACCTTGGGCTTTCGGCGAGCGGGCTTTTCACCCGCTTTATCGCTACTCATGTCAGCATTCGCACTTCTGATATCTCCAGCATCCCTTACGAGACACCTTCACAGACCTACAGAACGCTCCCCTACCATCTGCACTTACGTGCAAATCCGCAGCTTCGGTTATCAGTTTGAGCCCCGTTACATCTTCCGCGCAGGACGACTCGACCAGTGAGCTATTACGCTTTCTTTAAATGATGGCTGCTTCTAAGCCAACATCCTGGCTGTCTATGCCTTCCCACCTCGTTTACCACTTAACTGATCATTTGGGACCTTAGCTGGCGGTCTGGGTTGTTTCCCTCTTGACGATGGACGTTAGCACCCACCGTCTGTCTCCCATGCTCGCACTTTCCGGTATTCAGAGTTTGCCATGGTTTGGTAAATCGCAATGACCCCCTAGCCATAACAGTGCTTTACCCCCGGAAGTGATACATGAGGCACTACCTAAATAGTTTTCGGGGAGAACCAGCTATCTCCGAGTTTGTTTAGCCTTTCACCCCTATCCACAGCTCATCCCCTAGTTTTGCAACACTAGTGGGTTCGGACCTCCAGTGCGTGTTACCGCACCTTCATCCTGGCCATGGATAGATCACTCGGTTTCGGGTCTACGCCCAGCAACTAAAATCGCCCTATTCGGACTCGGTTTCCCTACGCCTCCCCTATTCGGTTAAGCTCGCTACTGAACGTAAGTCGCTGACCCATTATACAAAAGGTACGCAGTCACGGAACAAGTCCGCTCCCACTGTTTGTATGCATCCGGTTTCAGGTTCTATTTCACTCCCCTCCCGGGGTTCTTTTCGCCTTTCCCTCACGGTACTGGTTCACTATCGGTCGATCATGAGTATTTAGCCTTGGAGGATGGTCCCCCCATCTTCAGACAGGATTTCTCGTGTCCCGCCCTACTTATCGTACGCCTAGTCCTTGGAATGCGTTTTCGTGTACGGGGCTATCACCCACTATGGCGGTCCTTTCCATGAACCTTCCACTAACACAATCCATAACACGTACAGGCTCTTCCGCGTTCGCTCGCCACTACTAACGGAATCTCGGTTGATTTCTTTTCCTGCAGCTACTTAGATGTTTCAGTTCGCTGCGTTCGCCTCCTCGTGCCTATGTATTCAGCACGGGATCTCCTTGCGGAGGGGTTTCCCCATTCGGACATCGTGGGATCAAAGCTCTATTGCCAGCTCCCCCACGCTTTTCGCAGGCTTACACGTCCTTCTTCGCCTATGATCGCCAAGGCATCCACCAGATGCACTTAGTCGCTTGACCCTATCATTTCAG
>NZ_JAJOHW010000184.1 GCF_021129195.1 Chromobacterium aquaticum | reverse complement strand
CGCGGCTGGCGCGTCGGCGGCTCAGCCGGCGTGGCGCGGCTGGCGGTGTACGAGCCGGGCGAGAAACTGCCGCTGCTGGGCTGGCGCGATCTGCAAGTGCGCGGCCTCAGTGCCCAGGGCATGCCGCTGAAAGTGGCGGTCAACGATGTGCGGCTGCAAGCGCCGGCGGCGCGGCTGGTGCTGGACGACAAGCGCGAGCTCAACTTCAAGCGTCTGTTCGCCGGCCAGGGCGGCAAGCCGGCAACGCCCGCGCCGGCGGCCAAGGCGGCGCCGCTGCCCTTGGTGGAGGTCAAGTCCATCCATGTGCAGGGCGGGCGGGTGCAGTTCGCCGACCATGGCATGAAGCCGGACTTCGCGTCCGACATGCACAATCTGCGCGGCTCCATCCAGAACCTGTCCACCCGCGCCAGCCAGCGCGGCAATATCACGCTGGACGGCGATGTGGACCAGTTCGGCGACGTCAAGGTGCGCGGCGCGCTGTCGCCGCTGGCGCCCACCGACAATACCGACATCACCCTGGCCTTCCGCAATATCTCCATGGGCACGCTGAACCCGTATTCGATGAACTTCGCCGGCTGGCAGGTCAAGGACGGCCGCTTGTCGGTGGACCTGCGCTACCTGCTGGAGCAGCGCCAGCTCAAGGGCGAGAACCGGGTGGTGATCGATTCCCTGCAACTGGGCGACGAATTGCCGGACAGCGAATACAAGGGCCCGCGGCTGCCGCTGCGGCTGGCGGTGGCCATCCTGGAGGACAGCGACAAGCGCATCGATCTGGACCTGCCGGTGGCCGGCAGCCTGGACGATCCGCAGTTCAGCTACGGCAAGATCATCTGGAAAGCCATCGTCAACGTGGTGACCAAGGTGGTGACCGCGCCGTTCCGCGCGCTGGGCGCCTTGCTGGGCGGCGAGGGTTTCGACGATATCCGCTTCGTGGCCGGCGAGGCCAATGTGGCGCCGCCGGAGCGCGAGAAGCTGGTCAAGGTGGCCGGGCTGATGGTCAAACGGCCCAAGCTGATGCTGTCCATCAGCGGCGGCTACAACGCCGACGCCGACCGCAAGGAAATGGCGCGCGCGCAGACCGATCTGGCGATCTTCGCCGCCGCCGGCCATCAACTGGGCGCCGGCGAGCCGCTGCCGCTGCCGGACATGCAGGACGAGGCCATCTTGTCCGCGGTCAAATCGGTGTACGGCAAGCAGATCGGCCGTCTCAAGCTGCTGGGCCACACGCTGAAGCCGGGCGGGCCGTCCGGCGCGGCCTTGGGCAAGCTGCTGCGCGAGGAGTTGATCGCCGCGCAGAGCATCACCGACGCCAGCCTGCAGCAACTGGCCAAGCAACGCGCCGCCAACGCGCGCGCGGCCATGGTCAAGGTCGACCCGTCCTTGCAGGAGCGCATCCAGTTGGGCGAGCCGGTCAAGGCCTCGGCCGGCCGCGACGGCGTGCCGCTGGAGGTCAAGCTGAAGAGCTCCTGACCCAGTATTCCGGGCCGCCGCCGCGCGTCGTGTTTTTGCTCATGACGAACGGGAAAAGTGGTGGCGGCGCGGCATAGCGCTTGATATGTGTCAACGAACGGCGTAACTACATATAGTGTAATACGCCGTTTTTCTTTTCCAGATGTTGCGTATTGGACGTGTTGAAACCTTTTGCGAGCCGCACAGTCCATTGCATGCTGGAACGGGGTCGTACTGGCCGCCGCAGGTCGCAATTCAAGAGGAACCGGGAACCATGAAGCAGGAAAACATCGCCGCCATGACTGAGCAGGACATCTCCCGCGAGGTGTTGCTGGAAAAATACGCCAAGAACGGCGAGCAAAGCGTGGGCGAGGTGCGGCTGCGCGTGGCCAAGGCGCTGGCCGCGCTGGAAAGCGATCCGGCGCGTTTCGAGCCGCTGTTCTATCAGGCCCTGGAAAACGGCTTCATTCCCGGCGGTCGCATCAATTCCGCCGCCGGCACCGAGCTGCGCGCCACCCTGATCAATTGCTTCGTGCAGCCGGTGGGCGACTCGGTGTCGGAAACCGAAAACGGCAAGGTGGGCATTTACGAGGCCTTGCTGCAGGCGGCGGAAACCATGCGCCGCGGTGGCGGCGTCGGTTACAACTTCTCGCGCATCCGTCCCAAGGGCGCGCGGGTCAAGGGCACCAATAGCCGCGCGTCCGGCCCGGTGTCCTATATGCGAGTGTTCGACCGCAGCTGCGAAACGGTTGAATCCGCCGGCGCGCGCCGCGGCGCGCAAATGGGGGTGCTGGACATTTCCCACCCGGACGTGGAGGACTTCATCCACGCCAAGGACCAGGGCGATTTGCGCAATTTCAATATCTCGGTGGGCGTCTCCGACGACTTCATGCGCGCGGTGGAAGCCGACGTCGCCTGGGAACTGACCCACGAGGTGGAGCCGTCGTCCGACGCCTTCCCCGGCAGCTATCAGCGCGAGGATGGCCTGTGGGTCTACCGCGCGGTGCCGGCGCGCGAACTGTGGCGGCAGATCATGGCCTCCACCTATGACCACGCCGAGCCGGGCGTGCTGTTCATGACCCGCATCAACCAGGACAACAATCTGTCCTATTGCGAGGTGATCGAGTCCACCAATCCTTGCGGCGAGCAACCGCTGCCGGATTACGGCTGCTGCGATCTGGGTTCGATCAATCTGTGCCGCCATGTGCGCCAGCCGTTTGGCGACAAGCCCAGCTTCGACTTCAAGAGCTTCGAGAAAGTGGTGCGCATGTCGGTGCGCATGCTGGACAATGTGCTGGACCTGACGGTGTGGCCGCTGGAGGAACAGCAGCGCGAGGCCCAGGCCAAGCGCCGCGTCGGCCTGGGCTTCACCGGTTTGGGCGACGCGCTGATCATGCTGAAGATACGCTATGACAGCGAGGAGGGCCGCCGCTTCGCCAGCCGTATTTCCGAGGCGATGCGCGACGCCGCCTACGATGCCTCGGTGGACATCGCCATCGAGAAAGGCGGCTTCCCGTTGTTCGACGCCGATGCCTACCTGGCCGCGCCGCATTGCGCCAGCCGGCTGCCGGAGGCGATCAAGGCGCGCATCCGCAAGCATGGCATCCGCAACTCGCACCTATTGTCGATCGCGCCCACCGGCACCATTTCGCTGGCCTTCGCCGACAACGCCTCCAATGGCATCGAACCGCCGTTCTCCTGGTTCTACACCCGCAAGAAACGCATGGCCGACGGCAGCCAGCAGGAATACCTGGTGGAAGACCATGCCTACCGCGTCTACCGGATGCAGGGCGGCGATACCGACGCCTTGCCGGACTATTTCGTCTCCGCGCTGGAAATGAGCGCGCTGGACCATATGCGCATGGTGGCGGCGGTGGCGCCCTATATCGACACCGCCATTTCCAAGACGGTGAACGTGCCCGGCGATTACCCCTTCGACGATTTCGAAAGCCTCTACCTGGAAGCCTGGCGCGCCGGCCTGAAGGGCATTACCACTTATCGTCCCAATAGCGTGCTGGGCTCGGTGCTGTCGGTGGAACCGGCCAAGCCCAGCGCCGCCACGCCGCAGGACCTGTCCGGCAGCGGCGACGGCGATCCGGACCGCCGCGTGGTGCTCAACACCGCGCCGACGCCGGCGCTGTCCAGCCTGAAATGGCCGAATCGGCCCAAGTTGAAAGAGGGCAACCCATCGTGGACCTTCATGGTGGAAGGCGACGCCGGCGATTTCGCCGTGGTGGTGGGCCATGTGGAGAACGGCCGGGTGTCGCCGTTCGAATGCTGGGTCAACGCCACGGAAGAACAGCGCGGCCTGGGCGCGGTGGCCAAGACCCTGTCCATGGACATGCGCTGCCGTGACCACGGCTGGCTGGCGGCCAAGCTGGACGCGCTGTCGCACACCAACGGCGACAAGCGCTATGTGTTCGATCTGGGCGAGCGCACCGTCTACGCCACCTCGGCTTCGGCGGCCCTGGCTCAGGTGGTGCGCCACCGCGTCGAGCAACTGGGCGCGCTGCCGGCGGACCAGAACGAGCCGACGCCGGTGATGGATGCGCTGTTCGCGCGCAAGGAGCCCAAATCCGGTACCGACGGCACCATGAGCTGGTCGGTGGACGTTAGCAACCCGCAAACCGGCGATGACTTCGTGCTCTTCATCAAGGAGCTGGTGTTGCCCAACGGCCAGCGCCGGCCGTATTCGATGTGGCTGGCCGGCGCCTACCCGCGCGAGCTGGACGGCTTGTGCAAGATGCTGAGCCTGGACATGCGGGTGATAGACCCGGCCTGGATCGGCCTCAAGCTGCGCAAGCTGCTGAGCTACGCCGAGCCGCAGGGCGATTTCTTCGCCCGCATCCCCGGCGTGGAGAAGTCGCAGAGCTGGCCGTCCACCGTCGCCTACCTGGCGCAGCTGATCATCCACCGCTACGCGATGCTGGGCGTGCTGACCGAGGAAGGCGTGCCGCTGGAGGAGATGGGGGTGATGGTGCCGGAGCAGAGCGATCTGTTCAGCCCGGAAGCCAGCGCCGCCTTGAAACAGGTGCCGGGCAAGCCCTGCCCGGAATGCGGCAACCACGCCTTGATCAAGAAGGACGGCTGCGAGTTCTGCACCGCCTGCGGCCATGTCGGCGCCTGCGGCTGAGTTTTAGACAAGCCGACTAAATGCAATGGCCCCGGCGTTTGCCGGGGCCATTGTCGTTTGGCGCAAGCGTCAATACAGCCCGTTCTGGGCCATCTTGCTGCGGCACTGCACATAGGGCAGGCCGTTGGGCTTGCCTGGGAAGGGGTAGCTTTCCCCCACCTTGCTCAACATCGACGCACTGCTGCTCTTGCGCTGGGTTTTCTTGATCGCGGCTTTGATCGCGGCGGCGTCGCCGTCCACGAACAGCGCCAGGAAACCGCCGTCCACTTCGGACAGCTGCACCGAGCGGATAGGCAGGCCGCCATAGTCATAGCCTCCCGGCAAGGCCAGCTCATGTTCCCATATCTGGTTGGGCGCGCTGCCAGTGGCGCTTGCCAGCAGTTTGGCGATGCCGTTTTCGCTGAGGTTGAGATTGTGGCAGTTCAGCTGCGCCGCCAAGGCCTTGTTCTTGCCGGCGCCGGCCTGGGCGCCGCCGGCCGTTTTGGCCAGCCGGTATTGGCCGTCGAAGGGCACGTCGCCGAAGGCGCTGGCGCATCGGTCCAGCTGCAGTTGAACTGAAGCCGTTTGCGGCACGACGCTCATCGTGCAGATGCCTTCGCTGTAACGCCATTGTCCGCCGTTGGCCTGCAGTTGTCCGCTGCCGGAGCCGGAGCGCAGTTGGCCGGGTTTGCCTTTCTGCATGACTTCCAGTTCGAACTTGCCGTTGGGGCGAATGGTCAGCGTGCGTTCGAACTGTTTGTCGGAGCCGTCATAGACGCCGGGCGCCAGCAGGGCGGTGGCGCCGTCCGCGGCGGGGTCTTTTTGCAGCGCCTTCTTGATGCCGTCCTTGAGAATGGCGCCCAGGTCGAAGGTTTCGGCGTGAGCCGCCAGTGGCAATGCCGCGAGCAGAGCCGCGGCGAAGCGTTTACGGTTTGAAAGGGTCATGAAAGAGGCCGTTTAAGTGGCGTTGCGATGAGAAGGTGGCGGAGCATGCCTGGATTATTTAAATTTATCAGGACATTAGCATGTCAATGGGCCGAAAACAACTTGGCGGCGGCGTGATAAAAACCAAGAAGCGGACAAACTGGCCTAAGAGCCTGTTCAAAGCCTCGCGGGCATCGGCGCGCGCCCGGCAAGTCCGCATCCAGGGGATGGGCTTGGCGGGCGCGGTTTGCGGCGGCGCGCGATGGCGCGCCGGAAAGGGGGCGCTTAGGCCAGGTCGGAAATCACCAACATGGCGATGTTGAAGTAGATCACCAGGCCGGTGCCATCGATGAAGGTGGCGATGAAGGGCGCCGACACCACGGCCGGGTCGATGCGCATCTTCTTCAGCAGCATCGGAATGATGGAGGAGACGATGGCGCTCCAGATGGTGATGGCGATCAGGGTCAAACACACCACCAAGGCCACTTCGTCTCCCACGCCCAGCATCCAGGCGCGTATCCAGGCCACCACGCCTATGGCCAGCGCAATCATGAAGGAGGTGGTCACCTCTTTGCGCAGCACCGTGCCGATATTGCGCAGGCTGACTTCGCCCATCGCCATCGCGCGCACCAGGGTGGAAGTGATCTGGGTGCCGCTATTGCCGCCGGTGCCGATCAGCAGCGGGATGAAGAAGGCCAAGGCGATGGCGGCTTCCAGCTGCTCTTCGAACACTTGCAGGATGGTGCTGGTGTAGGCTTCCGCGAAGAACAGCAGCAACAGCCAGGGCAGGCGTTTTTTCCACAAGCTCCACGGGGAGCTTTCCAGGTAGGAAGTTTCCAGCGGCAGGCTGGCGCCCTGGCGTTGCGCGTCGTCGGTGCCTTCGTCGCGGATCAGTGCGGCGATCTCTTTTTCGTACAGGGCGCCCAGCAGCTTGCCGCCGCTGACCACGGGCGCGAGATCCACGCCCTTGTCTATCAGCTCCGGCACGATGTCGCGGCGTTGTTGATTGGGCTCGACGACAAATGAGGTGGGGCCCATCAGCGCGGAAACCGGCAGCGTCAGATCGGTTTCGGTCAGCAGGCGCTTGACCGAGAGTTGGCCGTGCAGGAAACGGCTGCTGTCGATGACGAAAATCTGCGCGGGAATGTCTTCGTCGCGCAGCTGTTTGAGCATGTGCTCGCGCGCTTCGCTGACTTTCATGTCGCGGCTGAGGGTGATCAGGGTGTCGCTCATGTAGGAGGCGACGGTTTCTTTCAGATTGACTTCGTTTGCCTGAGCGGTAGGCAGGGTGATGCTTGCAAAAGACATGTTGAGGGGTTCCCCGTTAGCTGTTTTATAACCACAAACAGTTGTCACAATGGGGGCGTAAACCAGAAGAGAGAGTGCAGAAAAGCTATCTCCGCGTCTAAGTTTTGGCACTATGCAACGTATCCCGAAAATATCGGGAAGTCACTTTGGGCTATACCTTAATCCGATAAAGCCTGTCCTAACCTTGGGCGTCTCTCGACGTCGTCAGATCAGTGACCTGTGTTTGCATAGGAGCCTCGCCGAACGAGACACTGCATCTTTGGGACGCATGCGCGGCGCGTGGCCGGGCCGATCCCGCGCTGTCGTCGACGCCGCGCTGCGGCAGGGCAGTGCGATCATCGTCTTGGCGCCTTGTTGCTGGGCGCTTCACCTCCTTGGGCTGGGTTTGCGAGCGGCGTTTGAACGTAAGCGTCTGTTTACGATCTGCAGCGCGTCGTGGAGCGTTATACGGTGAGTATGTCTTCGAAATGCTCATGTACCGTGTGTACATTCCGCTTTCTCAGCCGTTTTCGCCTTGTCTCGCTCTTGCTCGCGAGACTTTGAACAGGCTCTAAGCGCGGGCGGCATTCGCCGCGGCCGATGTCATGGTGCAGTGCAGTAAGGCCGCGGCGAATAACAGCTATGAAAGAGGGGGTATCAAGTAGTTCCTCGATTTTGTAGAGTTTGTGTAATAAAACGCGTTCGCATGTCGATTATTTCCAAACATGCCATTGGCTCGCGAATTACATGCCAATCACATGTGTTTTTCAAATTGGCTGACTAGGCGCCGCAAATCGCCAGCGGTGGTGTGCAGCTTCTGCGCCACCTGCAAGGTGGCCGCGATGCTGTGGCTGTTCTGCTCGGTCAGATTGCTCATCGTTTCCATGCTCTGCGCCACCTCGGTGGAGGCGGATGACTGCTGTTGCAGCATATTGGCCACGCTGGAGGAGGATTCCGCCACCTTCGCGTTGGCGTTGCGTATCGCCTCCAGTCCCTGGGCCGCCGCTTGTATCGTTTCCTCGGCGGTATGGACCTTGCTCACCGCGGCCTTCACTTCTTCCAGCGCTTCCTGCGAGCGCTCGCGCAGGAAACCCACCGATTGTTCGATTTCCAGCGTGTTGCCGGCGGTGCGTTCCGCCAGTTTGCGAACTTCGTCTGCCACCACGGCGAAGCCGCGACCTTGTTCGCCGGCGCGCGCGGCCTCGATCGCCGCGTTCAGCGCCAATAGATTGGTCTGGTTGGCGATGTCCTTGATCACGCCGGTGACGGTGTTGATCGATTCCACCGATTGCTCCAGCTTGATGATGATGTCGCGGGTGCAGGACACTTCGCTGACCACGGCCTGAGCCGCCTGGCGCGTGTCGCTCATCTGTACCTCGCCTTGATTCGCCAGCTCGGTGGCCTGGTCGGCGAATTCGGCGCTGGCGCGGGTGGATTGAGAAATCTCGTTGACCGACACCGACAATTGCTCCAGCGCCGCCGCCACCCGGGTAATGCCTTCCAGCGTCGATTCGCCGCGGGTGTTCAGCGACTCGGCCTCGGCGTGGGTGGCGCTGGCGGCCTCGCTGACATCCTCGGCGCCGGCGACGACGTCGGCGAGGATGGCGCGCAGATGAATGCGCAGGGTTTCCATTTCTTCCAGCACCGCGCGCGGCTCGCGCAGGCCGGCGGCCGGGATCTGGGTGCTGAAGTCTCCTTCGGCCAGCCGCATCAATGCGTGGCGCGCGGCGTCTATCGGCCGCGCCAGCCAGCGGCC
>NZ_JAJOHW010000183.1 GCF_021129195.1 Chromobacterium aquaticum | reverse complement strand
CCTGCGCCTGAGCCCGCTGGCCGCGCCGCGGCTGGGCGAACTGGCGGCCGAGGCCGGTGCCTTCGACGGCGACGCCGGCTGGAATGAACACTGGCGGCGGCTGCAATCGCTGCAAAGCTTTGAACCCGTGGTGCCGGACACCCTGCGCGCCACGCTGCGGCCTTACCAGCTGCAAGGCTACAACTGGCTGGCGCGGCTGGCCCACTGGGGCGCCGGCGCCTGCCTGGCCGACGATATGGGCCTGGGCAAAACGGTGCAGACGCTGGCGCTCTTGCTCAGCCGCGCCGCGCTCGGCCCGCAGCTGGTGGTGGCGCCCACCTCGGTGGCGCTGAACTGGCTGGCCGAGGCCGCCCGCTTCGCGCCCAGTCTGCGGCTGCGGCCCTACCAGCAACAACGCCGGCTGGACAGCGCCGGCCCCGGCGATCTGGTGGTTGCCAGCTACGGCCTGCTGCAACGCGACGCCGACGCCTTCGCCGAGGTGCGCTGGGCCAGCGTGGTGCTGGACGAAGCGCAGGCGATCAAGAACGCCGCCAGCCAGCGCGCCCAGGCCGCCCACGCGCTCTACGCTGATTTCCGCCTGGCCGCCAGCGGCACCCCGGTGGAAAACCATCTGGGCGAATTGTGGAGCCTGTTCCGCTTCGTCGCGCCCGGCCTGCTGGGCAACGAAGACAAATTCCAGCAGCGCTTCGCCCAGCCTATCGCCGACGGCGACGAGGACGCCCGCGACGCGCTGAAAGCGCTGATCCGCCCCTATCTGCTGCGCCGCACCAAGCAACAGGTGCTGACCGAACTGCCGCTGCGCACCGACATCACCCGCGCCATCCCGCTGAGCGAGGCGGAAATGGAAGTCTACGAGGCGATGCGCCAGCAGGCGCTGGACAAGCTGGGCCAGCCGGGCGAGGCCGAGGGCGGCGCGATGCAAGTGCTGGCCGAACTGACCCGGCTGCGCCGCTTCTGCTGCCACCCGACGCTGACCCAGCCGGACAGCGCATTGCCCTCCGCCAAGCAGACGCTGTTCCGCGAACTGATGCTGGAACTGCTGGACAACGGCCACAAGGCGCTGGTGTTCAGCCAGTTCGTCGACCACCTCGCCATCGTCCGCCGCTGGCTGGACCAGCAAGGCATACGCTACCAGTATCTGGACGGCGCGGTGCCCGGCGCTCAGCGCAAGGCGCGCATGGACGCCTTCCAGGCCGGCGACGGCGAGGTGTTCCTGATCAGCCTGAAAGCCGGCGGCACCGGCCTCAATCTGACCGCCGCCGACTACGTGATCCACCTCGACCCCTGGTGGAACCCGGCGGTGGAAGACCAGGCCAGCGACCGCGCCTACCGCATGGGCCAGCAGCGGCCGGTGACGGTGTACCGGCTGGTGGCCCAACACACCATAGAAGAAAAGATCGTGGCGCTGCACGCCAGCAAGCGCGAGCTGGCCGACAGCCTGCTGGACGGCGGCGATCTCAGCGCGCGGCTGGACGGCGCGGCGCTGTTGGCACTATTGCGCCAAGGCTGAGCATTGCCCTTTCGTCATAAAATGGGCAAGCTGGCGTCATTTCCCTGATTCCGGATTATCCATGCTCAAGGCCCTCCTGCTGTCCAGCCTGCTGCTGTCCGCGCTGCCCGCCTGGGCCGGCCTGTCCCAGACCGACACCGCCTCCGAGAAAATCTCCGTCGGCACCCTGTCCATCGTCGCCGCGCCGGCGATCAGCGTGGCCGGCAGCGCCCAGGGCAAGGGCGAATCGCTGCTGGCCCCGGTGCTGGCGGTCACCGGCAGCGCCTATGTGATCACCGGTCTGGCCCAGGGCGCCGGCGACACCGTCAAGATGTCGCTGGACGCGGTGCAAGGCGGCGCCAAGCTGGTGGTGGAATTGTCCGGCAAGGCGCTGAAAGCCACCGGCGCCGCGGTCGGCGCCTCGGTGCAAGTGAGCGCGGTGGCCAGCGGCACCATGCTGGTCACCTCCGGCAAAGTGCTGGCCTTCATCCCCAACAAGCTGGGCGAGGCCCTGCTGGAGCATAACCGTGTCCCGTCCTGACGCTCTGCCCGCCCGCCTCGCCGGCCTTGGCCTGGCGCTCTGCCTGCTGCTGCCGCAAGCCGCCCAGGCCGGCCGCAGCTGCGAGGAACAAACCATCACCCCGGCCACCTTCGGCAAGGCGATGGCCGCCGCCGAACAACTGCAGCAAAAACTGGACGCCAGCGGCGGCGACGTCGCGGTGATCGGCCGCGTCGGCCAGGACCTGTCGCGCTTCAAGCTGCGCTACACCCATGTCGGCATCGCCTACCGCCAGCCGGAAGGCCGCTGGCGCGTCGCCCACCTGCTCAACGACTGCGGCAGCGCCAGCTCCGACCTGTGGTACGAGGGCCTGGGCAATTTCTTCCTCGACGATATGTATTCCTTCGAGTCGGTGGCGCTGCTGCCGCCGCCGGCGCTGGCCGCGCGCCTGCGCGAACGGCTGCAGGCGCCGCCACGGCTGCGCGAACTGCACACCCCGCAATACAGCCTGCTGGCCTACCCCTTCGCCACCCGCTACGAAAACTCCAACACCTGGGTGCTGGAAACGCTGGCGGCCTCGGCCAGTCAGGAAGCGCGCATCGCCAACCGCGAACAGGCGCAAATGTGGCTCAAGCTCAACGGCTACGCGCCGTCGGAACTCAAGCTGGGGCCGCTGACGCGGCTGGGCGGCCGCATGTTCAAGGCCAATGTCGCCTTCGACGACCACCCCAACGAAATGCGCTACGCCGACCGCATCCAGACCGTGACCGTGGATTCGGTGATGAACTTCCTGCAGGCCCGCAAGGAAGGCTGGCAAGTGCTGGAAATCCCCGCGCCCTGACTGGATCGCAGAAGCTGTTCCATGCCTGCTGCGCTTCAGCGATACCTTGAACAGGTTCTCAGAGCCTGTTCAA
>NZ_JAJOHW010000182.1 GCF_021129195.1 Chromobacterium aquaticum | reverse complement strand
GGCCTGGACCGAGCGCGGCGCCGGCGCCGCCAGCGGCAGCAACTGCGGCAGCGCCTCGCCGCTCAGCCGCGACTGCGCCAGGTAGACCGCGCCGTCGTGGTTCAGCGGCGGGTCGGAGAAGGACTGAGTCAGCACATGACTGCGGGCGTCCTGCCAGGGCAAGGGCCAGGTGAACACCCGGTCCAGCGGGTTGTATAGCTGAAACCATTGGCTGATGCCCTGGCCGTCGGCGTCGTACAAGGGCTCCAGCCGGCCGCCCAGCGCCTGGCGCACCGCCGGATTCGCCAGCTGCGAGCCAAAGGTCAACAGACCGCGGCCATTCAGCGCCGCCGCCTCGCCGCCGGCCACCATGCGCCGGAACAACTCGTAACAGGCCATGCTGCCCAGGCTGTGGGCGCAGACCAGGTCCGGCTGGAAGGCATCGAACTGCTGGCTCAGCGTCGCCGCCAGCGCCGCTCGCAAGTCCGCGTTCTCCACCCATTGCAAGGTCATGCCCGCGGTCCAGCGCAACACGCTCCCCATCTGGTCCAGGCCGTCCAGCAGGCCCTTGTCGTCCTGCGGCGTCAACGCTCCGGCCGCCAGCGCGGCCAGGCCGCGGGCGATGGTCCAGGCGTCCAGCGGATACTGCTGGAACACCGCGTCGTAATCCGCGTACTGAAACTGGAAGGCCCGGCTACAGCCCGCCTGGCGCGCGCTGGCGCTGAACGCCTGTTCCCAGCGCTCCTTCCACGCCTGCTGCTCCGCCGCGTCCTGATGGCCGACCCCATGCACCATCCACACCTTGATCGGGCCGGCCGCCTCCCGCGGCGCCGGCACCGCTTGCAGCAAGGCCGAGGCCCTGGCCTGATCGCTCAGCCGCGCCTCGATCTTGTCCACCTTGCGCAGCAGCCCGTCCGCGCTGGCGGCCTGCGGCGACAGCAAGGCGCGCGCGCCCGGCTCGGTATCGCCGACGCCCAGATAGTCCGCCAAAAAATCCACCATATAGGCCAGGGCCAGCTGATTGCCATTGGGCTGCGCCGGCGCGGCGGCTTCCTGCGCCAGCGCCCGCTCCGCGCCCATCGCGCGCGCGGTCAGCACCGGCGACGCGGCGCGCGGGCTGGCCTGGAACAAGCCCGAGAACGGCTGCTTGAGCATCTCCGCCTGGCAGCGCGCGCCCAGCGCCGGCAGCTGCCATTTATTGCAGACATAGGCCAGCAAGCTGCTGTGGTCGTACACCGCATGATCGATGCCCGGCTGCAGCCACGGCGACGCCAGCACCGCCGGCACCCTCACGCCCAGGCGATCGAAACCGAAGCCCAGATCGCCGTCCGGCCCCTTGGGCGCGACCCAGTCATCCGGCGGCAGCGCCGGCGGCGGCGCCACATGATCGAAAAAGCCGCCGTGCTCGTCATAAACCACCACCAGCAAGGTCTCCCGCCACAAGGCCTGGTTGCCGCTGAGCGCGGCGTAGACATCCGCGATCAGTTGATCGCCCAGGCCGATATCGTGCGGCGGGTGCTGATCATTGGGCTTGTCGGCAAAGGGCAGTTGGAAGAAGCGCGGCTCGATGAACACGAACTCGGGAAAATCATTCGGCTGCGCTTGCGCCACATCCGCGGCGAAGCCGGAAAAACGCTGGCGCAGGTCCGGGATATCCCAGGTCTGCCGCAGCAGCAGCGACAGCGAGATATCGTGGTAATAAATGCGCGAGCGTTTGCCGGCATCGTGCAGCCGGTTGAAAATGGTGTCCATGTCGTAGTGGCGGAACAGCGTGGGGATTGTCGCCACCCCCTCCGGCATGCGCAGATTGCCCTTGGTGGTGCCGGCCACCGCGAAAAAGCGGTTGGGCCAGGTGGGGCCGGGAATCGACGCGAACCAGTGGTCGCACACCACGAACTGCTGCGCCAGCGACTGCAACACCGGAATCGCGCCCGTGGCGCTGGTATTCAGCGGGAAATACGCCATCGCCTGGCTGATGCTGTCGCGCAGCGTTTCGGGCTTGAACTTGGTCTTGAACACCCCGTAGGCATTGGCGGCGAAGCCGTTCATCACCGGTGCGGCCAGATCGCCGCCCAGTTGCGCCTTCACATCCAGAAACTCATGGCTCGGATCAAAATCCGCCGCCTCCCCCAGCGACTTGGCGTCCAGGCTGGCCTTGGCATTGCCGCTGAACGGCAGCGGCGCCGGATCGCCGGGAATATGGCTGGGATGCCGGGCCACATAGGCCTGGGCATTCTTCACGCCTTCCAGCCCCAGCAACTTTTGGTCCAGATCGCCCAGCAGATGATCGAAGGACCGGTTTTCCAGCATCAGCACCACGACGTGGCGGATTGGATCGTTCATTGCGTGTCTCCCGGCATTGCAGCAAGCCCGCGTTCTAGCCCATGGCGACGCCCGCCGCGCCATTCCGCGCGGCGGACTTTGGACTGGTTCTAACTATATTTGCCAGCCAACGACAGCGCTGCCCGGCAAACTACCTAGTCGCCGCCTTGACCGCCCCGCTGCCGCTGGGCACAATCCCCCCATGCCGCCACAACCGCGGCATCCAGATTGGCGTCTGGTATTACCTCGGCCGCGCCGAAGCCTTGGCTTCCGCTCGCATCTTCATGGCAAGCAGCATCCTCCATGACGATGAATTGCTAGACGTCGATCCTGCGCCCATTAACGGGTTCAGGTGTCTTGATCTTGTAAACGACAGGAGAAGCACCATGTCCCAAACCTTTCCAAGCCGTCGCCACTACCGTCCCGGCACCCAGCCCGTACCCCATCAGGAACTGCCCTTCGCCGCCCTCGTGCCGGACCGTCCGCGCGTGCACTGCTGGCAAGTGCCGCCCGCCGACGACTATCACAAGGCCTATCGCATCGGCCGCGAATTCGCCGGCCACTACATCCAGTATCTGCAGGACAATCCCAACAACCTGGGCAATATCCTGCTGGGGCGCATCGCCGGCGACGTCGACTTCGAGGTCCAGGGCGCGAGCAAGGGTTATTGGGCCGGCTTCTTCGCGCTGATCGAGCAAGTGCTGCTGTTCCCGATCGACATCTTCGACTACATCGACCGTCTCAACACTCAGGAGGACGCGCTGCGCGAGATGATGGCCAAACGTCCGGGAAATAGTAAATAACTTAAGCAGCGCCTAAAAAAGAAACACCCCGCCCGCGGGGTGTTTCTTTTGGCGGCCAGCCGCGCCGTGGCGCTACACCAAAGTTGGCGGCAGGCTGGCCTCGGGGTTCTGCGCCCTGACGAATTCCACCACTAGGCTGAACAAGGGCGAGGGCCGCCGCTTGAACAGCGGGCTGACGCGAGAATCCAGCAGCCGCAAGCCGCCGCGCGGATGGGTATCCGCTTTCAGCCACAGGCGATCCACCACTCCTCTATTGCCCTGGCCGTACGTCAGAAAACGAACGGCATCAATGGCGGCGACATCGACCTCGCGCCAGCGATATTCTGTTTCCACCCCCACATAAGCGATCTTGCGGCCCAGCCAGTCCAGCCGCACCCGCTGCAAAAACACGCCGCAACCGGCAACAAAGGCCATCAGATTGATGCCCAGCAGCAGCACGCAGCTCCCGATCAAATCCTGATGCATGCCGCCATGCGGGTCGTGGTACAGGACCCAGCTCATGGCGATGGACACCGGCAGCACTATGAGCTGGGTATGGAATACGATGCGAAACCCGGTCAGCAGGGTTTGGCTGGAAGAATGTAAATCGGTCATTGCTCAACATTGCCATTACGGAATATTCACGCCCGGCCGGCATCACGCAGCGGCGGGAGCATGGGGTGGAATATAGTGCCCTAGTTCTGTGCCTATCTTCAATCCGCATGCAAGCCGCCGCGGGATGAAATCAGCCCAGGCTGGGCGCTGCCGGGGCAAAACGTTAGAATCCCGCAAACCGCCTGCTCTCATTGCCGCCGCAACCTCATGATATTTTCCATCCACGATCTCATTTTCCTGCTCAGTTCCGACTGCTTCAGCCCATATTTGTTCGAGAAGCCGCACAGGCCATCCATGGAAGAGATACGGCGTATCGCCAGGGAGACGAGCCTGGCCATCATGGCCGATGGCGTCTGTTATTTCGAAACGGCGGACTTCTCCGCGGAAGGGATCGCTGGCGTTCAGCAACGCTTTCTGGCACAGCTGGAAAATAGTATCGACGACACCGACGCCATCAAGAAAACCAAGCGGCTGATACGAATCCTGGAAAATGTCGATGAGCAACGAACCCTTGCCGAAAACTTCCTCGCCAGCACTTGCGCGCACCTTTACTGGCTGAACACCGCCTGTCTGACGCAAGCCCTGGACGACATTCTGCTCGGCATCGCCGCCAAGGTGGAGCCCGTTGGCCTGACGACGCCCGCCGCCCACTCGCTGGACTGGTCGGCCATCAAGGTCCTGTGGCAAAACGCCCGTTCCGAATGGGATGGCTATTTGAAAAGCATCACCGCCGAAGTGCCAGACGGCCTCTGCTCCGCGTTCAAGCATTTGTTAGAGGATGGCCAGGCATTGGACTTTATTCATCATTGGCAGCAGGTGTTGAATCCTGACGAACGCCGCTACTTGATCGCATTCCTGAGCCGGGAGGGGGAACAAGGCCTTGCCATCAATCCGCGAGCCCGCGATGAATATCGGGCCATGATTCACGCCTTATGAGCCAGGCGGGCAAAGCCCGCAACTCACGACAGATGACACCGCAATGGATGACAGCGACTTTATCAAGCTATTCGAAGCAGAAGAAGAACTTGCCCAAGGCAGGGATCACGCCATCAAAGACCTCATCCCCCTCATGGAGTCCAAACAGGATATCGATGGCACTCCGGTGCTGTTCATCGTGGCGGGAGGGGAACACGCCCTGGACTACCTGATGGCCAAGCACCCTCATCTGCTCGCGCAAGAGGACCGGAACGGGTTCAGCTTATTGCACACGGCCACCGCCGGCGGCTCCGATGTCTGTTTTGAGAAAGTGCTGGCTTTTTTCGCTCAGACTCGGCGTTTGAACGCAAAAGACAGGAATGGACTGAGCCCGCTAGCCATTGCCGCCAAACTAGGCAACGCTCATAGAACCGGCCGCCTCATCGCCCAGGGCGCCGAGGTAGCAAGCCCGCTGCTCAAATCCAGCCCGTGGTATCAAGCCGTGATCAATATCCACGGCGAGGATGCGGCCATGGATTGCCTGCGCGTCATCCGCGACAGCGGCAACACCATCACCGCCGATGAACAGCAGGCGCTTCTCGCGGCGGCCCGCTCTCTTGGCAACAGCCAGCTGGAACACTGGCTCCAGCACCACCTAGACACTCAGTAAAGCAGGCTCAATGAAAAACAAGCTCCAGCTATCCCGCTCCATTATCAGCTACGACGCGCTCAGCGATGTCGATGAAACCTTCGACCTTGGCGATGAGGAGTTCCTGTTTTCCTTGAAAGAAGACATGCTGCAGATCAGCTGCCCGTCGCTAGACACCCTGGTCGATGTCGGCTGGTATCCGGAATTCGATCCGCGCGGCCGCTTCCGCATTTATGTGATCCAGCATGAAAACTGGGATCAGCCGCTGGAGGAAAGCACGGCCCAGAATCTGCCGCAGCTATTCGACGCGCTGGCCGCCATCATTGAACGACATGCGCTGTAAGAACCTGTTTACGATCTGCCGCGCGTCGTGAAACGTCACACGGTGAGTACGTCTTCGAAATGCCCATGTACCACGAGCACATTCCGCTTTTTCGCTCGTTTCCGCCTGGTCTCGCCTTGGCTCGCGAGAGCGTAAACACGTTCTAACGCTGCGCCGAGGCTCGGCTAGTAGCGCGGTTTCTCGAACAGCATCTTCAGCGCCAGCCCGCCCAGCACCGAACCCATGATCCAGCGTTGCGCCACGCCCCAGGCCGGGCGCTTGACGAGAAACGCGGCCATGGAGCCGGCGCTCAGCGCGATGATGGCATTGACGCTGACGCTGATCAGGATTTGGGTGAAGCCAAGCAGCAGCGACTGGGACAAGACATTGCCGCCGGCCGGGGATAGGAATTGCGGCAGCAGCGCCAGATACATCACGGCGATTTTTGGGTTCAGCAGATTGGTCAGAAAGCCCATCATGAACAGCTTGCGGCTGCTATCCGGCGTCAGTTCGCGCAGCTGGAACGGCGAACGGCCGCCGGGCTTCAAGGCCTGCCACGCCAGGTACAGCAGGTAAGCCGCGCCGCCAATGCGCAGAGCGTCGTAGGCATAGGGGATCGCCAATAGCAGGGTGGTGATGCCCAAGGCCGCGCACAGCATGTAGAACACGAAGCCCAAGGCCACGCCCGCCAGCGAAATCAGCCCGGCCCGCTTGCCCTGGCAGATGGAGCGCGAGATCAGATACATCATATTGGGGCCGGGGGTGATGACCATGCCCAATGAGACCAGCGCAAAAGCAAGCAGATTCGAGTATTCCGGCATTGTCGCTCCCAATGATAGGTTTGGATTTCACCCCGTTCCCGCGCGCCCTTGCGGCGGCGGGGAGCGCTTATGCTACACGACTCCAGCCCCGGCCGTGTTCACTTCTCGCGCCCCCGCCGCTGCTCAGCCGCTCAGGCCCAGCGCTTTCCGCAGCTGGCCGCCGGCGATGTCGAACAGCGCGCCCGCGGCCGGCGTCAGCCCCAGCATGTGGATGCAGCCATGGACCATGCCGTCCAGCTGCCGCAGCGTCGCCTTGACGCCGGCCGCGTTCAGCCGCGCGGCGTAGTCCTCCGCCTCGCTGCGCAAGGGATCGAACTCGGCGGTCAGAATGGTCGCGCTCGGCAGGCCGGCCAGGCTAGTCGCCAGCAGCGGCGACACATAAGGCGAACCGCCCTCCTCGGCCGCGGCCAGATAGGTATCGAAGCAGAAACGCATCAGCTCCCGCGTCAGGTAATAGCCATCGCCGTAAGCCTGATAGGAGGCGCTGTCCATCTGGTGGCTCAAGGCCGGGTAGATCAGCAGTTGATGGGCGATGGCCGGGCCCGCCAGATCGCGCGCCAGCAGGCAGGCCGCGGCGGCGAGGTTACCGCCGGCGCTGTCCCCGGCCACGCCCAGCCGCTTGGGGTCCAGACCTAGCGCTTGCGCGTTTTCAAAGGCCCAGCACAGCGCGTCGTACACATCGTGCAGCGGCACCGGATAGCGGTGCTCGGGCGCCAGCCGGTAGTCGACGGACAACACCACGCAGCCGGTGGCCTGGGCCAGCGCGCGGCAGGGGTTGTCGTAGACCTCGGCCGAACCCAGGCACCAGCCGCCGCCATGGGCGAACACCAGCGCCGGCTGCGCCGCGTCGCGCGCCGCGCAGGCCTCGGGCCAATAGCCGATCACGCGCAGCGGGTGGCCGTCCCGCGCCCTCAGCTGGAACACCTCCACCCGCGCGACGCGCGCCAGCGGGCCATGCTGTTG
>NZ_JAJOHW010000181.1 GCF_021129195.1 Chromobacterium aquaticum | reverse complement strand
CGCGCAGCCGTTCGGCGCTGGCGCGCATCGCCGCCTGCGGCCGGCTCAAGCGGCGCAGCGTCGGCAAGGTCTCGAGCAGGCGGTCCGGCTCCAGGTACAGGCGCAGCGTGGCTTCCAGCGCCGCCAGCGTCATCTTGTCGCAGCGCAGCGCACGCTTCAGCGGGTGCTGTTGAATCTTGTCTATCCATTCGCGCTTGCCGATGATCAGGCCGGCCTGTGGTCCGCCCAGCAGCTTGTCGCCGGAGAAGCTGACCAGATCGACGCCGGCGGCGATCATCTGTTGCGGCATCGGTTCGTGCGGCAGGCCATAGGCGGCCAGGTCGATCAGCGCGCCGGAGCCCAGATCGGTGGCCACCGGCAGGCCGCGCTCGCGCGCCAGTTCCACCAGTTCAGCCTCCGCCACGCTGCTGGCGAAGCCCTGGATCGCGTAGTTGCTGGTGTGGACCTTGAGCAAGAGGCCGGTCTCGGCGGTGACGGCGTTGCGGTAGTCCTTCAGATGGGTGCGATTGGTGGCGCCCACTTCCACCAGGCGGCAGCCGGCCTGGCGCATCACGTCCGGCATGCGGAAGGCGCCGCCGATCTCCACCATTTCGCCGCGCGACAGGATCACCTCGCGGCCGGCGGCGACGGTGGACAGCATGATCAGCACCGCGGCCGCGTTGTTGTTGACCACGCAGGCGGCTTCGGCGCCGGTCAGCTCGCGCAGCAGTTCGCTGACCGCCTGATCGCGGTGGCCGCGGCCGGCGCCCTGCAGATCGAACTCCAGCGTCGCGGCTTCGCGCATCGCCGCGCTCACCGCGTCCACCGCGGCCTCGGCCATAGGCGCGCGGCCCAGATTGGTGTGCAACACGGTGCCGGACAGATTGAACACCGGCCGCATCGTCATGCGCTGGCGTTGCGACACCCGGTCGCCGATGGCGGCGGCCAGGCTGTCGTCGCTGTCGGCCCAGGCCGGCAAGGCGTGCTGTTCGCGGATGTATTGGCGCGCCTGCTCCAGCGTCTGGCGCACCGCCTCGGTCAGGGCGGCGTTGCCGTGGCGGCCCAGCAGGCGAGCCAGGCGGTCATGGCCCAGCAGGCGGTCTACCGAGGGCAGGCGGGTGTATAGCGTTTTCAAGTCCATGGCGGTTTCCGGCGCGGCGTCAGATATCTGCATTTTACCCGCTTACGCTCGAGGACTGCCGGCTGCGTATAATGCGTGGATGCAGACACATCAAACGCCCCCATTCGCCGGCCTGACGCCGGACGCCATCCTGGACGCGGTGGACAGCCTGGGCCTTTACAGCTCCGGCAGCCTGCTGGCGCTGAACAGCTATGAGAACCGGGTTTACCAGATCGGCATCGACGATGCCGCGCCGCTGGTGGCCAAGTTTTACCGGCCGGAGCGCTGGAGCGATGCGCAGATCCTGGAGGAGCACGCCTTCTCCCTGGCGCTGGCGGAACGGGAAATCCCGGTGGTGCCGCCGCTGGCTTTCAATGGCGCCACCTTGCACCATCACGGCGGTTTCCGCTTCGCGCTGTTCCCGCGCCGCGGCGGCCGGGTGCCGGAGCTGGGCGACGCGCGCACGTTGGAATGGATAGGCCGCTTCCTCGGCCGCATCCACGCGCTGGGGCGGGTGGAAGACTACGCGCAACGTCCGGCGCTGGATGTGAGCAGCTTCGGCCGCGAGCCGGCGGAGTATCTATTGCAGCACGCGGCCTTGCCGCCGGAACTGCGCGAGGTGTTCCGCGGCGTGCTGGAGCAGGCGCTGGCCGGCGTCGAGCGCGCTTATCAGCGCGCCGGCACGGTGGGCACGTTGCGGCTGCATGGCGATTGCCACGTCGGCAATATGCTGTGGACCGACGACGGTCCGCATTTCGTCGATTTCGACGATAGCCGCATGGGGCCGGCGGTGCAGGATTTGTGGATGCTGCTATCCGGCAGCCGCGAGGAGCAGTCGGCGCAATTGGCGGATGTGCTGGCCGGTTACGAGGATTTCTGCGAGTTCGACCTGCGCGAGCTGCATCTGCTGGAAGCGCTGCGCACCCTGCGCTTGATCCATTACAGCGCCTGGCTGGCGCGGCGCTGGCACGATCCGGCGTTTCCGGCGGCCTTCCCCTGGTTCAACAGCCAGCGTTACTGGGAGGAGCAGATCCTGACGCTGCGCGAGCAGATCGCGCTGCTGGACGAGCCGCCACTGTGGTCGGTGTGAGTGCAGGCTGCAGCGGGCCGGCCCCTGGTTTGGCCGCTCGGCCTTGACGCTGGCAAGCTCCGCTCGTAAGCTGCCCAACGCATCGCACTTCATCCGTGGTGCTGGGTTGGGAAGCCCACATTATCAGGCCAGGCTATTTCATTGCGGAAATAGCCTGTGAGTTCCATGACTTCGCCCGCAAGTCGGGCTGACCATGGCTCTGAACCTGGGGGCTGCCGTTGCCTGATATATGGCCTTCTGACTCTGCCATGCGTCTGCCCACTATCTGCGTTTCGGTCAATAGTGGAGGATGTATGAAGCGATTTGTTCGTCCTGGGGCCTGGCCCCTATCTGTGGCGCTATGGTTGATGATGGAGGCGCCGCGATGACTCTCCCCCCGTCCACGTCGTTGTCTTGGTGCTTGCGCGAATTGCAAGCCTTGCGGCAACACCATCAAGCCCTGTCCCCGATTGACCCTCTGATACAGCAGCTGGATCGCTACCGTGAGCATTTGCATACGGGGATTCATGCTGTCGACTTGGAGTTGAGCCAGGTCAGCAGCGCCTTGAGCGGCTTGCTGGCCATGCTGGACCAGTCCAATCTGGATAGCCTGGAATGCGAGCAGGTGTATTGCTTGCTGGAGCCTTTTGCCCGGCGTTTGCAGCAGACCGCCACTCAGGTAAGGCAATTGATTTAAAACCTTGACCGCCAAAGCCCGGTTTTACCGGGCTTTGGCATAGTAGGCCCGGCTGGATTCACCCGGCGCTGGCCTCCTTGCTTTGCTGCATTCTTTCCTTGACCCAGGTTTCGAAGCGCGGCGCGTCCATCGGCCTGGCGATGAAATAGCCCTGGCCCATCAGGCAGCCGCGGTTGCCCATGAAGTCGAGATCGGTGGTGGTTTCTATGCCTTCCGCCACCGTGGTCAGCTGCATGCGCTGCGCCAGCTCGATCACGCTGTTGAGCACCGCTTCCAGGTGCGGCTTGGTGGACACCGAGGTGACCAGCGACTGGTCTATCTTCAGCTCGGTGAAGGGGAAGCGGGTCAATTGCTGCAAGGTGGCGAAACCGGTGCCGAAGTCGTCGATGGACAGGCCCAGGCCGCCCAGGCGCAGCCGGGCGGCGATACCGATGGCTTCGGCCAGATTGTCGGCGATGGCGGTCTCGGTGACTTCGAAGATGATGAAGCGCGGCGGCACATGGGTGCTGCGCAGCCGGTCCTCGATCTGCTGGGTCAGATCGTCTCCCTTCAGCGACAAGGCGGACAAATTCACCGACAGCGGCAGCCGCAGGCCGCGGCGCGCCCATTCCTGCCATTGTTTCAGCCCTTGGTCCAGCATGCTCAGCGTCAGCTCGGTGGCCCAGCCGCTGGCCTCCACCACCGGGATGAAGCGGGCGGGGGAGATGATGCCGTGTTCCGGGTGCTTCCAGCGCGCCAGCATTTCCGCGCCCTTGAGCAGGCCGCCGTTGAGGGTGACCTTGGGCTGGTAGTAGGGGATGATTTCCCCCTTGTCCAGCGCTTCGCGCACCTCTACTTCGCTGAACAGCTCGGCGTGATGTTCGTCTTCGCCCTTGGGCGTCCACACCCGCTTGAGCAGGTCCATCAGTTCGGGCTGGCGCAGCGGTTTTTTCAGGCCGCCCAGCACCGGCAGCCCCAGCTCCCGGCCCATCAATTCCACGGTGGAGATCAGCAGGTAATCCTTGCTGGAGGTGACCACCAGCGGCGCGGCCAGGCCTTCCCTGGCCATGTGCTGCATCACTTGCACGCCGTCCAGCTTGGGCATTTCCAGATCCAGCAGGATCAGGCTGGGAAGCTGCTCGCGCATCCGCTCCAGGCCTTCCTCGCCGTTGGCGGCCTGGCGGATCTGTTGCGCGCCCAGACCTTGGCAGATCTCGCAGCCGTGCTGGCGCTGCAAGGTGCTGTCGTCGATGATCAGGACGTCCTGGATATCCAGTTGCATGGTGTTTCCTCGTTCAACGGCAAATCGCCTTGGCGATGGTGTCCAGCGACATCACTTCGTCGGCGGCGCCCAGGCGGATCGCCTCCTTGGGCATGCCGAACACCACGCAGCTTTCCTCATCCTGGGCGATGGTCTTGGCGCCGCAGTCGTGCATTTCCTTCAAGCCCTTGGCGCCGTCGTCGCCCATGCCGGTCATGATGATGCCCAGCGCGTTCTTGCCGGCGAACTTGGCGGCGGAGCGGAACAGCACGTCCACCGAGGGCTTGTGGCGGCTGACCAGCGGGCCGTCCACCACTTCCACCAGGTAGAAGGCGCCGCTGCGCTTGATCATCATGTGCTTGCCGCCGGGGGCGATCAGCGCGCGGCCGGGCAGGATGCGGTCGCCGTTGCTGGCTTCCTTGACTTCGATCTGCGACAGGCTGTCCAGCCGCTCGGCGAAGGAGCGGGTGAATTTTTCCGGCATGTGCTGGACGATGGCGAGGCCGGGGCAGGTGCGCGGCAGCGCGGTGAGCACGGTTTCCAGCGCCTGGGTGCCGCCGGTGGAAGTGCCCACGGCGATGATGCGCTCGGTGGTGGCGAACATATTGCCGCCGGTGGGCGCGGACAGGATGGCGTCGGCGGACAGCTTGGGCCGGGTTTCCAGCGGGTTGGCCGCCGGCGCCGCGCCGGCCAGCGCGGTTCCGCCGGCCGAGGGCATCACCCGCACCCGGTTCATGCGCGCGGCGGCGGCGCTGCGCACCGCGTGCACCAGCTGGCTGGCGCTTTCCTCCAGGAAGCCCTTGACCCCGGCCATGGGCTTGGCGATGACTTCCACCGCGCCGGCCGCCATCGCCTGCACGCTGATGTCGGTGCCTTTCTGGGTCAGCGAGGAGCAGATCACCACCGGCGTCGGCCGGCTGGCCATCAGTTGCTTGAGGAAGGTGATGCCGTCCATGCGCGGCATTTCGATGTCCAGCACGATCACGTCCGGCCACTGCTGCTTCATTTTTTCCATCGCGGCGATGGGGTCGGTGGCCACATCCATCACCGTCATGCCGGTGGCCTGGCTGAAAACCTGGCTCAGCACTTGGCGAACCACCGCAGAGTCGTCGACGATCAGCACCTTGATAGTCATGCCCGAGTCCTTGTCTTGTGCGCGGAAATCCTGCTCATGTCCGCATCTTGCGTTTGTTTTACCCACACATCGCCGGTGGCCAGATCGAACATCACCAGCCGCGGGCTGTTGCCGCCCAAATCCTCCGCCTGCACCGATAGCCCGAGTTGCTTGACCAGTTGGTAGGCCATGTCGATATTGCGCGACGGCACATCATGCGGCTGGTCGCGCTCCACGCCGGCCAGCACTGCGGCGCCGCCCACCAGCTTGGCCTGGAATTCCTGCAACGGCAGCCCGGACGCCAGCACCTCGTGCAGCATCAGCAGCATCGCCTCGTCGCCGTAGCGTCCGGACAGCGCGGCCGAGCGGCGATCGGTGCGGCGCGCCAGCAGGTAGTGGCACATGCCGCCTATCTTGGCCTTGGGATGCCACAGCGTGATGGAGACGCAAGAGCCGAGCAGGGTGCGGACCTTGTGGTGTTTGTCGCCGAAGTACCAATCGCCGGGGTGCAGGAATATTTCATTGTCTTGTTTTGTCATTTCCTGGGTCCTTGTGCCGGAGAGTCAGCCAGACGACCGCTTCGTTCGTTTCAATGTAGAACAGTTGCCGCGCCGTTTCAGGGCGGATTCGGCGCGCCGGCGTCCGGCCGTTCGATGGCGAAGTAGGCGATTTGCCGCCGCAGCCGCTCCGCCTGCTTGTCCACTTCGGCGGCGGTGGCCGCCAGCGCCTCGCTGCTGGAGGTGTTGCGCTGGGACACGGAGCCCAGGCTGCCCATCGTGTCGCTGACCTGGGCCACGCCGCGCGCCTGTTCCTGGCTGGCGGAGCTGATGCCGGCCACCAGTTCCGCCGTGGCCGCGCTGCGTTCCAGGATGCCGCACAGCGCGCGCGCAGTCTGGCTGGCCTCGCGCTGGCCGTGGCGGGTCAAGTCGCCGATGTCGCGGGCGGCGTGCTGGCTGCGCTCGGCCAGCTTGCGCA
>NZ_JAJOHW010000180.1 GCF_021129195.1 Chromobacterium aquaticum | reverse complement strand
GCCGCGCTGGGCGGCGGCTGGGAGGGCGCGGACAAGACCGCGCCATGAAAAGCGGCAAACCAGGCCCGTTCTGGAAGCTGTTCATGATCTCGCGAGCCAGAGCGAGCCCTTGGACAGGCTCTTACCGGGCCTGGTTTGCCGCCTGCGATTCACCATGCGCCGTCCACTCCCGCCACAGCCCGCCGCGCCTCATGAAGCCCGACGCGGCGAGCGCGGCTTCGAAAAGACTCATGCCTCTTCCGCCATCATGCTGCGCGGCAGTCGAATTTCCACTCCCAGGCCATTGCCGTTCAGACCATCGGTCAACAGCAGGCTGCCGCCGTGCAGTTCCACCACCCGCTTGACGATGGCCAGGCCCAGACCGCTGCCGGTAACGGTATTGTCCGGCAGCCGCACAAAACGCTTGAGCACTTGCTCGCGCCATTGCGGCGCGATGCCCGGCCCATCGTCCAGCACCGCCAGCCGCGCGCTGGCGAAGCCGGCATTGACTTCCACATTGATGGAAGCGCCGTCCGGGCAATAACGAATCGCATTGTCCAGCAGATTGTCCAGCAAGCCGTCCATCGCGCTGGCGTCGCCGCGGCAAGGCAGCGCCTGCTCGCCGTCGTAAGCCAGGTTGATATTGCGCGCCAGCGCGTGCGGCACGTGCCGCGACAAGGCCGCGCGCGCCAGCGCCGCCAGGTCGAAGGGCTCGGAGCGCACCTGCGCCGACTCGGCGTCCAGCCGCGACAAGGTCAGCAGTTTGCCCACCAGTTCGCCGCTGCGGGCGATGCTGGCGTCCAGCAAGGCCGCCAGCGCCGCCCGCTCCTGCTCCGATTCGGCCCTGGCCAGCAAATGCACTTGCGCGCCTATCGCCGCCAGCGGCGTGCGCAACTCGTGCGCGGCGTCGGCGAAGAAGCGCTGCTCTCCTTCACGGAAGGTGGCCAGCCGCGACAGCAACTCGTTGACGGAATTGAACACCGGCCGCAGTTCCTGATATTCGGGATCGGGGCAGGCCAGCGGCGCTGTTGACTGCACATCGCGCGAGGTGATGGTGGACGCCAGCAGCGCCAAGGGCTGCAAGGCGCGGCCATAGCCGACGCGCAGCAGCAGCATGATGATGGGCACAGCCGCGATCAGCGGCATCAGGAAGAAGACCAGGATCTCGGCTTGCACCCGCTGCACGAAGCTGCGCGCCACCGCCAGCTGCACCTGAACCGGCGCGTCGACGGCGTCGACCATCAAGATGCGCCAGCGCCCCTGGTTGGCCGGTGCATCGGCGCGTATCGGCAGTTCCAGTTCCGGCCAGGTATTGGACACCGCCAGCAAGTGCTGGCGCTTGTCGACGATGCGGTAGGCCAGCTCGCTGCGCAGCGGCGGTTTTTCGCTGTAGCCGTGGCCGAACTGGCCTATCAGTTGATCGACGATGCGCACGCGTTCGCCGGTCTTGATGTCGGCGCTGTAGACGGTGCCCAGCGAGCGCGCCAGCCCGCGCAGATCGCCGTCCAGATAACCGGAGCCCACCCGGGTCACTTCCCAGTAAAACCAGGCGAACAAGACCAGCCACACCGCCAGTATGGTGCTCAGGCTGGTCCACAGCAGCCGCCGATAGAGCGAGCGCCTGGCCAGGGAGGGCATGATCATGCGGGCTTGGGCAGCAGATAGCCGACGCCGCGTATGGTGCGGATCCAGTCCGAGCCCAGCTTGCGCCGCAGATTGTGGACATGTACTTCCAAGGCGTTGTCGGATTCGCAGCACAGGTGCTCGACCAGATGCTCGCGGCTGACCACCTTGCCGGCCTTGCGCACCAGTTCGAACACCAGCGCGAACTCGGACGGCGACAACGCCACCGCCGCGCCGCTCATCGACAGTTCGCGGGTGTCGGCATTGATGCACAAATCGCCGATCTGCCAGTTGGCCGACACGAAGCCGCTGCTGCGGCGGGTCACCGCCTGCAGCCTGGCCAGCAGCTCGGGAATGGCGAAGGGCTTGATCAGATAATCGTCCGCGCCGTTGTGCAGGCCGGCCAGCCGGCTTTCCAGCGCGTCGCGCGCGGTCAGGATGATCACCGGCAGGGTGGAGCCTTGGCTGCGCAACTCTTGCAATAGATGCAGGCCTTCGCCGTCGGGCAGGCCCAGATCCAGCAATAGCGCGTCCTGCGGCTCCTCGGCCAGGAAGGTGCGCGCCTCCTTCAGCCGCCGCACCCAGACAGTGCGGAATCCGCCCTGGCGCAGCGCCTGTCCCAGCGCCTCGCCCAGCGCCAGGTCATCCTCCACCAACAGTATGTTCACGACATTTCTCCACGGCCGGGGCAATGGCGAAATCATGCCAGAGCATCATGGCAAAATCCACCGCGCCGGCGTCAATCTCCAGACTGCAGCAAGTGGTCCAGCGACAGCACATCGCCCAGCCGGCGCAAGGCCTGCAACTCCTCGCGATGCTCGCGCGCCAGCCGCTCCGCCAGCGCCTCGCCCTTGGGCAACAGCCGCACTTCCACGCAGCGGCGGTCGTCCCGTCCCGGGCTGCGCGCCACCAATTGCTGCTGCACGCAGCGGCTGATCAGGCCCACCACGCTGTGGTGATGCGATTGCAGCCTTTCGGCCAGTTCCGCCACCGTGGCCCAGTCGCGGCCGGGAAAGCCCTTGATCTGCAGCAATAGCAGATATTGCAGCATGGTGATGCCGTGGCGCTGCGCCGCCTCCTCGCTGAAACGCTGAAAGCGGCGCAGCCGGTAGCGGAAATCCGCCAGCCGCTCGAAATCCTGTTTGGAAAAGCTGGATGGCTCGGGCATGCGCTAATGGTCCAGCAAGGCGCGGTAGCACACTGGCGACGCCAACTCCCCCGCCTCGATGCGCTCGATCTCGTCCAGCTTGTCGCCCAGGAACTGCGCCAAGGCCTGCGCCGGCAGCTTGTCGCCGCCGCCGGCGTGCAGCAGCACCAGGCCGCCGCGGCGGCTGGCCTTCCACAGCGGCCACCAGCGCTGCGGGTTCGCCGCCAGGTCGGCCCAGTACACTTCGCAGAAGGTGGGCCAATGCCGCTCGTCCTGGCGCAGCCAATCGAGCAGGCCTGGCGCCGGCGCCACGCTCTTCAGCCAGTGGGCGGCGTCCAAGGCCTGCCGCGGCAGATCTTTTGGCCAGTTTTCCTCGATCAGAAAAACATTCTCAAGGCCCGGCCGGTATTCGCTCACCGGCAACAGGCGAATCTTTGCGTCCATTGCGTCACTCCTTGATTTCATCTGGCGGCGGAGGCGGTGCGGCGTCGTCAGAAATATCGCATTACGATATTTAATGGTCAAAAAATGGCGGCTGAGCCGCCAGTTTGACCGCGCTGGTTTCAGCGCGGTCCTTTACTGCTACAGCGCGGCCTTGAAGATCGCGCAGATTTCTTCGTGGTTCGCCTGGATCGGATTGGTCAGGCCACAAGCGTCCTTCAAGGCGTTGGCTGCCAGTTCCGGAATATCCTCTTCCTTGACCCCCAACTGCGTCAATCCCGCCGGAATGCCGACATCGGCCGCCAATTGGCGGATGGCGGCGATCGCCGCCTCGGCGCTGGCGTCCACGCCCAGCGCCGCGCCGACATCGGCCAGCCGCTGGCCGGCCGCCTTGGCGTTGAAGGCCTGCACATGCGGCAGCAGCACCGCGTTGCACACCCCATGCGGCAGGTCGTAGAAGCCGCCCAACTGGTGCGCCATCGCGTGCACATAGCCCAGCGACGCGTTGTTGAAGGCCATGCCGGCCAGGAACTGCGCGTAAGCCATCTGCTCGCGCGCCTCCATGTCCATGCCATTGCGCACCGCGCGGCGCAGGTGGCCGGCGATCAGCGTCACCGCCTTCAAGGCACAGGCGTCGGTAATGGGAGTGGCGATGGTGGAGACATAGGCTTCCACCGCATGGGTCAGCGCGTCCATGCCGGTGGCGGCGGTCAGCCCGGCGGGCATGCCGGCCATGGTTTCCGGGTCGTTGACCGACAGCACCGGCGTGGTGTGCTTGTCGACGATGGCCATTTTGATATGGCGCGACTCATCGGTGATGATGCAGAAGCGGGTCATTTCCGACGCGGTGCCGGCGGTGGTGTTGATCGCCACCAAGGGCAGTTGCGGCTTGGCGGACTTGTCCACGCCCTCGTAATCCTGAATCTTGCCGCCATTGGCTGCCACCAGGGCGATACCCTTGGCGCAGTCGTGCGGCGAACCGCCACCCAGCGACACCACCGCGTCGCAGCCATGCTCGCGCAGCAACGCGAGGCCGGCGCCGACGTTGGCGGTGGTGGGATTGGGGTGCACGCCATCGAACAGCACGGTGGCGATGCCGACACCGCCCAGCAATTCGGTGACACGACCGGCCAGGCCGGTTTTCACCAGGCCGGTGTCGGTCACCATCAATACCTTGCGGTAACCGTAGGCACGCATCGTTTCAACGGCTTGTTGCAGACAGCCCGCGCCCATCAGGTTGACGCAGGGAATGAAGAAAGCGCTGGTGGCCATGGCAAACTCCTGTTCTTAAGACATTTGTCATAAGCCTAGTATCAACGCTTTGTTCAGTGCCTCATTTGCCTCATGTCAAAAGATGTCCACTCTCGCCGCTCACTTGTGCGGCAACACATCCTGCACCAATTGGGTGACCAGGGCGCCGAAACCGTCCCACATGATCTGCACCCCCAAGCACAGCAGGATGAAGGCGGACAAGCGCAGGAATACCACCGAGCCAGTCTGGCCCAGGTAGCGCAGCAGCTTGTCGGCGTGGCGGTAACACAGATAGACCAGCAGGCTGCACACCAGCACCGCGCAGCTGCCGGCCAGCGGCGAGATCGCGTATTTGACGATGCCCTTGCCGGTATCGGTCAGCGAAGCGCCCATGGTGATGGCCACCGAGATCGAACCCGGCCCCACCGTCAGCGGAAAGGTCAGCGGATAGAAGGCGCGCTGCTTCAGCACGTCCTGGTTCTCCGCCTGGATAGGCTGGTCAGTGGAAGTGGGGCTGCTTTCCGGCGGCGCGTCGTTGAGCATGCGCCAGGCGGCGAAAGTGATCAGCAGGCCGCCGGACAATTGCACCACCGGCAGCGACACCCCGAAGAAGGACAGCACATAACCGCCGGTGAACATGCTGCCCAGCAGCAGCAGGGCGCAATACATCGCGATGCGCCGCGCCAGGTAGCGGCGCTGCTGCGGCGTGTTGCGCGCCGTCATCGAGATGAAAATGGGCACCAAACCCGGAGGATTCATGATGGGCAGCAAGGCGGCCATCACAAACAGAAACTTTGTTATGAATATTGTCAGCAACTGCATGAATGACTCCGAAGCCAGCACTCTCAAGATCGGGAATAGCGGCGGGAGCCCCCGCGCCAGCCGCCATATTACACATTTCCAAGGAGAAAGCAGCCGCCTGCGGTCAAGCCGCCGTCGCCGCTCCGGCGGCCGTCCCGGCTTCTGCGCGCCGCGCGCGCGTCCGGCGTCGACGGCGCTCAAGGCCTAAGCCAGAATAATCAATCCCTTACGCAAAACAGCCCGGCTATGCCGGGCTGTCAGCGCACTGCCGCCTCAGGGCTGGCAGAATTCACAGCGGATCAGCGCGTGGCGCTGGCCAGCTTGCCGTCGGGCTCGCCCTGGCGCAAGGCGCGCGCCTTGACCAGCGCTTCGCTGAAGTCGATGTCTTCCAGCGCCACCATCCGGGTCTTGTGCTTGTACTTGTAGCCCAGCCACAGCGCCAGGAACAGCGGGATGCCCAGATAAGTGGCGATCACCGCGCTCCAGTCGATATGGCCGCCGATGAAGGCCTCGTAGTTCTGGCCCAGCATGATCAGCAGGCACAGCGCGAAGGCGAACAGCGGCCCCAGCGGGAACCACTTAGCCTGGTACGGCAGGTCCGCCAGATCGTGGCCCTGCTTCACATAGGCGCGGCGGAAGCGGTAGTGGCTGATGGCCACGCCCAGCCAGGCGATGAAACCGGTCATGCCGGAGGAGTTCAGCAGCCACAGATAGACCGCGTTGGTTTCAAACAGCGAGGTCAAGAAACACAGCGCGGCGATCACGCTGGTGGCGTACAGGGCATTGCGCGGCACGCCGTTGCTGGACAGCTCGGCAAAGCGCCTGGGCGCCATCTTGTTGCGCGCCATGGTGTACAGCATGCGGGTGGACGCGTACATGCCGGAGTTGCCGGCGGACAGGATGGCGGACAGGATCACCGCGTTCATCAGGCTGGCGGCCATGGCGAAGCCGGCGCGGTTGAACACCAGGGTGAACGGGCTGGCGCCGACGTCCTTCATATCGTTCTTCAGCAGCAGCGGATCGTTGTACGGCAGGATCAGGCCGATGATCAGGATGGACAGCATGTAGAACATCAGGATGCGCCAGAAGATCTGCCGCACCGCGCGCGGGATGGTCTTGCCCGGATTGGCGGATTCGCCGGCGGCGACGCCAATCAGCTCGGTGCCCTGGAAGGAGAAGCCCACGATCATGGCCACGCCCACGAAGGCGGCCAGGCCACCAACAAACGGCCCCTGCCCCTGCTGCATTACCGACAAGCCCGGCGCGATGCGTTGCGGGTTGGGATCGGTCATGATGCCGAAGATCATCAGGAAACCGATGATGATGAAGGCGACGATGGTGGCCACCTTGAGCATGGAGCACCAGAACTCGGCCTCGCCGAAGCCCTTCACCGAGAAATAATTGAGCACGAAGATGATCAGCAGAAAGCCGGCGCTCCACACGATGCCGGGCACCGCCGGGTACCAGTAATGCATGATGATGGCGGCCGCGGCCAGTTCCACCGCCACGGTGATCGCCCAGTTGTACCAGTAGTTCCAGCCTTGGGCGAAGCCGAAGGCTGGATCGACGAAGCGCGAACCATAGACCTGGAAGGAGCCGGATTCCGGCATGAAGGCGGCCATTTCACCCAGGCTGGTCATCAGGAAGTAAACCATCAGGCCGATCAGGGCGTAGGCAATCAAGGCCCCGCCGGCGCCGGCGGACGCCACGGTGGCGCCGGAGGCCAGGAACAGGCCGGTGCCGATGGAGCCGCCGATGGCGATCATCGACAGGTGGCGCGCCTGCAAGGTGCGCCTAAGCTCTTGGCTTTCTTGCTTTTTTTCCATCTCTTTGTCTCAAGTGCGCCTGCTCGGCGACATTGCTTTCGGCTCGCGGCGGCAGCCGGCGGCCTGTTGTCGCTACGACAGGCAGTCGTAATTGAAACGCAAAAGAATGACAGCAACCACGACTGTTGACTAGTCAAACATGCTCCCGAAGCTTAAAAAACGAAAATGTCATGTTCGCAAAGGAACAATTCCCCGCATCGGGTGCGCTCAAGCCTCCGGCTCCTGCCGTGATTCGCCCCACTTCCATCCATCCCACCGCGACGCGCCAAGCCGAGGAGTCATCAGTCAGCGCACGAAACCATCCCTATTGTTGCAATAAACCAACATATTTTGCCGCAGCCTGCGCGCTCCCGCCGGCGCATCCGGCACCGCGACCCAAGCCCAAAGCGATGGTTGCATGGGAAAACTCACAGTCATCAAACCGCACCCCATGTTTACAAACAAGAATGAATATCATTCTTAAACGTACAAAATTAAGCCCATGTCATTCAAAGAAAAAACCAAACAAATACTAGTCAAAACAAAATGACAATCACACTTGGTAACACAGCCATTTACAATTTCCACATCGCCTTATTTGGCAAATATTCACAGCGAATCAGTAAATTTCGTGATTCGCCTTATTCAAGCCGTACTGTCCGCCATCGATATAACAATTCCGCATATTTCTATAACGGCTAATTTTTTAACCGTGCCCTCCCTTCTGACCTAGAATGGCCCCGCGCTTCACCAAGAGCGTAAACACGTTCTCAGCCGGGCCTCAGCCAAATATCGATGCCAACCATTCAAATTGGCCACGTATTCATTGAGCACGCCACGGTCAATGCTCTTTTTGGTTTTCACCCTAAAAGCGGGCCTCGTTTCCACAGGAAAACGTAAACAGATCCGCGCATTCACACTTCTCGAGACGCCAACAATTTAGAGATTCCGCCATGAACGCGATTGTCGATCCGATTTTCCATTCCGCCAGCCAAGGCCATGCGCAGCTGGCGCGCCAGATTCTGGAAATCATTTTCAAACTGCGCCGCATTCACCTGGAGGACGCCGCCGCCCACGATTCCTCCGCGGAAATGGCGCCCCACCTGCCCAAGATCCAGGCCGCCATCGAGCGCCAGGCGCCCATTCACATGCTGCTGCCGGCCTTCCCCGGAAAATCGCCCAATCGCAACAAGACGCTGGGCGCGATGCCGGACCTGGCCGAACGCCACGCGCTGGACAATCTGTACCGGCTCTGCGAAGACATCCGCGCGCTCTACCCGCCCGGCGCTCAAGTGGCCATCTGCTCGGACGGCTATTGCTTCTCCGACGTGGTCTACATCCCGGACGCGGAAGTGGCCGCCTATATGGACGAGTTGAGCGCCTATGCGCGCGGCCGCTACGGCGAGGCCTTCGCCTTCTACGACCTCAAGGATCACTTCGGCTATATCAGCGACCTGGATTCCCAGCGCGAAGAACTGCTAATCCTCTTCAGCGACTCCATCGAACAGATCAAGCGCCAATGCCAGGACGAGGCGGCGATGCGCGCGATGTACCAGGGCATCACCCGCTTCCTGTTCGAAGACGCCCAGGGCATGGAGCGCTTCGCCGGCCAGAGCAAGACCGCGCTGCAAAAACTGGCCCGCGCCAACGCCTACCGCGTGATCCAGCGCAGCAACGCCTGGAGCCGGCTGCTGGAGCGCACCTTCCCCGATAGCGTGCGCCTGTCCATTCATCCGCAATTCCGCGTGTCCGCCAAGATAGGCGTGCGGCTGGTGGACAGCGCCGATGCCTGGCTCACCCCCTGGCACGCGGCCGCGGTCAAGCACGAACACGGCATCGTGCTGAAGAAACGCAGCGACATCGACGAGAGCCGTTCCGCCCTGGTCTTCGTCGACGGCCGGCCCAGCCACTTCATCGCCACCGCCGCCTGAAGCCCCGCCTTTCATCGTTCATTTCGAGTATCGCCATGCAAAACGAACCTATTGTCGCTTCCATCGTCTCCATTCTGCTCGACGCCTTCCAGGGAGAGGCCGACCACCCGCAGCGCGAGCCCCACCGCCGGGCGCTGAGCGCCCAAGTGGAACGCTTCGTGAGCCGGCAACGGCCCTTGCAACTGCTGCTGCCGGGTTTTCCGCTGAAATCGCCTAACACCCGCGACAAAACCGCGTCCGAGCGCCCCGATTACGCCGAATACGCGGTGCTGCAACAACTGGACCGGCTGTGCCGCGCCATCAGCCGCGTCTATCCGGCCGGCTGCGCGCTGGAACTGTTCAGCGACGGCCTCAGCTTCCACGATCTGCTGGACATCCCGCGCGACACCGCCAACGATTACCACCAGCGCCTGCGCCAGTTGCTGGCCAGCCCGGTGCTGCGCTGGCATGACTACGCCACCATCAGCCCCGGCTTCGACCGCCAGCGCGACCGCGCCGAAAGCGTGCTGCGCCGCTACTTGCCGCCCGCGGCCGCCGACTTCGCCCAGCCGCTGCCGGACAATCAGTCCGCGCGCCAGATGCAATGGCTGGGCCTGCTGCGCGAGGACAACGCGGCGCGCGGCATCGTCGAGAACACGGACTGGCCGCAGCGCGCCTTGCGCCTGGCCTGGCGCGGCATCGCGCTGGACGCGATGCTGGCCGAGCACTTCCCGGACGCGATCCGGCTGACCATCCACGCCTCCGGCGCGCCCGGCGGCAAATACCCCATCCGCCTGTCGCCGGCCCAGGCCGAGGCGGCGCTGCCCTGGCATCGCGTCTATCTGCTGAACCTGGCCGGCCACGGCGAGTTGGTGTCCAAGCGCCAAGCGCTGGACGCGCGCCGCGCCAAGGCGGTGAGCTTCGACGGCCAGCCCTGGCTCTATCTGGAACAAGCCGGCGCGGAATGGGAAGGCTGCGAGCTATCGGTGATGCTGGCCGGCCGTTTCGGCCTACTGATAGAAAACCGCCGTCCCGGCGCCGACTGCCTGTCACTGCCGCGCCCAGCCCTGACCCGGCTGGCCCAGCTGTTCGGCTTCGTCGCGCTGCGCGGCTTCGCCGTGGCCGACGAGGACAAGCTGGTTGAATTCAGCGCCCAGTTCGGCACTCCGTATATCTGGCAATTCGGCGCGGTGCACAAGGTGAAGCCGGAAGAGGACGCCGATGGCTTCGTTCATTCCTTCGAGGAATTGCCGCTGCACTGGGATCTGAGCATGTTGCCGGCCGACAATGAGTTCGTGCGCAAGAATCCGCGCTTCAGCGCCAGCCTGTTCGCGCTGTATTGCAAGACCGCTCCGCAACACGGTGAAGGCCAGACCACGCTGGTGGACGCGCGCAACATCCTGCGCCAGGTGCCACTGGCCACGCTGGCCGAATGGGAAAAACTGGATATCCGCTATCACACCAAATTCACCTACTTCGGCGGCGACGCCCGCGTCTATCCGCTGGTGGAAACCCACCCAGAGACCGGCGAAGCGGTGCTGCGCTTCCAGGAAAACAGCGATTCCGAACTGCAGAAGTTCTTCGTCGATGTTGAAGAGCGCGCCGACGACTACCCCAACCTAGTCCAGGAGTTGCTGGAACGGGCTTATGCGCCGGAAAACCTGATCGAGCACGACTGGCACGACGGCGACCTGGTGCTGATAGACAACTACAGCAGCCTGCACGGCCGCCGCGCGATGACGCGCGCCTCGCGCGGGCGCGAGCTGTGGCGCGTGCAGGTCCACAAAGGCTAGGAAGCTGTTTACGATCTGCCGCGCCGAGAAACATGACACGGGGAGTACCGCTTCGAAATGCTCATGTCACTTGTACATTCCGCTTTCTCAGCCTCAACGCCTTGTCTCGTCTTAGTTGGCGAGATCGTAAACACCTTCTGAGCGCCTGATTGCCAGCCGCCCGGCCCCGCCG
This sequence comes from Chromobacterium aquaticum, assembly GCF_021129195.1. Lineage (GTDB taxonomy): Bacteria > Pseudomonadota > Gammaproteobacteria > Burkholderiales > Chromobacteriaceae > Chromobacterium > Chromobacterium aquaticum. Next base: position 1,570 of record NZ_JAJOHW010000180.1, on the reverse strand, counting down.
GGCGGCCTTGCCTCCCACCTCCCACTCCCCTGAGCCGCCATGCACCCACGCAAGCAGAAAATCCTCTTCGTCGGCGAGGCCGTCACCCTGGCCCACGTCGCCCGCCCCTACACCCTGGCCGCCGCGCTGCCGGCCGCGGACTACGATATCCACCTGGCCGCCGCGCCACGCTTCGAGCATCTGTATCAAAGCCGGGACATCCACTACCACCCGCTGCTCACCAAGAGCAGCGCCGACTTTCTTCACGCGGTGGACAACGGCAAGCCACTGTACCGGAGCGAGGAATACCTCGCCTATGTCGAAGGCGAGCTGCGGCTGATCCAAGACCTGGACCCCGACCTCATCGTCGGCGATTTCCGCCACTCGCTGGGCATCAGCGCCACGCTGGCCGGCAAGCCGCTGATCAACCTGATCAACGCTTACTGGAGCCCTTGCCGCCAGCCGGCGCCGCTGCCGGTGCCGGAGCTGGCCAAGCTCAATCTGCACCGCCTGCCCTTGATGCCGCGGCTGATGCGCTGGATCACCCCGCTGGCGATCCGCCTGCTGGTGGCACCGCTGAACCGCGCTCGCGCCCATTACGGCCTGGCGCCGTTCGCCAACTGCTTCGACGCCTGGAGCCACGGCGACCAAGTGCTGTATTACGACGCGCCGGAACTGGTGCCACTGAGCCCGCTGCCCGCGCATCACCACTATCTGGGCCCGGTCACCTGGTCGCCGGGCGGGGCCTTGCCGGACTGGTGGCCGCAGCTGCAAGACCGCCCCACCGTTTACCTGTCGCTGGGCTCCTCCGGCAACCTCACGCTGCTGCCCATGCTGATCGATCAACTGCTGGGCGAAGGCCTGCAAGTGATCGCCAGCAGCGGCGGCCGCCAACGGCTGCCGCAGCGGCCCGGCCTGTTCTGCGCCGATTTCCTGCCCGGCGAGGCCGCCGCCGCGCGCGCCGATCTGGTGATAGGCAACGGCGGCAGCCCCACCAGTTACCAAGCGCTGCAGCAAGGAACGCCGGTGATCGGCATCCCATCGAATATGGACCAGCTGCTGGCGATGCGGCATATCGAAGCCTACGGCGCCGGCGCCATGCTGCGGCGCAGCCAGGTCGAAGCCGGCCAGTTGCCGCCGCTGCTGCGGCGCATGCTGGCCACGCCGTCCTACCGTCAGCGCGCCGAGCAGCTGGCGCGGCATTTCGCCGCCTGCCAGCCGCACGCTACTTTTCGACAAGTGTTGCAACAATTCGACACACAATCGGCCAGGCCAGCAAAGCCCGCTACAAAACGGGAGCGCATAATGCCGTAAGCATCGATCCCGTCCCCCATGCGGCTATCCAGCAGGCTGCGGCGCCCCGGCGGTCGAAACCATCCTAAAGTTCAAGCAAGCGGCCGCCGCGCCGCCGCCATGGAGTCTGAGCCGTGACCCAAACCGCCGAGCCCCGCCGCCCGTTCTACCGTTCCCCGCTATGCTGGGGCCTTGTCGTGCTGTTGGCGCTGGGCGCGGGCTGGTGGTGGCGGCAACACTCGGCCGCGGACGCCGCGGCGCAAAAACGCGGCGCGCCGCCCACCGCGGTGGGCGTGGC
>NZ_JAJOHW010000179.1 GCF_021129195.1 Chromobacterium aquaticum | reverse complement strand
GGCCTCGTCCAGCGCCGCCACGTCGAGATTGACGCTGGCGTGGTAGAGCCGGTAGGCGCAGTAGTCGTAAAGCCGCGCCAAATTAGTGACCACCTCGCCGCCGGAATCGAAGTCCAGCGCGCTGGACAGGCCGTTGAGGATGTTGATGCACTTGCTGATGCTCTCGCCCTTTTGCTCATAGCGCTGGTTTTCCAGATGGCCGCGCGCGCGCGCCATTTCTTCCAGCAGGCCGTCGAACAGCACCAGCACCAATTGCACCGGCGAGGCGGCGTGGGTCTGCGCTTCCAGATTGACCGCGTGATAGCTGCGGTAGGCGTCGTATTCCACGTTGTCGTGCTCCTGTTCTAATCAATAGGCGGGAGGTCGTCCCTCCCGCCGAATTTTGTGCGGCCAAGCAAATCCGGCGACGGAATCAGAAGGACAGCATGCCCATGGTTTTCTGCATGTCTTCCTGCATCTTCTGCAACTGGGTGAATTGCGTCAGATAGCGCTTGTAGCTCTGGTCGTACTGGGCCTTCAGCCGCACCTGGCGGCTGTCCAGGTCTTTCTGGATGCGCGCCTCGGAATCCTTGCGCAGCTTGAGCAGACCGCTGCTGCCGTTCAGCCATTTGTCCAGGTAGTCGCTGCTTTGCTTGACCACGCCGTTCTTGTTGTCGCCGTTGACGAAACGATCCAGCGCGTCCGGCTTGTCCTTCAGCGTTTCGTTCAGCTTCTTGCTGTCCAGGCTCAAGCTGCCGTCGCGGTTGGCCTTGATGCCCAGCTGGTTCAGGGTGATGCCGTCGTATGACTGGCGCAGCAGGCTGTTGATGCCGTCTTTCAGGCTGCGGATGCCGGAGTCGCTGGCGAAGGGGCCGCCGGCCTTGCCTTCCTTGCCCGGCGCGGACAGATCCGTGATCGCGCTGGCCAGCTTGTTGTAGCTGTCGACGAAGCCCTGCACATTGCTGACGGTGTCGGCCTCGTTGCGCGCGACATTGAGCTGCAGCGGAGTGTCGCCGGTCTTCATCGCCTTGCTGATGGTCAGATTGACGCCGTCTATGCTTTCAAAGGTGTTGGACGCCTGCTTCATCTGCACGCCGGTATCCTTATTGCCCAGCCAGACGATGGCGTCCTGGCCCTTGGTCAGTTCCTTGGGGCTGGCGAGGCCGCTTTTGAGGCCGGCGTCGCTGACCTGGCTCAGGTCCAGCGAGATGGCGCCGCTCTCGCCGGTCTTGCCGGAGGACATCACCAGCTGGCTGGTGCCGCCGTTGTTCAGCACCATGGCGTTGACCTTGCCGCTGTTGCCGCTGGCGCGGTTGATCGCCAGCGCCAGTTCCGACGGCGACAGATTGCCGTCGCCGTCGCGGTCGGCGCCGTTGAGGTCCACTTCGAAACTGTCGCTGCCCTGGCGGATGGTGATCTTGTCGCCGGCCTGGGCCTTGGCGCCGGACAGGCTGCCGAAGGACAGCTGGTGCGCGGTGGCCACTTGCTCGATGAACAGCGAGTAGTTGCCCGGCTGGGCATTGCCCTTGGCGCTGACGGTGGCGAAGCCTTCCTGGCTGATGCTGGCGTTCATCGCCACCAGGCTTTTCTTGGTGGTGATGCCGGACAAGGCGCTGCGATAGTCTTGCAAGGCTTTTTGCAGCTTGCTCAACGCGTCGCCACGCGCCTGCGCCGCCTTGCTCTGGGTGTCCAGCTGGTTCTGGGCGTCTTGCAGATACAGGCTGGCGGCGTTCTGGGCCAGCGCCGAGGGCGGAGTCTTGCTGAAATCGATAGCCATTTGAAATCCTTTCGCTGTGCGCGGGCCTGAGCGGCGGCCGGGCGGGAAGATGGACAGTAGTTACTGTTCAGGGCGACCGCAGCCAGGCCTTTCTTGAGCCCTCGTGAATAATCACGCCCCGCGCAGCCAGGCTTGCCCGGCCAATTCGTCGGTTTGCTTCTGTTCTTTCTTCAGGCGCAGACGCAGCAGGCTTTCCGCCGCCTGGTCGCGCACCTGGACCATCACTTCGCGGCGCAGGCTGGCTTGCAGCAGCGCGCGCTGGCTGACCGCGGCGTCGGCCTCGGCCAGTTGCAGATCCTGCTGCTGCGAGGCCATCAAGCCCAGCAGCGCGCCCTTGTAGTCGGCGCAGTTGCGCGCCAGCGCCGGGTGGCCGGCGTCGGCGCTGGCGCCGCTCTGGCCGCACAGCTCGCCCATGCGCAGGATGTTGCGGCGGTAGCGCTCCTGCAGCTGGCGCTTGTGCTCCACCTCGCTTTGCAGGCGGTCCACGTCCTGTTGCCGCAATTGGACCATCAGGCCCAGGCGGCGCACATCTTCGGGCTGGCTCATGTCGCTAGCATCTCCATCAAACCGTTGCGGCTGTCTTCATAGCTCGCGGCCTCGACCGCTCCCTGGCGCAAAAAGGCCTCCAGCCTGGGCATCAGCCGCACCGCGCGGTCGGTGTCGGCATCGGCGCCTGCCACGTAGCCGCCCAGCGGGATCAGGCTGCGCACTTCCTGGTAGCGCGACCAGGCGCCGCGCGCGCCGCGCGCCGCCTCGGCGTGCTCCGCCGCGGTCAGCTGGCTCATGCAGCGGCTGACCGAGCGGCCGATGTCGATGGCCGGATAGTGGCCGCGCTCGGCCAGCTCGCGCGACAGCACGATGTGGCCGTCCAGGATGGCGCGCGCGGTGTCCACCACCGGGTCTTGCTGGTCATCGCCCTCGGCCAGCACCGTGTAAATGGCGCTCATGCTGCCGGCGCCGCCCTCGCCATTGCCGGCGCTCTCCGCCAGCGAGGGCAACAGGCCGAACACCGACGGCGGATAGCCGCGGGTGGCCGGCGGCTCGCCCAGCGCCAGCGCCACTTCGCGCTGCGCCATCGCGTAACGGGTCAGCGAATCCACCAGCAGCAGCACATTGCGGCCCTGATCGCGGAAATGGGCGGCGATGGTGTGGGTCAGTTCGGTGGCTTTCAAGCGCATCAGCGGCGATTCGTCCGCCGGCGCCACCACCAGCACCGCCTTGGCCAGGCCCTCGGCGCCCAGCGAGTGTTCGACGAATTCGCGCACTTCGCGGCCGCGCTCGCCGATCAGGCCCACCACCACCACATCGGCCTCGGTATGGCGGGTGATCATGCCCAGCAACACGCTCTTGCCGACGCCGGAACCGGCGAACAGGCCGACGCGCTGGCCGCGGCCTATGGTGAGCAGGCTGTTGATCGCGCGCACGCCCACGTCCAGCGGCGCGGATACCGGCTGTTTTTTCAGCGGATTGACTTGCGGCGGATGGGCGGCCAGCGGCTGTTCGCCGCCGAGGCGGCCCAGCCCGTCCAGCGGCTCGCCCAGGCCGTTGACGATGCGGCCGAGCCAGGACGGCCCTATCATCAGGCCGCCGCTGTCCGCGGCGGGCAGCACCCGAGCGCCGGTGCTCAAGCCCACCGGCTTCTTGAACGGCATCAGGTAGGAGACTTCGCGCTTGAAACCCACCACCTGGGCTTGCAGCCAGCCGCCGCCGGTGGTTTCGATCACGCAGCGCTGGCCGGTTTCCAGCGGACAGCCGACGCTTTCCAGCAGCAGGCCGGACGCGCCCACCAGGCGGCCGCTGACGGTGGCCACCGGCACCTCGGGCAGTTCCAGTCGTCCCAGCGCCTGACGCAGCATGGCTTAAGCCTCCGCCTGTTCCGCCGCCGGCGTGGCGGCGTCGCTTTGCAATTGTTCGCGCACGGTGGCGATGCAGGCCTCCAGCCGCTGCTGACAGCCGGCGTCGGCTTCGGATTCCGGCGTGCGGATCCGGCATTCGCCGTGCGACAGCTGCGGGTCCGCCACCAGGCGCCAGCGCGCGGCGCGCTCCGGCGCCAGCTCTCGAATACGCTGACATTCCTCGGCGTTGAGCAGGATTTCCACTTCGTCCTGTTGGTATTGGCCCGGCGGCAAGGCGGCCAGGGTTTCGTCCACCAGGTCCAGGATCTGCACCGGCTTGAGCGCCAGTTCGCAGCGGATCACCTGGCGCGCCACCTTGGCCACCAGCTCCACCACTTCGTCGCGCATCGCAGCCTGGTATTCCTCGCTGACGCGGCGCAGTTCGGCCAGCGCCGCTTCCAGCGGGCGGCCGAGGTCGGCCAGGCCGGCCTGGGCGTCGCGGCGCGCCGTCGCCAGCCCTTCCTGGCGGCCCTGCTCCAGGCCCGCGGCATAGCCGGCGTCGCGGCCGGCGGCTTCGCCGCTGGCCAGACCTTCGTTGTAACCGGCATCCATGCCCTGGCGGAAGCCGTCGGCGGCGGAAGCCTGGATCTGGGCGGCGTCCTGGCCGTCCAGCGGCTGTTCCAGCGCGCTGTGGATCAGCGGCGGAAAGCGGAATGGTCGCCAGGCCTTCACTCGACCACTTCCTCGGGGAATAGCTGCAGATCGATTTCGCCGGCCTGGGCCAGCTGTTTGACCTGGGCCATGATGTCGGCGCGCACTTCTTCGACGCGGCTGAGCGGCACCGGTCCGGAGCGGCGCATCATCGCGTCGAAGTTCTGCGCCTGACGGCGCGGCATGGTCTGGACGATGGCTTCGCGCACCGCCGGCTCGGCGCCCTTGAGCGCGATCGCCCATTGTTCCAGCGCGATGTCTTCGCTGATGCGCATCAGCACCGCTTCGGTCTGGCGCGACAGGATGAAGAAGTCGTACATGCGGGTTTCGATTTCTTCGACGATGTCCGGGTCGTGGGCGCGCAGCAGCTCCATCATGCGCTGGCGGTCGCCCGGCAGCCGGTTGATGATGTCGGCGGTCTGCTGCATGCCTTCCACCGCGGTGCTCTGGGTGTGCAGGCTTTCCAGGCAGCGGTTGACCAGCTCTTCCAGTTCTTCCAGCAGCTCGCGGTCCACGTCCTTGAGCCGGGCCACATTGACCAGCACGCTGTCGCGGCTGTCCGCCGGCAGCGCGTCCACCACCTGGCCGGCCAGCGCCGGCGGCAGGAAGGCGAGGAACACCGCCTGCATGCGCACGTGCTCGCCGGCGATGCGGTCCGCCAGCCATTGCGGCGACACCCATTGCAGCCGCGCCATCTTGGGACGGATGGCGTCGCCGTAAATGGTGTCCAGCACGCTATTGGCGATGTCGCTGCCCAGCGCCAGGTCCAGCGAGCGCTTGAGGAAGGCGCGGCTGGCGCCGTGCACCCCGCTCTGCTCGCGGTATTCGTCGAAGAATTTCTGTATCGTGGTCTTGACCGCGTCCACCTTGATGCCGCTCATGCCGGACATAGCCTGGGTCACTTGCAGCAGTTCCTCGCGGCTCAGGCAGCGCAGCACGGCGGCGGCCGGCTCCTCGCCCATGCACAGCAAGAGCACGGCGGCCTGTTCTATCGTGTTCATCGCCTCGGCGGCGGGCGCGGCGGCGGCGGCGGCCGGCGTCATCGCCGGCGCTAGCGCGTTATTGGTTTCGTCCATTCTTCTGCACCCATTGTTTGACGACTTCGGCGACGCGTTCCGGCTCTTTGGCGGCCAGGCCCTTCAGGTGGTCGACCAGAACGTCGACGCTGGAGCCGGCCGGCGGCAGATCGTAGTTTTCCAGCAGCGGCACCACCGGGCTGGCGCCGGCGCCGGCCGCGGCGGCCAGCGC
>NZ_JAJOHW010000178.1 GCF_021129195.1 Chromobacterium aquaticum | reverse complement strand
GGCCTCCACCAAGGTCACCTCGCGGCCGGCGCGCGCCAGCCGCAAGGCGGCCAGCGCCCCGACCGGGCCGCCGCCTATGATCACCACGTCCGCATGTTCATTTATCTGTTGCTGCATTCTGTTTCCTCCTGTTTCCTCGGGACACAGGCTCCGGAATTCAATCCTGATTCATCAGCGCCTCGATCTCGTCGATGCGCTTGGGCACGCCGCCGGTATAGACCTCGCAGCCCTGCTCGGTGATCAGCACATCGTCCTCGATGCGCACGCCGATATGGTGAAACGCAGCCGGCACGCCGTCCGCCGGGCGGATGTACAAGCCCGGCTCCACCGTCACGCACATGCCGGGCTGATAGGCGCGCCACAGGCCGTTGCGCTTGCGCGCGCCCACGTCGTGCACGTCCAGGCCGATCAGATGGCCGATGCCGTGCATGTAGAACTGGCGGTAGGCGCCGGATTCGATCACCCCGTCCACGCTGCCTTGCAACAGCCCCAGGTCCAGCATGCCCTGGGCCAGCACCGCCAGCGCGGCGTCGCCGGACGCGTTCCAGGGAACATTCGGCCCCAGCGCGGCGATGGCTGCCGCCTGCGCCGCCAGCACTACTTCGTAGACGTCGCGCTGCGGGCCGCTGAAACGACCGTTGATCGGGAAGCTGCGGGTGATGTCGCCGGCGTAGCCTTCCAGTTCGCAGCCGGCGTCGATCAACAGCATTTCGCCGTCGCGCAGCAAGCCGTTGTTGGCGCAGTAATGCAGGGTGCAGGCATTGGCGCCGCCGGCGACGATGCTTTCATAGGAAGGCTGGCGCGCGCCGCGACTGACGAAGGCGTGCAGGATTTCCGCCTCGATCTGGTATTCATGCAGGCCGGGCCGGGTGGCGCGCATCGCCTGCACATGACCGGCGGCGGAAATCTCGCCGGCGCGGCGCAATAGCGCGATCTCGCTGTCGTCCTTGATCAGGCGCATCTCGTCCAGCAGCGCGTGCACGTCGCCGTAGCAGCTGGGCGCCGGCGCGCCGTGGTAGGCGCGCTGGCGCAGGCTGTCCAGCCAGCCGTTGACGCGCACGTCGAACTTGGCGTCGCAGCCCAGGCTCCAGCACAGCCGGCCGCAGCCGGACAGCAGCTCCAGCATCCGCGCGTCCAGCTCGGCGACGGGATAAGCCTCGTCGAAGCCGAAAGCCTCGGCCGCCGCCTGCGGCCCGTGGCGGAAGCCTTCCCAGATTTCCATGTCCGGATTCTTGTCGCGGCAGAACAGGATGGACTTGCCGCTGCGCCCGTCCAGCACCAGCACCGCTTCCGGCTCGGCGAAGCCGGTCAGGTACAGGAAATGGCTGTCCGGGCGATAGGGATAGAAATTATCGGCGTTGCGCACCGCTTCCGGCGCGGTGGGCAGCACCGCAACGGCGTCGCCCAGGGCGGACAGCAGGCGGGCGCGGCGTGCGGCATGAGGCGTGGGCATGGCGGAATCCAGGCAAGAGACCGACGCGGTCGTAAATGCGGCAGTTTACACCGCCGCCCGCGCCAACCCAAGCCCCGCCCCCGCGCCTCAAGTCGCTGCGGACAGCATCCACTCATGCGCCGGGTCGTTGTGGAAGCGCCATTCGCGGCGCGGCCCGGCCATCACGTTGAGGTAGTAGGATTCATAGCCGTGCGGCACGCACACCGGATGATAGCCGCGCGGCACCAGCACCACGTCGCCGTCCTCCACCGCGTGGGATTGGTCCAGATCGCGCTCGTCGGTGTAGACGCGCTGGAACACGAAGCCCTGCGCCGGGCTCACCCGGTGGTAATAGGTCTCCTCCAACTGGCTCTCCGCCGGCAGCGCGTCGCGGTCGTGCTTGTGCGGCGGATAGCTGGACGAATGGCCGGACGGAGTGCGCACTTCCACCACCAGCAGGCCGTCCGCTTCCGCCTGCTGCGGCAGGATGTCGGTGACGTAGCGGGTGTTGCTCCCCTGCCCGCGCACGCTCTGCGCCATGTCCTGCGGTCGGATCAGCCGCGGCGGCCGGATCAGCGGCCGGCCCGGCGCCGAACACAAAGCCACTTCCGCCGCGCCGCGGGCGACGATGCGCAATGCACAGCCGGCGGGAATATAGGCCGCCCACGGCGCTTGCCCGTCGAACACATCGGCGCGGCCGCCCACGCCCGGCCAGCGCTGTTCGCCGGCGATGATGTCGACGACGCCGGCCAGCACCACCACGCAGCACTCCCGCTCCGCTTGCAGCCAATCCTCGGCCTCGCCGTCGGCCAGGCGCAAGGCGCGGAAACCGACATGGCGCCAGCCGGCGGAGGCCGGGGTGATGTCGGCGGCGACGCGGCCGGCCGCCGCCTTGACGCGCAGATTGGGCTGATTCATGCGCAGCTCCTTTCCGGCGCGCCGGCGCGGATGGCGGCCACCAGCCCGGCCAGGGTGCGGAAGCCCAGTTCGGCATAGCGGTAGCTGGGCGCCACCACCGGGTCCTGCTCCGCCTCCACCACCAGCCAGCCGCGATAGCCGTGCTCGGCCAGCATGCGCAGCAGGGCTTCGAAATCGATGACGCCGCCGCCGGGCACGGTGAACACGCCGTTGAGCACCGCCTCCAGAAAACTCCAGCCGCGGTTGCGCGCCAGCCGCGCCACCTGCGGGCGGATATCCTTGCAATGGACATGGACCACGCGGCCGATATGGCGGCGCAGCACCGCCAGCGGTTCGCCGCCGGCGAAGGCGATGTGGCCGCTGTCGAACAGCAGGCCCACTTCCGGGCTGGTGACCGCCATCAACGCGTCCACATCGTCCGGGGTTTCGACGTAGGCGCCCATGTGGTGATGGTAGGCCAGCGTCAGGCCGTGGCTTTGCAGGTGGCGGCCGAAGGCGTTCAGCCGCTCGCCGTAATCGCGCCATTGCCGCTCCGAGCCAAAGCGCGGACGCTGGCTCAAGGGCCGCGGCTGGCCCTGTATCGCCTGCGCCACTTCACCGTAGACCATCACCCGGCAGCCGCTGGCGGCCAACAGCCGCAGATGCGGCTCCACGGCGGCGATTTCCTCATCCACGCCGCGCTCGGCCAGACGGCCGGAATGCCAGCCGGACACACATTGCAGGCCGTGCGGCGCCAGCGCCGCCGCCAGCGCCTCCGGCTGACGCGGGAATTTATTGCCCAGTTCAAAACCGCGATAGCCGATGGCCGCGCCTTCGGCCAGCGCCTGCTGCAGCGAGATTTCGCCGCCCAGCGACGGCAGGTCGTCATTGCTCCAGGAAATCGGATTGATGCCGATTTTCACGTCGAATGCATGCATTGCGCTGTTCCCCGCTATTCGTATTGACGCCGGCGCAGCCGGTCTTCGTAAGCCTGGCGCGCGGCGCGCACCTCGGCCCGTTCCGACACCTCCGGCACCGCCACTTCCCACCAGCAGCCGCCGGCCTCGGTGGTGCGCGCCGGGTCGGTATCGATCACGATCAGATAGCTGCGTTCCGCGGCGCGGGCGCGCAGCAACGCCGCCTCCAGGCCGGCGATGTCGGCCACGTGCTCGGCCTCGGCGCCCAGCGCGCGGGCATGGGCGGCGAAATCCACCCGCGGCGCGCCGTGGCGGCCCTGGCGGCAGTCGTCCAACAGATTGTTGAACGGCGCGCCGCCGCAGGCCTGCTGCAGCCGGTTGATGCAGCCGTAGCCGCGGTTGTCCAGCAGCACCACGATCAGTTTGCGGTCCAGCATCACCGAGGTGGCCAACTCGCTGTTCATCATCAGATAGCTGCCGTCGCCCACCATCACGATGACTTCGCGCTCCGGCCGCGCCATCTTCACGCCCAGGCCGCCGGCGATTTCATAGCCCATGCAGGAATAGCCGTATTCCAGGTGGTAGCCGCCCGGCGTCGCCGCGCGCCACAGCTTGTGCAGCTCGGCCGGCAGGGTGCCGGCGGCGCAGACCACGATGTCGTCGCGCTCGGAGCTGGGGTGGCGCTGCACCGCGCCGATCACCTCCCCATCGTAAGGCAGGCCGTGAGACTGGCGCTGGCCGGTGACGCGCGCCGTCTCCGCGCGCCAGTCCTCTGCCAGCGCGCGCGCCTCGGCGCTCCAGCCGGCGTCGGCGCTCCAGCTGTCCAGCCGCGCCGACAGCGCGTCCAGGCATAGCGCGGCGTCGCCGCTCAGGGCCACGGCGTCGGCCTTGATCCCGTCCAGCGCGTTGACGTTGACGCTGAGCAGCCGCGCCTGGCGGAACAGCTGCCCGGAGCCGGTGCTGAAGTCCTGCAAACGGCTGCCCAGCGCCAGCACCAGGTCGGCCCGTTCCGCCAGCCGGTTGGCGGCCGGCGAGCCGGTGACGCCGATCGCCCCCAATTGCAGCGGGTGGTCCCAGGGCAAGGCGCTCTTGCCGGCCTGGGTCTCGGCCACCGGCGCGCCGTGGCGCTCGGCGAAGGCGCGCAAGGCCGCCGCGCCGCCGGCGCTGTAGAGCACGC
>NZ_JAJOHW010000177.1 GCF_021129195.1 Chromobacterium aquaticum | reverse complement strand
GATTTGCCGGAGCCGGATTCGCCGACCACGCACAGCACTTCGCCGGCGTAGAGCTCGAAATCGACGCCGAAGCAGCCATTGCCGTTGCCGTAGTCCTTGCCGAGGCCGCGGACGCTGAGTAGGGGCGGGTTCATTGCGGGCTTTCCTGTGTGTCGCGGCGCTGCTGGCAGTGGTCGCTGTCGGAGCAGACGTATTGGCGCGCGCCGGCGTCGTCGGTGATGATTTCGTCCAGATAGCTGTCGTCGGTGCCGCATAGCGCGCAAGCCTGTTCCCAGCGCTGCGCCTGGAACGGATGGTCGTCGAAGGCCAGGCTTTCCACCCGGGTGTGCGGCGGGATCGCGTACAGCCGCTTTTCGCGGCCGGCGCCAAACAGCAGCAGCGCCGGGTTCATGTCCAGCTTGGGGTTGTCGAACTTGGGAATGGGCGAGGGCGAGGCCAGGTAGCGGCCGTTGACCAGCACCGGGTAGTCGTAGCTGGTGGCGATGTGGCCGTAGCGGGCGATGTCCTCGTACAGCTTGACGTGCATCAGGCCGTATTCCTGGTGGGCGTGCAGCTTGCGGGTTTCCTGCTCGCTGGCTTCCAGCGTGCGCAGCGGCTCCGGCTCCGGCACCTGGAACACCAGCACCTGGCCGGCGCGCAGCGGGGTTTCCGGGATACGGTGCCGGGTCTGGATCAGGCTGGCCTCGGCGCTGCGGGTGGTGGTGGCCACGCCGGCGACGCGGGCGAAGAAGCGGCGGATATTGACCGCGTTGGTGGTGTCGTCGGCGCCCTGATCTATGACCTTGAGCACGTCGTCGCGGCCGATCACGCTGGCGGTCACCTGGATGCCGCCGGTGCCCCAGCCGTAGGGCAAGGGCATTTCGCGGCTGCCGAACGGCACCTGGTAGCCGGGGATGGCCACCGCCTTGAGCAGCGCGCGGCGCAGCATGCGCTTGGTGTTTTCATCGAGGAAGCCGAAGTTGTACGCCCATTGCGTGGCGGTGCTCATGCCTGTTTCTCCTTGTCGGCGGCGTGCTCGCGGCGCAGCTGGCGTATCAGCGACAGCTCGGCCTGGAAATCGACGTAGTGCGGCAGCTTGAGGTGCTGGACGAAGCCGGAGGCTTCGACGTTGTCGCTGTGGCACAGCGCGAATTCCGGCTGCTGCGCCGGCGCGTGCGCCGTTTCGCCCAGCTCGGCGGCGCGCAGGCTGCGGTCCACCAGCGCCATCGCCATCGCCTTGCGCTCGGCTTCGCCGAAGCTCAGGCCGTAGCCGCGGGTGAATTGCGGCGGCGCGCTGCGGCTGCCGGCGAACTGGTTGATCATCTGGCATTCGGTCAGCGTGATTTCGCCGATATCGATATCGAAGCCCAGTTCTTCCGGGCAGACCGTCACGCTGACTTCGCCCATGCGGATTTCGCCGGCGAAGGGGTGGCTTTCGGCGTAGCCGCGCTGGGTGGAATAGGCCAGGCCCAGCAGCCAGCCCTCGTCGCCGCGCGCCAGGTTTTGCAGCCGGGCGGCGCGGCCGGCCGGGAACAGCAGTGGCTCGCGCGTCAGGTCGGCCGGTTCCGGATCGCCCGGCGGCGGCGTTTCCGGCTCGATCAGGCCTTCCTGCGCCAGAGTGTCCAGCACGCAGGGCAGCCGTTCCGGCAGGGGCGCGTCCGCCAGCGTCGGCAGCGGCGGCTCGCCGGCCTGGGCCAGGTCAAAGTCCAGCAGCCGCTGGGTGTAATCTGCGGTGGGGCCCAGCACTTGGCCGCCGGGCACATCCTTGAAGGTGCCGGACACGCGGCGGCGCACCCGCATCGCCGCGGTGTCCAGCGGCCGGCTGGCGGCGAAGCGCGGCAGGGTGGTGCGGAAGGCGCGCAGCAGGAAGACCGCTTCCACGCAATCGCCGGCCGCCTGCTTCAGCGCCAGTGCCGCCAGTTCCTCGTCGTACAGCGAGCCTTCCTGCATCACTCTGGCCAGCGCCAGCCGCAATTGGCCGCGGATCTGCGCGAGGCTCAGTTCCGGCGTCGCCGCGTCGCCGCGGCGCTTGGCGGCCAGCAAGTCCCAGGAGCGGGCGATGGCGGTTTCTCCGCCTTTGACGGCTACATACATATCAACCCTCCTTGACGCGGGTGCTGCGCGGCAGGCCGGCCACGCGCTCGCCGCTGATCAGCAAGATGTCCACGCCCAGCGGAAAGCGGGCGTGATTGTCCCGCCACTGCCGCCAGAAATCGTCCGGCGCGCCGTTCATGCCGAAGCGGCGCGGCGCGGCGAAACCCGGGCCGCAGGCTTCCACCTGCTCGGCGTTGAAGCCGGCGGTTTCCAGCAGCACGGTGGCGGAGCGGTCGGGGTATTCGGGCTCGCCGGCCTTGAGCGCGGCCAGCGGCGGCAGCGGCGCGCCCAGCGGCAGCACCACGAAGTCGGCCTGTTCCGGCGCGGTGGCCAGGCGCAGGCCGGTATGAAAGCGCAGGCTGGCCAGGGTGTCCGCCGGCAGCGGCGGCAGCCAGACGCTGACGTCCTGATCCAGCAAGGTGTAGAGCAGGGCGGCGGTGGCCGGCATCAGGCCCGGCAGTTCGGCCGGCAGCGCCGGCAGCGTCTGCGGTTGCAGGGGTTCGGCCAGCGCGGCCAGCGTGGCGCGGAAGCAGCGTTGGCTGTCGTGAACCGGATCGGCGAAGGCGGCGCGCATTTCATTCATCTCATTCCCCCCTGACCATGGTGAAGAACTCCACCTTGCTGGCGGCGGCTTCGCGCGCCGCCTGTTCGCGGCGCTCGGCGCGCTCGGCGCGCAAGGGCGCGATCCATTGCGCCAGCAGTTGTTCTTGCCGCGCCGGGTCTTGCAGCAGCGCGTCGGCCTGGGCGATCAGTTCGGCGTGTTCGCCATTGCTGCCCAGAGCCCAGCCATGGCCCAGGCGGCCGTCTATCCGGCAACTGGCGCGGCTGACGCTGGCCTCGCCCAGGTTGAAGCGGGCGCCGCTGCCGCCGGCGCGGCCTTGCAGCATGATGAGTCCGGTTTCGGCGCGGCGCAGCCATTCCACCCGCGGCGCCGGCGGCAGCTGCGGGGTCAGCAGCCGGCGCAGCCGCGGCGGCGGAGTGTGGGCCAGCAGGCTGAGCCAGTCTTGCCTGGTCGAGGTTTCCATATCGGGTATCGCCCTATGTGGTTTCAACAAAAATTCATATAAACGTATAGACGTATCCATGATAATGGCCTGTGACCAAGCGCAAACAGCATGCGGCGATGAAGGTTTTGTGACGATTGGGTGGCGGCGCTAGACCTTGGCCGCCGCGGGAGAGAAAGGGCTTGAAAGATGATTGAACGCGGTTCCGGCGTCGCCGTCTGGCGGCAGATAGAAAACAGTCTGGCCGAGCAGATCGCCGTCGGCGCCTTGCGCGCTGGCGAGCGGCTGCCCACCGAGCTGCAACTGGCGGAGCGCTTCTGCGTCAACCGCCATACCATCAGGCGCGCGGTGGCCACGCTGGTGGAGCGCGGCCTGCTGCGGGTGGAGCAGGGGCGCGGCACTTTTGTCCAGGACAATGCGATCGACTACGCGATCAGCAAGCGCACCCGCTTCTCCCAGAACATGGCCAGCCAGAACCTGAACTCGGACATCGATATCCTGGCCAGCGATACGGTGCCGGCCAATGCCGAACTGGCCGACTTGCTGCAAGTGGCGGTGGGCGAGCCGTTGCTGCGCATCAAGACCCTGAGCCGGGTGGAACTGCGGGTGGTGGACTGGGCGACGCTGTTCTTTCCAGCGGCGCGTTTTCCCGGCCTGCCGGAAATCTACCGGCGCGAACGCTCGGTGACGCGCGCGCTGGCGCATTTCGGCATCGACGATTACACCCGGCGTTTTTCCCGCGTCACCGCGCGGCTGCCGGACAGCGAAACGGTGGACTACCTGGGCATTCCCAAGAACCGGCCGGTGCTGCATGTGAAGTCCTTGAACGTCGATACCGAGGGGCTGCCGGTGCAGTACGGCGTCACCTGTTTCAACGGCGACCTGGTGCAACTGGTGATGGAGGACGCTTGATGCGCTACGCCCTGTATTACGCGCCGCGCCCGGACAGCGCCTTCTGGCGCACCGGCAGCGGCTGGCTGGGCCAGGACGCGCACAGCGGCCTGCAAGTGTTGCAGCCGCACGCGCCGGGCATGGATGCCGAGGCCCTGGCGGAACTGACGATGGAGCCTGCACGCTATGGATTTCACGCCACCTTGAAAGCGCCGTTCGCCTTGCGCGCCGGGGTGGAGGAGGCGGCGCTGCTGGAGCGCACCTCGGCGCTGGCGCAACGCTTCCAGCCCTTCGAGCTGGAGCTGGAGGTGGGCTGGCTGGCGGATTTTCTGGCGCTGCGGCCGGCGGAGCCGCCGCCGGAACTGGCCGAGCTGGCCGCCGCCTGTGTGATCGAGCTGGACGCGCTGGCCGACCGCGAGCGGCCGCTAAAGGCGCGCGCCGGGCTGGACCCGCGCCAGGAGCGCTTGAACCTGCGTTGGGGCTATCCCTATGTATTCGAACAGTACCGCTTTCACCTGACGCTGAGCCGCCGGCTGGCGCCGGACAGCGCGGCGGGACGAGCGCTGGAGCAGGCGGCACGGCGGCAGTTCGCCGTTTTTTCCCACGCGCGGGTGGACGGCGTGGCGCTGTTCGCGGAGCCGGCGGCGGGCCAGGCCTTCCGCTATCTGGCGTACTGCGGTTTCGACGGGCAGGTGGCGCGCTATGAAGTCTGAGCCCGGAGTGTTGTGGTATGTGATCGGCCCGTCCGGCGCCGGCAAGGACAGCCTGCTCGCCTATGTGCGGGCGCGGTTGCCGGCCTCCGGGCGGCTGGTGTTCGCCCACCGCTACATTACCCGGCCGGCCGACGCCGGCGGCGAGAACCATGTGGCGCTGAGCCGGGAGGAGTTTGAACAGCGCGAACAGGGCGGCTGTTTCGCCTTGAGCTGGCGGCGGCATGACCTGGCCTATGGCCTGGGCGTGGAGGTGGCGCTGTGGCTGGAGCAGGGCCTGGACGTGGTGGTCAATGGCTCGCGTTCGGCGCTGCCGCTGGCGGTGCAGCGCTTTCCCGGCTTGCGCCCGGTGTGGATAGTCGCCAGCCCCGAGGTGCTGGCGGCGCGGCTGGCCAGCCGCGGCCGCGAATCGGCAGAGCGCATCGCCGCGCGGCTGGAAGAAGCGGCGACGCTGCAAGCGCCGCCGGGCGCGGCGGTGTTGCGCAACGACGGCGAATTGGCCGAGGCCGGCGAGCGGCTGTTGCGGCTACTGACGGACAGTTTAAGTGAGAACTGTACTTAATGATGGGAAAACGGCGGCGGCGTCAGCGCCGCCGCTTGCTATAACCGGGGCAGTTCGCCGGCAGCGTCGCGGCGGACCGCGCACCGGTCCCGCCGCGGAACGCCTGGGCCGGCGCAGCCGCTCTTCTAGCGCGTTCCGCCATTGGCTGGAGAATGGACATGGCTTTGCAATCAAGAAACTGGCATGCCTGGCTGAACGCGATGCCGGGCCACCCCAAGAGCTTGCACGTGCTGGGCGACGTGGTGGTGGCCAATCCCGGGGTGGATGCGGTGCTGACCATGCGCGAGCCGCAGGGCATCAACCCCGCCATCCTGATGCTGGACCTGCACCTGGTGCAGAAACCCGGCATGTGGCCGCAGGTGCTGGCGGTGGCGCACGCTCGTTACGACCGGGTATTGCCGCCGGGCGCGCCGCCGTACAAATCGGTGGAAGTGCTGCACAATAATGAGCGGGTGGCCTTTATCGAGCACATCCCGGAAATCGTGTAGCCACGGCTTGTTCCGGTGGCCTGGCAGGACCGCCGGGTGCTTAGAACCTGTTTACGATCTGCTGCGCGTCGGCGGGATGGATAGAAATGGGCGTTGAAACCAAGCTCAAAATGCTCATGTACCACTTGTACATTCCGCTTTTTCGCCGGTTTTCGCCTTGTCTCGCCTTAGCTCGCGAGATCGTAAACTGGTTCTTACAGAGTGATGGTTTCGCAGCCGCTGCGCCCGGACTTCTTGGCGCGGTACATCGCCTGGTCCGCCGCCTGCAGCAGGCTGTCCGCGCTGCTGTCGCCGCCGCCCAGCGCAATGCCGATGGAGATGCCCAGCTGACGCTGCTCGCCGCCGATGTCGAACGGCTCCTGCATCGCTTCCAGGCATTTGGCGGCGACGATGCGCGCCACTTCCTCCGCGTCCGCGCCCAGATCGCCTATCAACAATACGAACTCGTCACCGCCGATGCGCGCGAGCGTATCGGTCTGGCGCACGATGCCGCTCAGCCGCTGCGCCGCCTGCCACAACACCTTGTCGCCGGCCTTGTGGCCATAGTTGTCGTTGATCAGCTTGAAACCGTCCAGGTCCAGGAACAACAGGCCCAGCTTTCTCTCATTGCGCTGCGCGCGCGCCAGCGCCATGTTCAGGCGGTCCGACAGCAGCGCGCGGTTGGGCAGCCCGGTCAGCGCGTCGTGGTGGGCCATGCGCGCCAGCTCGGTCTGTTGCTGGTTGAGTTTGTTCAACAGCCGGTTGAAGGCGGCGATCAAATGGCCGACCTCGTCGTTGCGCGTCAGCGGCAGTGGCTCCAGCGGCAGCTCGCCGCGGGTCATGCGATCGGCGTGGCTGGCGGCGCGGAACAGCGGGCGGAACAGTAAATAGAGGCCGATGCCGGCCGCCACGCCGAAGATCAGGATGGCGATCACCGCGTTTTTCAGCAGAAAGGCTTGCGCCCTGCCCACGGTGGCGAAGGCCTCGCTGCTCGGCAGCCGCGCCACCACGAACCAGCCGGTGCTGGGCACCGAGGCGATGGCGGACACTTCCTCGCGTCCCTTGGCGTTGATGGTGATGCCCACGCCGCGGAAGCCGGCCATCGCCCGATCGTGCAAGGGATTGATGCCCGCCGGCGGCGTGGGTTTGAGCACCATGTCCGGCTGCGAGGAGGCGACGAACAGCTTGTCCTGCGGCGAGATCAGCAAAAAGCCGCTATTCGGCCTGCCGATGTGGGAAGCCAGCAGCAAATCCATGAAGCCCGGCGCGGCCAGCGCGGTGATGCCGGCCAACGCGCCTTGCGGGCGGCCATCGCGCCACGGCAAGGCCGCGGCCATGGGCAGCACCGGTTTTTTGCTGGCGCGGCCGATGACGGGGCGGCCGATGACGATGCGGTCCAGCCTGGCCGGGGCGGACAGCGCGGCGCTGATATAGTCGCGGTCGGAAAAGTCGCTGCCGACACGGCCGGGCAAGGGCGGGTAATCGGCGATGGCGCGGCCCTCCTGCGTCACCACGAACAAGCCCTGAGAGAACGGGCACTGGAAATCGCAATGCAGGCGCAGCCAGGCCTGCAGCTCGGCCGGCCGTTGCAGCAGCGCGGCGGGCAGCGAGCTCGCCAGGCGCCGCAGCAGCGCCTGGCGCTGTTCTATCTTGAAGTCCACGTCGCGGGCGACATAGCTGGCCAGCGCCATCTGCTGATTCTGCACCACCGTGCTCAGATCTTCGCGCAGGAAATGGCTGAGCGCGTAGTAACGCGCCACCGCGCCCAGGGTCACGATGCACAGCGCCAGCAGCAGCAGGCGGGTCACGATGCTAGAGAAGATGCGGCGCAGATTCATGGTCGCAAAATATGGCAGTCATTAGCATAGTCTAGACAAGACTTTGCGTTTTGTATGTTGGACATGCGCCGCTGGCGATCAGCGCGGCAGCAGGCCGGCGCAGCACAAGGCCACCGCCGCGCGGGTGCGCGCGCCCAGATCGCTGTCCGGCAGCGGCGGGGTCAGGCCCAGCGCCATCTGGCGCAGAGGCTCGGCGATGGTCAGCGCCAGCAGCAGTTCGGCGGTCTGCATTGGGTCCGGGCAGCGGATCAGGCCGCGGGCGGCCTGCTGCTCCAGCCAGCCGGCCAGCATGGCGGCGCAGCGCCGCACCCCGTGCTCGGCGTATTGTTCCAGCGCCCGCTCCTTGCCGGGAAAATCGCCCACCAATAAGCGGAACAGTCCCACCGCTTCGCGCGACAGCACCTTGGCCGCCACTGTGTTCAGCAAGGCTTCCAGCGCTTGCGGCAGATCGGCGGCGTCCGTCAGCGGCGCCTGCATCGGCGCGACGAAGTCATCGGTCCAGCCGTGGATCACCGCGCCCAGCAATTGCTCGCTGTTGTCGGCGAAACGGTACACCGTTTTCTTGGCCACGCCGGCCCGCTGCGCCACCGCCGCCATGGTGGCGGCCTGATAGCCCTGGTTCAGCAAGAGTTCGGTGGCGGCGTCCAGCACCTGTTGGCGCAATTCCTGTTCCGGCACGGCGGGGCGGCCGCGCGAGCGCGGCGCCTGGTCCTGGCTTGACATCTGAATGAGCTTTCCTCAATATGGAAACGCATAACGTTTCTTAATTTGTGGAGGCGCGTCGCCGCGCCATGGTCTTTACCTGTCCAAGGAGTGTACTGTGAATCAGACTACGGAAACACGCCCGCGCCATGCGGGCATTTACGATGAATTGCTGCAGCCGGGCCCGCTGGCCCTGGAAACCGGCGTGCGCCGGCTGGACGACGGCAGGCTGTTGGTGGCGGTGCGTACCGAGCTGCCCGGCTGCGCCGGCCGCATGTTCGACTGGTGGTTTAACTTCTTCGACACCACCCAGCATATCCGCTGGTGGCATCCGCACGATCATGTGCAATTGCACGGCTGGAGCGAGTCGCGCCGGCAGAGCGGCAGCTATGTCGGCGCCACGGTGCGTGCGGTGGAGGCCTTGGGCGAGATCCCGCCGGTGTCGGCGGTGCTGAAATTCCACCCGGCGGAAAGCTTTTTCGGCGCCGGCCTGCTCAAGGCGGCGCGCGCTTGCGGCGATGTTTCTGCCGCGGTGTGTGCGCGCATCGCCTTTGGCGACGAGCCGCGGCTCAGCGCCGATGGTGATCCGCTGGACGGGGAGATGGTGCATCTGACGCGCGACACCGCCCATGGCGCGGTGCTGCGCAGCCGCTTTCTGCTGGGCGCGGCCGATGGCTGCGGCGAAGCGGTGCCGGAACAACTGGGCCTGGAGCTGATGCGCCATTGCTACAACGAGTTCAGCTGCCTGGCGCGGCTCTTGCCATCGCTGTATTACGGCGAGCACGCCAACGGCGAGAAAGGACCGCTGGCCTGGTAGGCCGCTTGCCGGCGGCAGGACATCCAGCTGCGCAAGACAAGCTTCACCCGGCCGTCACCGCGCTGTCATCGACGCGTCGTAAGGTGGCGGCTGATTCACGGATGGTGTGCGGACCATAAGGTCTATACATCTAAACCCATTGGAGCGATGTCGATGAAACAGCAGATTGTCCTGGCCGCCGGCCTGGCCTTGGCCGGCCTGATGGCCCCGCTGGCGCAGGCCGCCACCACCCTGACCGTGTACACCGCGCTGGAAGCGGATCAGGTCAAGGACTACAAGGAGGCTTTCGAGAAGGCCAACCCGGACATCGAGATCCGCTTCGTGCGCGAATCCACCGGCATCATCACCGCCAAGCTGCTGTCCGAAAAAAACAATCCGCAGGCCGACGCGGTGTGGGGCCTGGCCGCCACCAGTCTGATGATCCTGGACCAGCAGGGCATGCTGCAGCCGTACGCGCCCAAGGGCGTGGAAAAGCTGAGCCCGGCCTTCGTGGACAAGGCCAAGCCGCCCAAGTGGACCGGCATGGACGTGTGGGCGGCCACCATCTGTTTCAACACCGTGGAAGCGGCCAAGAAGAACCTGCCCAAGCCCGAGAGCTGGGCGGATCTGACCAAGCCGGCCTATAAGGGCCAGATCGTGATGCCGCACCCGGCGTCCTCCGGCACCGGCTATCTGGACGTGTCCGCCTGGCTGCAGATGATGGGCGAGAAAAAGGGCTGGGATTATATGGACAAGCTGCACGCCAATATGGCCCAGTACGTCCACTCCGGCTCCAAGCCGTGCAAGATGGCCGCCGCCGGCGAGTACCCGATAGGCATCTCCTTCGAATACCGCGGCGCCCAACTGAAGGAAAAGGGCGCGCCGATAGACCTGATCTACCCGAAGGAAGGCCTGGGCTGGGACCTGGAAGCCACCGCCATCCTCAAGGGCAGCAAGAAGCTGGCCGCCGCGCAAAAGCTGGCGGACTTCTCGGTCAGCCTGCCGGCGATGCGCCTGTATGAAAAGAACTACGCGGTGCTGGCCATGCCCGGCGTGGCCAAGCCCAATCCCTTCATCCCCGCCGACTACGCCAAGCGCCTGAGCAAGAACAACTTCGCCTGGGCCGCCAAGCAGCGCGAGGCCATCCTGCAGGAATGGTCGCGCCGCTATGAAAGCAAGGCCGAACCCAAGAGCTGATCCGGCTCCCTCTGTCACGCCGCCCGTCCGCCGGGCGGCGTCGTCCCATTGCAAGACATCCTGGAGTTGCGCATGAAACCGGCCGATAGCCTCAGCGGCTTGTCCGAACACCTGTCCGTCCGCGGCCTCAGCCGCCGTTTTGGCGGCTTCACCGCGCTGGACGGCGTATCGCTGTCCATACGCAAGGGCGAATTCGTCTGCCTGCTGGGCCCCTCCGGCTGCGGCAAGACCACCTTGCTGCGCCTGATCGCCGGGCTGGACCAGCCGGACGCCGGCAGCGTTCACCTGCTGGAGCGCGACATTACCCGCGAGCCGCCGGCGCGCCGCGATTACGGCATCGTGTTCCAGAGCTATGCGCTGTTCCCCAATCTCAATGTCGCCGACAATATCGCCTACGGCCTCAAGCCGCGCGGCGGCGGCGCGCGCCACGCTCGCCGCGTGCGCGAACTCCTGGACCTGGTGGGCCTGCCCGGCGCCGAGGACAAATATCCGGCCCAGCTGTCCGGCGGCCAGCAGCAGCGCGTGGCGCTGGCGCGCGCGCTGGCCACCTCGCCCGGCCTGCTGCTGCTGGACGAACCGCTGTCCGCCTTGGACGCGCGGGTGCGCGACAAACTGCGCGACGAACTCAAGGGCCTGCAAAAACGCCTGGGCGTCACCACCTTGATGGTGACCCATGACCAGGCCGAGGCGCTGGCCATCGCCGACCGGGTGGTGGTGATGAACGCCGGCGGCATCGAGCAGATCGGCACGCCGGCCGAAATCTACCGCCGGCCGGCCAGCCGCTTCGTCGCCGAATTCGTCGGCGCCGCCAACTGGCTGCCGGCGCGGCGGCGGGACGCGCACAGCGCCGCCGTCGGCAATTGCCTGCTGCGGCTGGACGCGCCGCTGCCGCACAGCGAGGCGCTGACCCTGTTTCTGCGGCCGGAAGACATCATCGTCAAGGCGCGCTGGGACGGCGCGCCCAACACCTTGCTGGCGCGGGTGGACGACGTCAGCTTCGGCGGTGCGATGACCCGGCTGCGCCTGCAGCCGGAAGCCATGCCCGGCCTGGTGTTGCATGCCGAAATCTGCCCATCCATGTTGCAGCGCCAGCCGCTGGCGCCGGGCGAAGTGGTGCCGGTGGAACTGCCGGCCGCCTTGTTGCGGGCCTATGCCGGGGAGGGCGCATGCTGAGCCGCGCCTTGAACGGATGGCGCGCCGCGCCGGCCGGCGCCGCCAATGGCGAACGGCGGCTGGCTTCCGCGCTGGTGTGGACGTTGGCGGCGCTGCTGGCGCTGGCCTTGGGCCTGCCGCTGCTGTTCATCTTCGGCAAATCGGTGTTGGACATGGACGACGGCTTCGTCGGCCTGGCCAACTTCGTCCAGGTGCTGGACAGCCCCGGCCTGATGCGCGCCGCCCGCCACAGCCTGTGGCTGGCGCTGACCGTCACCGCGCTGGTGCTGCCGCTGGCTTTCGCCTTCGCCTGGGGGCTGAGCCGCAGCCGCGTTTGGGGCGGCGGGGTGTTCCGCCAGATCGCCCTGTCGCCGCTGTTGGCGCCGTCCCTGATGCCGGCCATCTCGCTGGTGTATTTGTTCGGCAACCAGGGTCTGCTCAAATCCTGGCTGGCCGGCGCCAGCATTTACGGCTTCTGGGGCATGGTGCTGGGCGAAGCCTTCTACACTTTTCCGCACGCGCTGCTGATCCTGCTGACCGCGCTGTCGGCGTCGGACGCGCGCTTGTACGAGGCCGGCCGCGCGCTGGGCGCCGGCGCGCTGCGCCGCTTCCTCACCATTACCCTGCCGGGCGCGCGTTATGGGCTGGTGTCGGCGGGCCTGGTGGTGTTCACCCTGGTGATCACCGACTTCGGCGTGCCCAAGGTGGTGGGCGGCGACTACAATGTGCTGGCGGTGGAAGCCTTCAAGCAGGTGGTGGGGCAGCAGAACTTCCCGCGCGGCGCGGTGGTGGGCCTGATGCTGCTGTTGCCGGCGGTGTTTTCCTTCTTCATCGAACGGCGCATGGCGCGTCGCCAGCAGGCGGCGCTGAGCGCGCGCGCGGTGCCGTTTTCGCCGGGCCGCGGCTTATGGCGCGACCTGGCCGCCTGGCTGCTGCTGGCGGCGATCTCGC
>NZ_JAJOHW010000176.1 GCF_021129195.1 Chromobacterium aquaticum | reverse complement strand
GCTTTGTCCCGGCGGCAGGGTCTGGCCGGCGCGCTCGGCGGCGGCAGCCCGCTCGCAGGCGCGCTCCAGTTGCTGGATTTCCTGGCTGTCGCTCACTTCGTCGATCTTGGCCTGACGGGCTGCTTCCAGTTGCGCGGCCAGGTCGGCGGCGCTCTGGCCGGGCGGCAGGGTCTGTCCGGCGCGTTCGGCCTGGCGGGCGGCTTCCAGCCGTTGTTCCAGCTGCGCCACTTGTTGGGTACGGGCGACGGCGGGCAGGGTGTCGGCGCGGCCGAGCGCGTCCAGCATGCGGTAGGTGTTGACGCCGCCGCGGCCCATGCCGTCGTCGCTGGCATTGGTGACCACGAACAGGTGCAGTTGGCCGTGCTGGGTGCAGTCGCGGCCGCACGCGGTCTGGGTCCGCACATTTTTGAGGAGGCGCTCGGCCAGCACCGGCCAGCGGAAGTACTGGTTCTCGATATAGATGTATTGGGTGGCGTTGCCGACGGTGTGCAGATACAGCGTTTCGATGTCCTGGGCGTTGTCCTGGGGCTGGGTGCGCAGGATCTGGGCCATCACGCTGTTGGCGGTGGGCAGCTTTTGTTGGCGGAAGACGCGCTCCAGGCCCTCGCCGACGGTTTGGGCGTCGCGCTCGCCGAGCAAATCCTCGCCGGTTTCCTTGTGCCAGGCCTGGGCGAAGTTGAGGTGCAGGTATTCGAGGATGGGGCCGCTGAGCTGGCAGGAAAGGTCCTGCATCGGATAGGCCCCGTTGCGGCCGCGGTCATGGGGCTGGCGCTGCCGGCTGTGGGCGTCGTTGTCCCAGTAGCCGTCCAGCATATTGTGGCCCATGACGAAGCCGATGGCGGCGGTGTCGTCCTGATAGTCGACCAGCACCATTTTTTGGTGGTGGGACGGGACGCCGGCCATGACGAGGCGGCTGCCGAGGCTGAGGTCGCGGTCCAGGGTGTTGCTATCGTTGTCCAGCGCCTTGAGGTCGGCGCGGCTGATGCTCTTGAAGATCTTGATGCGGTCCTTGAGGCTGAAGCCGCGGCCGACGAAGCGCAGCGGCAGCGCGGGCTGTTTGCGGTCGTAGGCGCGGAACCAGTCTCGATCGACCTGAAACTGGGCGTCGTACTCTTGCTGCGCCTGTCTTTGCTCATCGGGATCGAGTTCGGCGCTTTGGCGGCGGTCCATGATGGCGACGGGGTTCTTGCCGGGCATATTGGCTTCGCCGGCGGCGCCGGTGACGCTGATGCCGAAGGGTTCGAGGGTCCATCCCAGCACGCGGACCTGAACGCCGGCGCGGGCTTTTTGTTCGAGGAGGGCGCCGATGGCGGGCGCGCTGCCGTCGCGGACGAAGCGCATGGAGGGCTGGAAGCCCCAGCAAACGATGTCGACGGAGCGTTGCGCGCTGGCGATGGCCTGGTGGACGGCGGCGAAGGCGCGCTCGCCGTTGACGAGTGGGGTGTAGTTGGCGAAGTCGGGTGGGTATTCGGTGCCGCAGATGAACCAGCTGGCGTGGGCCTGCACGGTTCTGCCGTCGCAGAGCCTGAGGGGGATGGTGTCCACCGGGGGGATATAGGTGGTGCTCATGTCGGCTTCCCCTTGCCTGGGGCGGCGGGTCCGCCTCGCCCAGATTGGCGAGCGCGGTGGAGGCGGAGTCGATGCGGCGGCATGGGCG
>NZ_JAJOHW010000175.1 GCF_021129195.1 Chromobacterium aquaticum | reverse complement strand
CTGGTGTGCTCGGCCGCTGACGGTCCGATGCCGCAAACCCGCGAACACATCCTGCTGTCCCGTCAGGTTGGCGTTCCGTACATCATCGTGTTCCTGAACAAGGCCGACCTGGTGGACGACGCTGAGCTGTTGGAACTGGTTGAAATGGAAGTGCGCGATCTGCTGTCTTCCTACGACTTCCCGGGCGACGACACCCCGGTGGTGATCGGCTCCGCTCGTCTGGCGCTGGAAGGCGACCAGTCCGAATACGGCGAACCGGCCATCTTCAAGCTGGCTGCTGCCCTGGATTCCTACATTCCGACTCCGGAACGCGCCATCGACAAGCCGTTCCTGCTGCCGATCGAAGATGTGTTCTCGATCTCCGGCCGCGGCACCGTGGTAACCGGTCGCGTAGAGCGCGGCATTGTTAAAGTCGGCGAAGAACTGGAAATCGTGGGCCTGAAGGCTACCGCGAAGACCACTTGCACCGGCGTGGAAATGTTCCGCAAGCTGCTGGACCAAGGTCAGGCAGGCGACAACGTTGGCGTGCTGCTGCGCGGCACCAAGCGTGAAGA
>NZ_JAJOHW010000174.1 GCF_021129195.1 Chromobacterium aquaticum | reverse complement strand
CGGCGGTCAGACGCAGCCGCACGCTGACGCGGGCGGCGGGTGCCGGCGGCGCCGCGGCCAGCAGCCAGTCACCACGCTGGATGTCTTGTTTTTCCGCCTCGCCGCTCAGATTGAGCGCGATGCGCTGGCCGGCCTGGCCTTGGCGCGCCGGCTGGTTCTGCACATGCAGGCCGCGCACGCGCATCGGGACCTCCTTGCCGCTGAGCCATAGCGTATCGCCGACTTCGACGCGGCCGCCCCAGGCGGTGCCGGTCACCACCAGGCCGGCGCCGCCGATGATGAAGGCGCGGTCTATCGCCAGGCGGAAGCGCCGCTCGACGCCGAGGTCGCCGCTGGGCAATTGCAGCAAATGCCGCCGCAAGGCATTGATGCCGGCGCCGCTGACGGCGGACACCGGGAATAGGACGGCTGGCGGCAGCCCGGGCGCGGCCAGCGTTTGCCGCGTTTGCGCGAGCACGCGTTCCAGTTGCGCGGCGTCGGCCAGGTCGCTCTTGCTGATGGCCACGGTCAGGCTGTCCAGGTCTGCGGCATCACGCCGTCGTCGGCGGCGACCACCAGCAGCGCGTGACGCACGCCGCCGACGCCGGCCAGCATATTGCCGAGGAAGCGCTCATGGCCGGGCACGTCGATGAAGCCCACCATGCCGCCATCCGGCGTTGGCAGATAGGCATAGCCCAGGTCTATGGTCATGCCGCGCTTTTTCTCTTCCGGCAGGCGGTCGGCATCGGTGCCGGTCAGGGCATGCAGCAGCGAAGTCTTGCCGTGGTCGACGTGTCCGGCGGTGGCGATGATCATGGCGGGAGGAATGGCGCGGGGAAAAGGCCAAGTATCGCCAGAAACGGCGGGTTTGGCCACTTTGGAAGTTTATTGCCGGCTTGCGGTCCGCGCCCGCCGCGTCAATGCGTGGGCGTCGCGCCTGGCAGATAGTGGCCGGCCGGGTCGATATGCGCCAGCACGTCCAGCACCGGGTGGCGTTCCAGCACGCGGTGGCGCGCGGTCTCGGAAATGGCGTGGGCTTGCTCCACATTGATGGAGCCGTCCACTTCCAGGTGTACATCCACCAGGATCAGGTCCCCCATCTTGCGGGTGCGCAGATCGTGCACGCCGTAAATGCCGGGGGTGCCGAGCAAGGTCTGGCGGATGGCGGCGATGGTGTCGTCGTCGGCGGCGCGGTCCATCAGATCATTCATCGCGTCCCAGCCGAAGCGCCAGCCCATGCGCGTGACCAGCAAGCCCACCAGCAAGGCGGCCACCGGGTCCAGCAGCGGGTAGCCCATCAGGTTGCCGACGATGCCCAAGGCCACCACCAGGGAGGAGGCGGCGTCGGAGCGCGCGTGCCAGGCATTGGCCACCAGCATGCTGGAGCGCACGCGCTTGGCCACCGCCAGCATGTAGCGGAACAAAAGCTCTTTTGCGACCAGCGCCAGCAGCGCGATCCACAAGGCGATGGTGTGCACGGTGGGAATGGTGTCCGGATGGCTGAACTTGCCTGCGGCGGCATAGAGCATGCCCAGGCCCACGCCCAGCAATAGCAGGCCAAGCGCCAGCGAGGCGGCATTTTCATAGCGGTGATGGCCATACTGGTGGTCATGGTCCGGCGCTTTGTGGCTGTGCTTGCCGGCCAGCAGCACGACGAAGTCGGCCAGCAGGTCGGACAGCGAGTGCACGCCGTCGGCGATCAGCGCCGAGGAGTGCGCCAGCGCGCCGACCACGATCTGTATGGTGGACAACAGCAGGTTGACGACGACGCTGACCTGCGTGCTGAGGCGGCCGGCGCGGCGTTTTTCGACGCTGCCCTCATCGTGGGCATGATGTATATGGGCCATGGTCGTGACAGCCAAGCAGTGGATGGGAGCTTCTATTATCGCACAAAAGCTATTAAATATAAAAACTGATTGTTTTTATTAATGAGAATGAGAACAAGAATGAGCCTCACAGACCCTGCCATCAGGATGGGTATCCCTTGCGCCGCGCCGCGCTTATGCCACAATCCGGGTTTTGTCGAGAACGGGGAAGCGAATGGCCTTGCTGCTGAAAAGCCTGTTGGGCGCGTTGGCGGTGCTCTTGATCAGCGTGCTGGCCAAGTCCAGGAATTACTACATCGCCGGCCTGGTGCCGCTATTCCCCACTTTTGCGCTGATCGCTCACTATATTGTAGGCGGCGAGCGCGGCGTGGCCGCGCTGAAGGCCACTTTGTTGTTCGGCATGGCCTCCTTGCTGCCTTATTTCATCTATCTGCTGGCGCTGTATTGGCTGGTGGACCGCTGGCGGCTGGGACCGGCGCTGATAGGCGCCGCCGTCTGCTGGACGGCGGCGGCGGCACTGCTGGTGCTGCTATGGTCGCGGCAATGACTCCAGATTGGCGATAAAGCCGGCTTCGTCCTCCAGGCAGCGCAGATCCAGCCACAGCCGGCCGTCGGTCAGCCGGCCTATCACCGGACGCGGCAGCGCGCGCAGGGCCTCGGCCAGCCGCTCCAGCGTGCCGCCCTTGCCATCGGCCGGCGCCACCGCCAGCGCCCAGCTGGGCAGCCGGTCCACCGGCAGCGAGCCGCTGCCGATCTGCGACAGGCAGGCGGCATCCTCCACCAGATAATCAGTGCCCAGCGCTGAGGCCAGCGGCGCGCGC
>NZ_JAJOHW010000173.1 GCF_021129195.1 Chromobacterium aquaticum | reverse complement strand
CGCCAGCGGAGCCCGAGCTTGCCGCCTATGCCGGGCTAGTCGAATTCCCTGGCTCGCTGCCGACGCCGCCCGACGCCGAGCCCGACGCCGCCGAGTCCGCTGTGTTTGTCGCAAGCTTCCCTGAGCCGGAAATCGTGGACTATGCGATAGCGCCCGGCTTGGCCGCCGAGGCGCCGGCTGAGCTTGAGGTGGTCACTGCGCCGCCGATGGCGACGCCGATCGAGCGGCAGTCCGCGGTTTTCACGCCGCAGGTCTTCGCCGACGCGCCGCCGGTTTCCATGACGGAGAGGCCGCCGTTCGCGTCGCCGGCGCCGCTGCCGGTCGTGGTCATCGACGAACCGGAAGCGCCGCGCGCCGCCGAACCAGCGCCATGGCGCTGGCCGCAGACCCGCTCGGTGCTGGTGCAGGAAGAGGAGAAACCCGCCGTGGTGCAACGCGAGAGCGTGCCGGCGGAGCCGCCCACCGTGGCCGCGGCGGCGCAGCAGTTGGCCGCCAAGCCGCTGCCCTGGGTCTTGATCGACGCCCCTGTCGCCGCCGAGACGACGGCGGAAGCGCCGGAGGAAACCAGCCTGCCTTGGGATGCCGCGCCGCAGTCCGGCGATTGGGCGCTGCAGGCGCAGGCCGAGGTGGAACGCGCGGCCGAGCCGACGCCTCCCAAGCCAAGGCCGGTGTACGACGGTTATGGTTTGCCGGGCCTGGACTTGCTGCGTCCAGCCGATGAGGCGACGGTGAGCTGCTCGGAAGAGGAACTGCTGGAACGCGGCATCGTCATCGAGGAAAAGTTGGCCGAGTTCAAGGTCAAGGTCAGCGTGGTGGATGCCTATGCCGGGCCGGTGATCACCCGCTACGAAGTGGAACCGGCGGTGGGCGTGCGCGGCAACCAGGTGGTCAACCTGATGAAGGATTTGTCGCGCGCGTTGGGCCTGGCCGCGATCCGGGTGGTGGAAACCATTCCCGGCAAGACCTGCATGGGTCTGGAGCTACCCAATCCCAAGCGACAGATGATCCGGCTGTCGGAGATATTCTCCTCCGAGGCCTTCCAGCTGCCCAGTTCGCGGCTGACGCTGGCCTTGGGCAAGGACATCACCGGCCAGCCGGTGGCGATGGACCTGGCCAAGGCGCCGCACCTGCTGGTGGCCGGCACCACCGGTTCCGGCAAATCGGTGGGCGTCAACGCGATGATTCTGTCGATGTTGTACAAGGCGCGGCCGGACGAAGTGCGCTTCATCATGATAGATCCCAAGATGCTGGAACTGTCGGTATACAACGACATCCCGCACTTGCTCGCGCCGGTGGTCACCGATATGAAGCTGGCGGCCAACGCGCTGAATTGGTGCGTGGGCGAGATGGAGCGCCGCTACCGGCTGATGAGCGCGTTGGGGGTGCGCAATCTGGCCGGCTACAACGACAAGGTGCGCGAGGCCGAGGCCATGGGGCAGCGCATCGGCAATCCGTTCAGCCTGACGCCGGAAACGCCGGAGCCCTTGGAGCCGCTGCCCTTCATCGTGGTGGTGGTGGACGAATTCGCCGACCTGATGATGGTGGCCGGCAAGAAGATCGAAGAACTGATCGCGCGGCTGGCGCAGAAGGCGCGCGCCGCCGGCATCCATCTGATCCTGGCCACGCAGCGGCCGTCGGTGGACGTGATCACCGGCCTGATCAAGGCCAATATTCCTACGCGCATCGCCTTCCAGGTGTCCAGCAAGGTGGACAGCCGCACCATTCTAGATCAGATGGGCGCGGAAAGCCTGCTGGGCCAGGGTGACATGTTGTTCCTGCCGCCGGGCACCGGCTATCCGCAGCGGGTGCATGGCGCCTTCGTCACCGACGACGAAGTGCACGCCATCGTCGAGCATCTGAAGCAATTTGGCGAGCCTGACTATGTGGAAGGGCTGCTGACCGGCGAGAGCGAGGCGGAGGAGGAGTCGGCCGCGGCCACCGCCAAGGCGCAGGCGGCCAGCGAGAGCGACCCGCTCTACGACGAGGCGGTGGAAATCGTGATGCGCACCCGCAAGCCGTCGATTTCCTCGGTGCAGCGCCATCTGCGCATAGGCTATAACCGCGCCGCGCGGCTGATCGAGGAAATGGAGGCCGCCGGCATCGTCAGCCCGATGGAGAGCAATGGCAACCGGACGGTGCTGGTGCCACAGCGCGAGCTGTGAGCCAAGTGCCATTGCAATGAAAAAGCGCGCCAGCGGCGCGCTTTTTCTTTTCTTATGCGTGGACGGGGTCAGCGACGGCGCCGCTCCTGATCGTTGCGAATGCGGATCGGGGCCAGCTTGTCCTGGTCTTCCACCGGGCCGCTCAGCATCTTGGCAACGACGACCACAGCGGCGATGAGGGCGAATAAAAGCAAAATTTCCATGGCATGGTTCCCCGAGGCTTGAGTACGAACTTATTGGTTGGAGACGACAGCCGGCGAACAGGCCTGTGAAGCAAAGTCGTCTATGGCGGCCCCCTGTGATTTCATTCTGGAACACAAGCCGCCGCAAGCTCAAGTAATAATTTGTGTCGGAAAGTTAAAATTCAAGACGCGCTGCGCTTCAATGCGCGCATCGCCTGATCTATGCCTTGCAGCGTCAGCCCGTACATGCGGCCGGACATCAGCTGGCGCAGCATGTGCAGCGATTGGGTGTAGTCCCAGTGCGCCTCCGGCACCGGATTGAGCCAGGCCGCGTGCTTGAAATGGCCGAGCAGACGGCGCAGCCAGACTTCGCCTGCCTCCTGGTTCATATGCTCGACGCTGCCGCCCGGATAACTGATCTCGTAGGGGCTCATGCTGGCGTCGCCGACGATGATCAGCTTGTAATCGCTGCCGAAGGTGTGGATCAGGTCCCAGGTGGGCAGGGTGCGGGTATGGCGGCGGGCATTGTCCTTCCACACCGCTTCGTAGACGCAGTTGTGGAAGTAGAAATACTCTAGGTGCTTGAATTCGGACTTCACCGCGGAAAACAGCTCTTCGCAGGCCTTGACGTGGTCGTCCATCGAGCCGCCGACGTCGAACAGCACCAATACCTTGACCGCGTTGCGCAGCTCGCGCTGCATGCGCAGATCCAGCATGCCGGCCTTGCCGGCGGTGGCGGCGATGGTGGCGTCCAGGTCCAGCACTTCCTCGGCGCCGTCGCGGGCGAATTCGCGTAGCCGGCGTAGCGCGATCTTGAGGTTACGGGTGCCCAGTTCCACCGAGTCGTCGAAATTGCGGAATTCGCGCTGGTCCCATACCTTGACCGCGCGGCGGTGACGCGATTCACGCTGGCCGATGCGGATGCCGGCCGGGTTGTAGCCGTAGGCGCCGAAGGGGCTGGTGCCGCCGGTGCCTATCCATTTATTGCCACCCTGGTGGCGCTCGTGTTGTTCTTGCAGCCGCTGGCGCAGGGTATCCATCAACTGATCCCAGCCCAGCGCCTGCAACTGGCGTTTTTCTTCCTCGGACAGGTATTTTTCCACCTGCTTGCGCAGCCAGTCTTCGGGGATTTCGGTCTTTTGCTCGTCCAGCGATTGCGACAGGCCGTTGAAGTGGCTGCCGAACACTTGGTCGAAACGATCGAAATGCTTTTCGTCCTTGATCAGCGTGGTGCGCGCCAGATAGTAGAAGGCGTCCGGGTCGCCGAAGGCGACGCGTTTTTGCAAGGCCTCCAGCAAGGTGAGGAATTCTTTTAGCGTCACCGGCAGGCCGGCGTTGCGCAGGGCGTAGAAAAAATCGATCAACATGGCGCGGCTAGCAGGTGACAGCGAGGGTGGGCGATGATAATCTTGCTTTAGAGTCTGGACTCTAAACAATCGTTCGGCTACAGCAATCCGAGGATAATACAATGAATGCCGTCACCATGCCCACTGGCCAGCATGATCTTCTGCACGCGGAATTCGCCCGCCTGCACCGCATCAGCCGCGAGTCGCCATTTCCGCAGCTGCAGCAGCGGCTGGAGTGGCTCAAGCGCCTGGAAAGCATGTTGCAGCAGCATCGCCAGGAGTTTGTCGACGCGATCAGCCGCGACTTCGGCCACCGCAGCGGGGTGGAAACCCGGCTGGCCGAGCTGTTTCCGTCCTTGCAGGCGATACGCTATGCGCGCCGCCGCCTACGGCGCTGGATGCGACCGGAACGGCGCGGCGTGTCAATGTGGTTCCAGCCGGCGGGCAATAGCGTGATGCCGCAGCCCTTGGGTGTCATCGGCGTGCTGGTACCGTGGAACTATCCGCTGTTCCTAGCGCTGGGGCCCTTGGTGTCGGCCTTGGCGGCCGGTAACCGGGTGATGGTGAAGATGTCGGAATTCACGCCGGAAACCGGGGCGCTGCTGCAGCGCCTGGCCGAGCGCTATCTGGGCCCGGAGGTGATCGCGGTGGTCAACGGCGATGCCGATCTGGCGCAGGACTTCACCCGGCTCCCCTTCGACCATCTATTCTTCACCGGCTCCACCGCAGTGGGCCGTCATGTGATGCGCGCGGCGGCGGAAAACCTGACGCCGGTGACGCTGGAGCTGGGCGGTAAATCCCCGGTCATCGTCGCCAGGGGCGCCGATCTGCGCCAGGCGGCGGAGGCCATCGTCGCCGGCAAGATGCTGAACGCCGGTCAGACCTGCGTGGCGCCGGACTATGTGCTGGTCAATGACAAGGATAAAGAAGCCTTGTTGGACGAGTTGCGCGGCGCGGCGCGGCGCGCCTATCCGACGCTGGCGGACAATCCCGATTACAGCTCCATCATCAATGAACGCCATTGTCAGCGTCTGCTGCAATGGCTGGAGGAGGCGCGCGCGGCCGGCGCCGAAGTGGAGCAGATCAATCCGGAGGCGGAAGACTGGCGTCCCAAGCGCAAATTCCCGCTGACCCTGGTGCAGTCTTGCCCGGATGACGCGCTGCTGCTGAGGGAGGAGATTTTCGGGCCTATCCTGCCGGTGCTGAGCTACGACAAATTCGACGAGGCGCTGGCCTACGTCAATGCGCGGCCGCGGCCGCTGGCCTTGTATTTGTTCGACAACGACGCGCTGCGCATCGAGAAGACCTTGCGCGAGACGATTTCGGGTGGGGTGGCGATCAACGACATCGCTTTGCAAGTGGTGCAGGACGATCTGCCCTTCGGCGGAGTCGGTCCTTCCGGCATGGGGCATTGCCATGCCAAGGAAGGCTTCCTGGCCTTCTCCAAGCTCAAGCCGGTGTTCCGGCAAAGCCGCTGGGCCGGCACCACGTTGACGCGCGCGCCTTATGGCGCCGGCGTCGAGCGGCTGCTGAAATGGATGCTGGGGCGCTGAAATGCTGACGCGCCGCCAACTGCTGCAAACCGGCCTGGGCGGCGCCGCGGCGCTGGCGCTGGCCACGCTGCTGGCCTCGCCGCAGCCGGAGGGACCGGCCGAGGACTGGGCAAAGCCCTTGAAACTGCGGGCCTTGACGCCGCGGGACGCCCAGCTGCTGGCGGCGATCGCCCCGGCCGTTCTGGGGGCGGGCGTCGCGCCGCCCGAGGATGTGGTGCGCGGCGTTGACCGCGCGGTGGCCGGCTTGCCGCCAGCGACGCGGGCCGAACTGCGTCAATTGCTGGATCTGCTGGGCAATCCCTGGGGGCGGCGCTGGATCGCCGGGGTGTCCACGCCGTGGCGGCAGGCGTCGGCGGACGATATCTCAGCCTTTCTGCGGCGCTGGCGCGGCAGTAGCTTCCCCTTGTTGCGCAGCGGCTACCAGGCTTTGCATCAATTGCTGAACGCGGCCTGGTACGGCAATCCGGCCAGTTGGCCGGCACTGGGCTACCGTCAGCCGGCGGCGGTGATGGAGATGCTGCCATGAGCCGCGCGACGATACCGGATCCAGTGGCGGCCGGCGTCGCCGCCGGCTGGAAGGCTTTGGACGGCGCGATGCAGCCGGATCTGGAGCTGAGCGCCGATGTGGTAATCATAGGCAGCGGCGCGGGCGGCGGCATGGCCGCCGAGCAATTGGCCGCGGCCGGGCTGGCCGTGCTGCTGTTGGAGGAGGGGGGGCTGTACAGCTCGCGCGATTTTCGTCTGTTGGAAGCCAAGGCCTACCCGGAGCTGTATCAGGAGTCCGCCTGTCGCAAAACGGCGGACAAGGGGATTTCCATCCTGCAGGGCCGGGCAGTGGGCGGGAGCACCGTGGTCAATTGGACCAGTTCCTTTCGCACGCCGCCGGACACCTTGAACTGGTGGCGCGAGCGTCATCGCCTAGGCGGCTTGAGCGAGCAGGCGATGCGGCCGTGGTTCGTGCAGGCCGAGGCGCGGCTGGGCATCGCCGATTGGCAGCCGGACCCGAATCCTAATAATGCGGTGTTGGCGCGCGGCTGCGAGGCCTTGGGCATTGCTCACGCGCGCATCCGCCGCAATGTGCGCGGCTGCTGGAATCTGGGTTATTGCGGTATGGGCTGTCCCACCAATGCCAAGCAGTCGATGCTGGTGACCACCATTCCAGCCGCGCTGGAGCATGGCGCCAGGCTGATCAGCCGCGCGCGGGTAGACCGGCTGCGCGCCAATGCGGCGCGGAACCGGGTGGAAGGCGTGGAAGGGCATTTCCTGGCGGCGGATGGAGTTGGCGAAACCGGGCGCCGTTTCAAGGTGACGGCGGGCCAGGTGATATTAGCCGCCGGCGCCATCGGTTCGCCGGCCATACTGCTGCGCAGCGGCCTGATCGATCCGGGCGGCCATACCGGAACGCGGACTTTCCTGCACCCGGTGCTGTTGTCGGCGGCGCTGATGCCGGAAGCGGTGGAGCCGTTCAACGGCGCGCCGCAGACGGTGTACAGCGACCACTTCATGCATGCGCACGCGCTGGATGGGCCGCTGGGCTATAAGCTGGAAGTGCCGCCCATTCACCCGCTGCTGGCCGGCATCACTTTCCCCGGGCTCGGGGCCGGTCAGGCGGCGCTGATGCGCCGGCTGCCCTATCTGCACGCGACGCTGGCCTTGCTGCGCGACGGCTTCCACCCTGACAGCCGCGGCGGCGAGGTGCGCTTGCGCGACGATGGTTCGCCGGTGCTGGATTATCCCCTGAACGAGGTGTTTTGGGAGGGCGCGCGCCGCGCCTGGCTGAGCATGGCGGAGATCCAGTTCGCGGCCGGCGCCAAGCAGGTGCTGACGGTGCATGAGCAGGCCGGCCTGGCGCGCAGCTGGGGCGAGGCCCGCAGCATGATAAGGGGACTGGCGCTCAAGCCCCTGCTGGCCAAGGTGGTCAGCGCTCATGTGATGGGAGGCTTGGCGATGTCGGGTGACGCCGATGGCGGGGTGGTGGATGAGTGGGGGCGGCATTGGCAGCTGGGCAATCTGACCGTGGTGGACGGTTCGGTGTTTCCCACTAGCGTCGGCGCTAACCCGCAGCTGTCCATCTACGCTTTCGCGCTGCGCGCGGTGGCGGCGCTGCGGCAGCGAATGCAAGGCACGCAAGCCTGAGACGCTGTTTTACGATGTGGGGGCAACAAAAAAGGGACCGCGAGGTCCCTTTTGGCATGATGCTGCGGCGCAGCGGGAAATCAGGCGAAGTTCTTGGCGACGAAGTCCCAGTTCACTAGTTTCCAGAAGCTGTCCAGATAGTTCGGGCGGCTGTTGCGGTAATCGATATAATACGCGTGCTCCCATACATCACAGGTCAGCAGCGGCTTCTTGTCGGTGGTCAGCGGGGTGGCGGCGTTGCTGGTGGATACCAGGTCCAGCGAGCCATCGTTGTTCTTCACCAGCCAGGCCCAGCCGGAACCGAAGGTGCCGATGGCGGTTTGGGTGAAGGCTTTCTTGAATTCGTCGTAGGAACCCCATTTGGCGTTGATGGCGTCGGCCAGCGCGCCGCTGGGCTTGCGCTCTTCGCCGGCGTTGGGGGCGAAGCCCAGCCAGTAGAAGGTGTGGTTCCAGACTTGGGCCGCGTTGTTGAAGATGCCGCCGGAGGATTTCTTCACGATCTCTTCCAGAGAGGCGTTTTCGAACTCGGTGCCCTTGATCAGGTTGTTCAGATTGGTGATGTAGGTCTGATGGTGCTTGCCGTAGTGGAATTCCAGGGTTTCCTTGGAAATGTGCGGGGCGAGCGCGTCCAGCGCGTACGGCAGTTCCGGCAGTTTGTGTTCCATTATGCTCTCCTTGTTGAGAAAGTACGCCGCATAAGCGGATGCTTTAGCCGCAAGTTTACTGGATTAAACCGCTGCTCGCCAATAGTTGACTAAAAAAGTAAAGTAAGGATGAACTCCATTGCAGTACAATGTTATTGTCATCGGGGCCGGCGCGGCCGGCCTGATGTGCGCGGCTACAGCAGGTCAGCGCGGCCGCCGCGTCCTGTTGCTGGACCATGCGCGCAAGCTGGCGGAGAAAATCCGCATTTCCGGCGGCGGCCGGTGCAATTTCACCAATCTGCACGCGCGTTTTGACTGCTATCTGTCGGCCAATCCCCATTTCTGCCGCTCGGCGCTGGCGCAGTACACGCCGCAGGATTTCATCGCCATGGTCGAGCGCCACGGTATCGGCTACCACGAGAAAAAACTGGGCCAGTTGTTCTGCGACGAGGGCAGCGAGCGCATCATCGCGATGTTGGACGAAGAGTGCCGGCTGGGCGCGGTGGAGCGGCGCATGGAGGTATCCATCCAGCAAGTGAGCCGGACGGCGGACGGCTTCACGCTGGAGACCAGCGCAGGCGCGTTTCGCGCGGCGTCGCTGGTGGTGGCCTCTGGCGGCTTGTCGATTCCACAGATCGGCGCGACGCCGTTCGGCTACCGGTTGGCCGAGCAGTTTGGCCTGGAGTTGACGGCGTTGACGCCGGCGCTGGTGCCGTTGACTTTCCATGTGGAGGACGCGGAGGCGTTCGCGCCGCTGGCCGGGGTGTCGCTGGAGGTGGAGGCGCGCGCCGGCAAGGGCCACTTTCGCGAGAACGTGTTGTTCACGCACAAGGGTGTGTCCGGGCCGGCGATTCTGCAAGTGTCTTCCTATTGGCAGCCGGGCATGGAGCTGGAGCTGGACTTGCTGCCGGACGCGGACGCCGCGGTCTGGCTGGAGCAAAAGGCCGGCAGCGAGCAATTAATCGCCAACGCGCTGGCGGAGTTCGGCTGGCCCAAGCGCTTCGCCGAGGCCTGGCTGGCGCGCGAGGGCTTCAATCTGCGGTTGAAGGATTTGTCGCCCCGGCAGCGTCAGCAGTTGGCTGAGCGGCTGCATGGCTGGCGCGTCAAGCCCAATGGCACCCAGGGCTATAAAAAGGCTGAGGTGACGCTGGGCGGCGTGTCGACCAAGTCACTGTCGTCCAAGACCATGATGGCCAACGAGGTGCCCGGTCTGTTCTTCATCGGCGAAGTGGTGGACGTCACCGGCTGGCTGGGCGGCTACAATTTCCAGTGGGCGTGGTCGTCCGGCTATGTGGCCGGGATGAATTGCTGATTCCTCACACGGCCAAGCATGCTCAGCGGGTGACGGTTTCGGGTTAAAATCCAAGATCGCTTCAACCCGGTTTGCTTCATTCGCGCGGCTTGGCCGCGCTATCACTTTGAGTCTACATGACTGAATCGTACGAGAATTTTGACAGCGAGATGGCGGCGATCCGTACGCCGCCTCATTCGATTGAGGCCGAACAGTCGGTACTGGGCGGCCTGCTGCTGGACAACAGCGCCTGGGACAAGATCGCCGATGTGGTGTCCGAGGCCGATTTCTACCGCCATGACCACCGGCTGATCTACAAGCACGTGGCCAGGCTGGTGGAGCTGGCGCGCCCTGCCGACGTGGTGACGGTATCGGAAAGCCTGGACAAGAATGGCGAACTGGGCAATGTCGGCGGCCTGTCCTATCTGGCGACGCTGGCGCAGAACACGCCGTCGGCCGCTAATATCCGCCGCTACGCCGAAATCGTGCGCGAACGCTCCATCATGCGCCAGTTGGCGCTGGTGGGCACCGAGATCGTCGAGGCCGCTTACGCGCCGATGGGACGTGACGCCTCGCAATTGCTGGACGAGGCCGAGGGCAAGGTGTTCCAGATCGCCGAATCCACCGCCAAGTCCAAGCAGGGCTTCCTGGAAATGCCGGGCTTGCTGAAGGAAGTGGTGGAGCGCATCGACATGCTTTACAGCCGCGAGAACCCGGACGAAGTGACCGGCGTGCCCACCGGCTTCGTCGATCTGGACGCCAAGACTTCCGGCCTGCAGGCGGGCGATCTGATCATCGTCGCCGGCCGTCCGTCCATGGGTAAGACCGCGTTTTCGATGAATATCGCCGAGCACGTGGCGGTGGAGCAGCATCTGCCGGTGGCGGTGTTCTCCATGGAAATGGGCGGCGCGCAGCTGGTGATGCGTATGCTGGGTTCGGTGGGGCGGCTGGATCAGCATACGCTGCGCACCGGCAAGCTGGGCGACGACGACTGGCAGAAGCTGACCTATGCGATAGGCAAGCTGTCCGAGGCGCCGATGTATATCGACGAGACCGCCGCGCTGACCGCGTTGGAAGTGCGCGCGCGCGCGCGCCGGCTGGCGCGCCAGCACGGCGGCAAGCTGGGCCTGATCGTCATCGATTACTTGCAGCTGATGTCGGGTTCCGGCCGCGGCGACAATCGCACCGCCGAGCTGGGCGAAATTTCGCGCGGCCTGAAAGGCCTGGCCAAGGAGCTGCAAGTGCCGGTGATCGCGCTGTCCCAGCTGTCGCGGGCGGTGGAGCAGCGTCCCAACAAGCGGCCGATGATGTCGGACTTGCGGGAATCCGGCGCCATCGAGCAGGATGCCGACTTGATCGTCTTCATGTACCGGGAAGAGTATTACAACCCGGAGAATCAGGAAGTGAAGGGTCTGGCCGAGGCCATCATCGGTAAGCACCGTAACGGTCCCACCGGCGCGGTGCGGCTGGCCTTCGTCGGCAAGTACGCCAAGTTCGACAATGCCGCCACGCTGGGCGTCAGCGGCTGGGCGGATAGCGACTCCTAAGAACCTGTTTACGATCTCGCGAGCTAGAGCGAGACAAGGCGAAAACAGCTGAGAAAGCGGAATGTACGTGTGGTACATGAGCATTTCGAAGCTGTTTTCAACGCCGTATCGCCGACGCGCAGCAGATCGTAAACAGGTTCTAAGATGGTTCTGTGAGCATACGAGGCATTCCATGAGCTTTTTCGACAAGCATGTATTCATTTGCTGCAATCAGCGCGCCGGCTGCGAGGATTGCTGCAACAATCATGGTTCCAGCGAATTGCTGGGCTATATGAAGGACAAGGTCAAGGCGCTGGGCCTGGCCGGTGAGGGCAAGATCCGCGTCAACAAGGCCGGCTGTCTTGGGCGCTGCGACGACGGCCCGGTGATGGTGGTGTACCCGGAGGAAACCTGGTACACCTTTGTCGATAAGGAAGACATCGACGAAATCGTCGCCGAGCACATGGTGGGCGGACGCGTGGTGGAAAGGTTGAAGATCTGATGTTGAAGGCGATGAACAAGCAAGTGGTGGCCGGCCCGGCCGGCGGCCTGGAAACCATCGTGGTGGCGGCGCAGGGCGAGGCGCGCGGCATCGCGGTGATCTGCCACCCCAATCCGCTGCAGGGCGGCACCAATACCAATAAGGTGGTGCAGACCGCGGCCAAGGCGCTGTCGCAGCTGGGCTATGTCTGCTATTGCCCGAATCTGCGCGGCGTTGGCGACAGCGAAGGCCAGCACGATTACGGCAATGGCGAGGTGGAGGACGTGATCGCGGTGGTGGAGCACGCGCGCGGCGAGCAGGGCGAGCTGCCGCTGGCGCTGGCCGGCTTCTCCTTCGGTGGCTTCGTCGCGGCGCGCACTCGCGCGCGCATAGCGTCGGACAAACTGCTGCTGATGGGCGTGGCGGTGGGCAAGTACGAGACTCCCACGCCTGAGGTACCGGCCGATGCCTTGGTGATTCACGGCGAGGAGGATGAGGTGATTCCGCTATCCGCGGTGATGGATTGGGCTCGGCCGCAAGGCTTGCCGGTGGTGGTTTTTCCCGGTGCCGGCCATTTCTTTCATGGCCGGCTGGTGCAGCTGGCGCAGACGATTCAGCGCTGCTGGTAAGGTTTTGCCGCTGGCGCGACACAAAAAAACCGGTCATCCATGTGATGGCCGGTTTTTTTATCAGCGGTGCAGTTCGCCCGCCGCTTCTGGCTGGTAGGTGACTTCCAGCACCGACAGCCGGATGCTGCCGGCCGGTGTCGGCCAATCGATGCTCTGGCCCACGGACAGGCCCAGCAGCGCCGCGCCTATGGGCGCCAGCACCGAGATCTTGCCTTGCTCGCTATCCGCTTCGCGCGGGTAGACCAGGGTCAGGGTTTTCTCCTGGGCATCGTCCAGCTTAACCCGCGCGCAGCTGTTCATGGT
This sequence comes from Chromobacterium aquaticum, assembly GCF_021129195.1. Taxonomy (GTDB): domain Bacteria; phylum Pseudomonadota; class Gammaproteobacteria; order Burkholderiales; family Chromobacteriaceae; genus Chromobacterium; species Chromobacterium aquaticum. The sequence goes on along the minus strand of NZ_JAJOHW010000173.1, from coordinate 15,444 downwards.
GATGATGCCGGCGGGCATGGCGCTGGGTTCCACCACATCGGCCCGCTCCAGTTCCGCCTCCAGCGCGGCCGCCGTGGGGTGGCCACTCTCGCAATCCTCCAGCAGCGCGGCAAGGCGCTCATAGTCCAGAGAGGACACCGTGATGGCCGGGCTTGTCGACATATGCAACTCCTTCAGATAGACAAAGGGCACCGCAGGGTGCCCGATGATTTAGTGCGCGAAAAGCGTGTGTGCCAATGATATCGCTTGTAACCGCGTGTAACAAGGCTTGGCCGGCTAAAGCGCGCGGAAACTGGGCTTTGGGCCTGGCCGGTCTCAGCCCAGCAGCGACAGCGCCGAACGCGCGCTGATATTGGCCTGCGCCTGGGTGGCGAGGCCGGCCTGGCCTAGAATCTGGTTGGCGGCCAATTGCGCGGAGGCGGAGGCGAAGTCAGTGTCGCTGATGCGGCTATTGGCGGCGGAGGCGTTAAGGGAGGCGGTTTGCAGATCGTTGATGCTGGCCTCGAAGCGGTTGCTGACCGCGCCCAGCGTGCTGCGGGTGCTGGCCAGGGTGTTGAGATCGGCCGCGGTGCTCTGCTGCGCCGCCAGCGCGCCGGCCTGGGTGCTGATGTCTATGGTGCCGGTGGCGTTCAGATTGGCGTTGTAGCTGTTCAGCCCGCCGCTGGCCGGCGCCGCGGCGAGATTGATGCCGGGCACATTGACCTGGTTGTCGGCGCTGCCATTGGGGCCCACCTGGAAGGTGGTGGGATTGTTGCTATTCAACAGCGGCGTGCCGTTGAATTCGGTGCTTTGCACGATGGCGGAATTGGCCTGGGTCAACTGGTCCACTTGCTGTTGCAGCGCCTGGCGGTTGCTGGCGCTGAGCGCGCCGTTGCCGGCCTGGATCGCCAGCTCTTGGATCTGTTGGGTATTGTCCTGGATCTGGTTGAGCGCGCCGTCGGCGGTCTGGGCCAGAGAAACGCCGTCGTTGGCGTTGTTGATCGCCTGATTGCTGCCGTTGATCTGGGCCAGCAGCGCTTCGGAAATGGCGGCGTTGGCCGGGTTGTTGGCGGCGTTGTCGGTGGTCTTGCCGGCGGAGAGTTGGGCCAGCAGCTTTTCCTTGGCCTTTTGGGTCTGGCTAAGCTGGTTCTGTCCCTGCAGCGCGCTGAGATTGCTATTGATGGTCAGTGCCATGGCCGGCTCCCGCTGGATGTGGTTTCACTTCTTCAGTGTAAGAAAGTGGAGGAGGCAGGGCAAGCCGGGTTTTGGGTAAAGTCGCGCCGCGCACGATGGCGCGGGCATGGGCGTAAAAAAGCCCGGCTGCGCCGGGCTGATCAGGGTGTTCCTGGTTTACTTGCCTGGCTTGGGAGGGGTGCCGGCGGACTGGGTCAGGATTTCGTAGCCGCTGTCGGTGACCAGCACGGTGTGCTCCCACTGCGCGGACAGGCTGCGATCCTTGGTGACCACGGTCCAGCCATCGCCCAGCATGCGCAGGTGGCGCTTGCCCTGGTTGATCATCGGCTCGATGGTGAAGATCATGCCGGCCTGCAGTTCCAGCCCGGTGCCGGGGCGGCCGTAGTGCAGCACTTGCGGCTCTTCGTGGAATTTGGTGCCGATGCCGTGGCCGCAGAATTCCTGCACCACGCTGTAACCGGAGTTTTCCGCGTGCTGCTGGATGGCGTAGCCGATATCGCCCAGCGTGGCGCCCGGCTTGACCTTGTCGATGCCGCGCCACATGCATTCGTAAGTGACGCGGGACAGGCGGCGGGCGTGTTCGCTGATATTGCCGACGTGGTACATGCGGCTGGTATCGCCGTGGTAGCCGTCCTTGATCACGGTGACGTCCAGGTTCATGATGTCGCCGCTCTTCAAGGGCTTGTCATTGGGGATGCCATGGCAGATCACGTGGTTGACCGAGGTGCACACCGACTTCGGGTACGGATTGTGGCCGTCCGGCGCGTAGTTCAGCGGCGCCGGGATCGCGCCCTGCTCATTGACGATGTAGTCGTGGCACAGCTTGTCGATGGCCTCGGTGGTGACGCCGGGCTTGATGAAGGGGGTGATGTAGTCGAGGACTTCCGACGCCAGGCGGCCGGCGATCCGCATCTTTTCGATGTCTTGGGCGGTTTTCAGTTGGATGCTCATGGGATTCTGGTGATGTGCGTGTCTGCGGCTAATGAGACGTATTCTAGCAAAAACGCCCCCGGCCCGGCAGTGCTTGTCGGTTCCAGGGGCGCGTTGGCGTTCAAATCAGGCGCATCTTGAACTGCTTGCCCTTGATCTTGCCGGCGGACAGACGCTGCAGCGCCTGCTCGGCGATGGCGCGGTCCAGCGCCACGAAGCTGGCGAATTCGAAGATGTTGATCTTGCCGATCTGGGCGCCGGTAAAGCCGGCGTCGCCGGTCAGCGCGCCGAGGATGTCGCCGGGGCGCAGTTTTTCGCGCTTGCCGCCGGCGATTTCCAGCGTGACCATCGGCGGCAGCAGCGGGCCGCCGGGGGCCGGGGTCAGTTGCTCCAGCTTGGCCCAGGTCAGCGGCGCCTGCTGATAGTCTTCGATCAGCGCCAGCCGCTTGTCGTCGTTGTCGGCGGTCAGGGTCAGCGCCAGGCCCATCGCCTCGCCGCGGCCGGTGCGGCCGATGCGGTGGATGTGGATTTCAGGATCATGGGTGACGTCGACGTTGATCACCAGGTCCAGCTCCTTGATGTCCAGGCCGCGCGCGGCGACATCGGTGGCCACCAGCACGGTGGCGCTCTTGTTGGCGAAGCGCAGCAGGATCTGGTCGCGCTCGCGCTGTTCCAGGTCGCCGTACAGCGCCAGCGCGCTGAAGCCGCGCGCCTGCAGGTCGCGCACCAGTTCCTTGCAACGCTCCTTGGTGTTGCAGAAGGCCAGCGCCGAGGTCGGGCGCAGGTGTTGCAGTATGGTGGTGACGGTTTCCAGCCTCTGTTCCGGCTTGATCTTGTAGAACCATTGTTCGATGCGCTCGCCGCCGTGCAGCGACTCCACCTGGATTTCCTGCGGGCGGCGCATGAATTGGGCGCTGATCTTGCGGATGTTTTCCGGATAGGTGGCGGAGAACATCAGCGTCTGGCGCTGGCGCGGGCAGGCGCGCACGATGCCGACGATTTCCTCGATGAAGCCCATGTCCACCATGCGGTCGGCCTCGTCCAGCACCAGGGTGCCGACGCCAGACAGGTTCAGCGAGCCGCGGAACAGATGGTCCTGCAGCCGGCCGGGCGTGCCCACCACGATGTGGGCGCCGTGTTCCAGCGAGCCGATCTGCGGGCCCATCGGGCTGCCGCCGGTCAGGGTAACCACTTTGACATTGTCTATGCTGCGCGCCAGGCGGCGGATTTCCTGCGCCACTTGGTCGGCCAGTTCGCGGGTGGGGCAGAGCACCAGCGCCTGCACGCCGAACCAGCGCGGATTCAGCCGCGCCAGGATGCCGAGTCCGAAAGCCGCTGTCTTGCCGCTGCCGGTCTTGGCCTGGGCGATCAGGTCCTGGCCGTCCAGGATGGCCGGCAGGCTGGCCGCCTGGATGGCGGTCATGCTGTGGTAGCCCAGGCTGTCCAGATTGGACAAGAGGGCGGCGGGCAAGGGCAGGGTGGAGAAAGCGGCTTTTTTCACAATGACTTGGCGTATTACGGTATCGGGCTGCGAGTGTAACAGGCCGGCGGCCAACGGCCAAATCGGATGTCCGCCGCCGGCGGGATTCACACCGAGAAACGCGATACCGATTCCGTCAGCCGCTGCGCCAGGCCTTCCAACTGCTCGGCGGCATGCACGGTCTGGCCGATTTCCTGGTCATTGGTCTGCGCCATCTCGGCGATGGCGTCGATATTGCCGGTGACCGCCTGGCTGGCGGCGCGCTGCTGCTCGGTGACGGCGACGATCTGGCGCAGGCCCTGGCGCACTTCGGCCACCGATTGATTGGCGGCGCCCAGCACGCTGGCCACGCTGTCGGCTGATTGGCGGCTGGCGGCCAGCGAGGACAGGCCGGCATTGACCGCGGCGCGCACCGCGTCGGTTTTCTGGTTGAGCGCGCCGGTCACGGTATCGATTTCGCTGGCGGAGCGGGCCGATTTCTCGGCCAGCTTGCGCACCTCGTCGGCCACCACGGCGAAGCCGCGGCCCTGCTCGCCGGCGCGCGCCGCCTCGATGGCGGCGTTCAGCGCCAGCAGATTGGTCTGTTCGGCGATTTCGCGCACTTCCTTGGTCATATTGGTGATGCTGGAGGTGGAGTGGGCCAGCTCGGTCTCCGCCTGCGCCATCAGCCGCACCGCCTGTTCAACCTGGCTGACTTCGTGCTGCAGCTGGCTGAGGCTGGCGCGGCCGGCCTCGGAGCGCTGCAGGCTCTGATCGGCCTCGGCGCTGACATCCTCGGCCTTGCCGGCGATCTCGCCGATATGGCTGGCCAATTGCTCCACCGCGCTGGCGGCGGACTGGGATTGACGGTTCTGCTTGTGCGAGCTTTCCGCCAACTGCGCGGCGCCGCCGGCCAGCTGGCGCGAGGATTGCGACACCGCGTTGGCGGAAGCGCCGACGTTGCGCACCAGCTCGGCGATGGTGGCCAGCATCTGGTTGAAGCGCAAGGCGGTGTCGCCGATTTCGTCGCGGCTGCGCACCGGCAGCCGCCGCGTCAGATCGCCTTCGCCCTGGGCCAGCTCGGCCAGGCCGGCGGACATCGCTTGCAGCGGCCGGGTGACGAAGCGGCGCGCCAGCAGGAACACCACCGCCATCAAGGGCAGCGAGACCAGGATGGCGAACAGGATGCTCTGGTCGCGGAAACGGCTGACCGAGGCATAGGGCTTTTCCAGCGAGATGCGCATGCTGACCACGCCCAGCGGCGTCTTGTCCGCCACCTGATGGCAGCTCATGCAGTTCTTGCCCAGGTAGTTGCGCGCGGCCAGCGCCGGGTAGACCACGCGCAGGTGCTCGCCCAGCGCCGGCGTGGATTCGATCTGGATATGGGGTTTGCCGTCCCGCAACGCCTGTTGCTCCACCGCGTCGCCGCTTAGATTCTTGTCGCCGGCGTTGCCGGGGCCAAACTGCTTGCTGACCGCCGGGCCGCGGATCACGCGCAGATCGCGCACCGCGGACAATTCCTTGATCTGGTCCAGAAATACGTCGCGTTGGCCGACGGTGCCGGTGATCATCATGCCGGTGAGTCCGGCCATGGTCATTTCGTTCATGCTGTGGGCCAGGTCTTGCGCCTGTTCCACCGCGATGTCGCGGCTGACGCTGGTTTCCCAGGCGATCAGCCCGCTCCAGGCCAATACCAGGCAGCACCATACCGCCATGGTCAGTTTCAGCCAGATCGGCCAATCGGAAAATTTGCGCATGCGTGTGCGGACGGTGGGTCCGTTCTCCTTGGTGTGTTTGTAGAATCGCGCGTTTGCCGCTATAGGTTTTATTGGAATGAGCCGCAGCGCGATGGTAGTGATTTGATGACGTAGGAATGTTGGTTTAAATCAAACTTATAGTTAAAACGATTAGGCTTGGGTTTGCGGCGGTTTTCTGTGAGAATCGCGCCCTCGCCGCAAGCCGGCGTCTTCATCACCGTGAATTTCAAGGAGCGCAGTATATGAGTGACAACAGCGGACGCCGCGTGGCCATCATCGGCGGCGGACCGGCCGGCCTGGCGGCCGCCGAGCAACTGGCGGCGGCGGGCCTGCGGGTGGATGTCTACGACGCGATGCCGTCGGTAGGCCGCAAATTCCTGCTGGCCGGCGTCGGCGGCATGAACATCACTCATTCCGAGCCGCACGCCAGCTTTGTGCAGCGCTACGGCGCGCGCAGCGCCGAATTGCGGCCGATGCTGGATGTGTTCAACGGCGAGCATGTGCGCGCCTGGGTGCATGGCCTGGGCATAGAAACCTTCATCGGCAGCTCCGGCAAGGTGTTCCCCAAGGAGATGAAGGCGGCGCCGCTGCTGCGCTGCTGGCTGGCGCGGCTGCGCGAGGCCGGGGTGAGTTTTCACGTGCGTCACCGCTTTCTGGGCTGGGACGAGCGCGGCCGGCTGCGCTTGTCGGCGCCGGACGGCGAGCGTGTCGCCGAAGCCGACGCGGTGGTGCTGGCCATGGGCGGCGGCAGCTGGCGCAAGCTGGGTTCGGACGGCAGCTGGGCGGCGATGCTGCGCGACCGCGGCGTGGAAGTGACCCGGCTGCAGCCGTCCAACTGCGGTTTCGACGCCGGCTGGAGCGAGCACTTCGCCGACAAGTTCGCCGGCGCGCCGCTGAAGTCGGTGACCTTGCAGTTCCACCCGGTCACCGGCCATCCGTTCAGCCGTCGTGGCGAATTCGTCATCACCTCGGGCGGGGTGGAGGGCAATCTGATCTATGCCTGCTCCGGCGCCATCCGCGATGAAATCGCGCGCAGCGGCGCGGCGCTGTGCCATTTGGACTTGATGCCGGACTGGAGCGCGCCGCGCATTCTGGGCGAAGTGGCGCGGCCGCGCGGCTCGCGCTCGCTGTCCAGCCATTTGCAAAGCCGGCTGGGCCTAAAGGGCGTGCGCATGGGCCTGCTGCGCGAATGCCTGGACAAGGACGCGTTCAATGATCCGGTCAAGCTGGCCGAGGGCATCAAGGCCTTGCCGCTGCGGCTGCTGGCGCCGCGGCCGCTGGACGAAGCGATCAGCACCGCCGGCGGCGTGACCTTCGGCTCGCTGGATGACAATCTGATGTTGCAGGCGATGCCTGGGGTGTTCTGCGCCGGCGAGATGCTGGACTGGGAGGCGCCCACCGGCGGCTATCTGCTGACCGCTTGCTTCTCCACCGGCCGCGCCGCCGCCGGCGGCGTGTTGCGCTGGATGGGGCGGCGCTGAGCGCCGGCGACGGCTATTGGCTTGTGGGCTCGGTTCAAGGCGGTCGCGTTTCGGCGGACCTGTTTGGACAAGGGTATTGAAACCCGCGTCGAAACGCCGATCTCTCTTTGTCTACTCCGCTTTCTCAACCTCAATACCCGGGCTTGCCCAGGATGATGAGGTCGTGAACGGGCGTTGAGGCGCGAATGTGCGAAAAAGCCGCAATCGGCGGGTGGAGCGGCGACGTTTTCGCCCGTCCTTGCCTGCATTTTTTTTGCAAGCCTCTATACTGAAAAGGCCGCGCCGGTTAAGGACGCGGAGAGTCGTTATCGAAAAGCCGCCCACTGCATAGACAGTCGTGATGCCAAGGCGAAGGCCTGAGGAGAACAGCGCTATGAAGCTTGACGATTTCAACCAGGTGGCCGATCTGATCGGCCTGAAAAAACGTTCGCGCGAAGCGGTATGGCTGATGGAGGTGGAGGGCATGACCGGCTACTTCGCCGCGCAGCAGATGGATATCAGCGAATCCACGGTGTCGCGCGCGCACAGCCGCTTCCGCCGCGCGCTGCAAAAAATCAACGCGCTGGCAGCTCATCTGCCCTTGTAATGCCTGCCATCGCGGCAGCGATGAAGCCCGGTTCTTGGCCGGGCTTCGTCGCATTCGAGCCATCCCTTGTGCCGGGGCGCATCGGCGGCGCTGCCGCTAGCGACGACATCTGGATATACTGACGCGCAGTCTTCCTTTCCAAGGAGCGCTTCATGGCTTTGCGTCACGGCATCGATTTCGGCAAGGCACAAGCCTTGCACCAACAGGAACTGGCCTTGTTTTCCGAGCGGCGACCGCGTTCGCGGCAGCTGTCCGCCGCCGGCGGCGAGCATTTGCTGTTTGGCGCGCCGCTGCACTGGATGGCGGACTGGTCCACCCCGTTCAATCTTTACGTGGAAGAAGCCCGGGGCGCGCGGCTGCGCGACGTGGACGGCCATGAATACCTGGACTTTTGCCTGGGCGACACCGGCGCGATGTTCGGCCATTCGCCGGCGCCGGTGGCGCGCGCGATAGCCGAGCAGGCGACGCGCGGCCTGACCGCCATGCTGCCGTCGCCGGACGCGGTGTGGGTCGCCGAGGAACTGGCGCGGCGCTTCGGCCTGTCGCACTGGCAGTTCGCCATCAGCGCCAGCGACGCCAATCGCTTCGCGCTGCGCTGGCTGCGCGCCGCCAGCGGCCGCGACCAGATCGTCGTGTTCAACGGCTGTTACCACGGCACGGTGGACGATGTGTTCGTTGATCTGGTCGATGGCCAGCCGCGGCGCCGCGCCAGCCTGCTGGGCCAGGTGCATGATCTGGCCGCGCATACCCGGGTGGTGGAGTTCAACGATCTGGAGGCGCTGGAACGGGCCTTGCGCGACGAGCAGGTGGCTTGCGTGCTGGCCGAGCCGGTGATGACCAATATCGGCATGGTGATGCCGGAGCCCGGTTTCTGGCGCGCGGCGCAGGATTTGATCCGTCGCTACGGCAGCTATCTGCTGCTGGATGAAACCCACACCATCAGCAGCGGCCCAGGCGGCTATGGCGCGGCTTACGGCTTGAAGCCGGACGCGCTGGTGCTGGGCAAGCCGCTGGGCGGCGGCCTGCCGTGCGCGGTGTACGGCTTCAGCGCCGAGTTGGCGGAGCGGGCGCAGCGCGCCAAGCGCGCGGCCGCGCCCGGGCATTCCGGCATCGGCACCACCTTGAGCGGCAATATGCTGGCTTCGGCGGCGATGCGCGCCAATCTGGCCGAGGTGATGAGCGACGCCGCGTATCAGCGGATGTTCGCGCTGGCACAGCATCTGGCGGACGGCTTGCTGGACTGGATAGAGCGCTGGCGGCTGCCGTGGTGCGTGAGCCGCGTCGGCGCGCGCTGCGAGTTCCAGTTTTCCCCGCGCCCGCCGCGCAACGGCGGCGAGGCCGGCGCGATGCAGGATGAGGAGTTGGAGCGCATCATCCACCTGTATCTGCTTAACCGCGGCTTCCTGATCACCCCCTTCCACAATATGTTGCTGCTGTGTCCAGAGACCGAGTTCGCCGATGTCGATCGCCTGTTGGCGGCGCTGGACGGCTTCGCCGGCGAGGTGATTTAGCGCCGGCTCACGATCTCGCGGGCTGCTGGCGTATGGCCAGCAAGGCCTGATTGCGCAAGGTCTTCAGCAAGCTGAGCTGTTCCGGCGCGATCGCCAGCGATCCCGCCAGGCGGCGGTCGCCGTAGAGTATGCCCAGTTTGCGCTTGTCCAAGGACAGCGGCAGCAGCACGAAGGTATGGGCGACGCTCATCTGGCGATACCAGGCCGGGATGTGCTGGGCGATGGCCGGCGCGTCGATATCGTCTATCAACATGTCGGCGTTGCGTTCCAACGCCTTGCGGAACAGGCTGTCGCCGCTGTCGATATCGGCGCGCAGCGCCGGCAGCAGCAACTCCACTTTTTCGCCGAAACCGAAGCGCGCCTGCAGCGGCAGATCGGCCCCGCTGCGCGCGCAGATCAGCGCGTGGTCGAAGCCCAGGCCGCGGTACATGGTTTCCAGAATGATGCGCAGCAAGTCGTTGAGCTTGTAATCGCCCAATAGGGTGTTGGTGATGTCCTGCACGCCGGCGGAAAGCACGGCGATCCGGCCGGCGGAGCCCGCGGTGGCTTGCAGCCGGGTGGGGTCCGGCGCTGGCGGTGGCGGCGCGGCGGGGCTGGGCGGTGGCGCGCTCTTGTTCAGCCTGGCCAGGCGCAAGGCCTGTGAGCACGGTCCTTGGCCGGCTTCTGGCCCCAGTTCCGTCAGGTAGGCGGCAAGCAGGGTTTGCGCCTGTGCCAGTTCCCGCTCCAACGGCGCCCACTCCAGCGCCAGCGCCCGGCTGTAGCGTTGCAGCAGCTTGCGGCTGGCGTCGGCCTGGTCGATGCCGCTCTGGGTCAGCTGGCAGACCAGTTCGCGGCACAGCGAGCTTAGCGCCTTCATCCGCATCTCGCCGGTTTGCGGCTGGCGCACCGCGCCGGCCGGCATCGGCTCCATGCCGGTCAGAATCCGTTCCGGGAAGCGCCACAGCGCGGCGGTGGCGGCGCCGAGGTCGGCGTAGTAAGTGCCCAGCGTCTGGTGCGCGGCCTGGTCGACGCCGGCGCCGGCGGCGATCAGCGCCTGGATCTGCCGGTATTCGTCGCGGAAATAGTTGACGCACAATAGTTCGCCCAGGTTTTGCAGCATGCCGCAGATCAAGGCTTCTTCCGCCTCGCGCACGCCGCAGGCCGGCGCCAGCGAGCGCGCCAGCAGGCCGGTGAACAGGGTCTTGATCGCCACGTCGCGGATCTCGTCGGCGTGGGCGCGGTTGTGCAGGTGCTCGAACAGCAGCAGGCTGAGCGCCAGATTGCGTATGGTGTCGAAGCCGAGGATCACGATGGCGCGCGAGATGGTGCTGACCGCGCCGCCGTATTGGCTGAAATTGGCGGAATTCACCACCTTCAGCAGCTTATTGGTCAGCGACACATCCTTGAGAATGGCGCTGGACAGCGCTTGCAGCCGTTCGCTGTCGGCGTTGTTGCTCTTGTTCATGGCGGCTATGGCCTGGGACAGCGCCGGGAAGTCCGGCGCGTGGCGCATGCGTTGCAGCAGGTGGTCCAGCGCGGCGCGGCCGCCTTCCTGGCGGTTGAAGCGCTGATGCCGGGCCAGCCAGTCTTGCAGGCCAGCCAGCGCGCGGCGGCAGGCGCCGGCGTCGGCCGCCGGATCGCGCAGCGCGTCCAGCCATTGTTCCAATTCCGGTTCGCCGTCGCGGTTGGTTGCGCCGGCGCTGATCAGCCAGCGCAGCAGTTGTTCGGTCTGCGACAGCTCTTGGCGCAGCCGCTCCGGGCTCAGTGCCTGGCAGGCGTGTTCTCCCAGCAGCGCGACGCGTTGGTGGATGTCGGCCAACACGGTTTCGGGATAGAGCCGGCCCAGGCATTTGCCGCTGGCGTGCAGATGAACCAGCGCTTCGAGAATGTCGCAGGCCAGGCCTATCCGCTCGGCCAGTGGCAGCGCGGGCAGCGCCTTCAGACGCAAGGGCTGCAGCGTATCCTGCCGGTAGACGGCATAGTGTTTGCCGTCCAGGCGGGCCTGGCCTTGCCAGGCTTGCAGCAGGGGGTGGCGGAAGGCCGGCCGCGGCGGCGTGTCCGGCAGCTCGGACGCGGACTCCACCAGCGCCAGCGCCGCGCCGTCGCGGCTGGCCAGCAGCACCGACAGGCCGTCCGGGCAGCGCAGCGTGGCGACGATTTGGTATTCCGGCTCTGCGGCGGGGCTCATCGCTGTCTCCATGCGGTTTGCGTATTTGTACTAATGTAGACAGTTATTGCGGCATGGGCCGAACATTCCGCGGTGTTCGCTTTGGCGTTCTTATTGCCCTTTGGACTAATTGTTGATTTGCTAAGAGCATATTGATATAACCCATCGGTTTTGATGCGCCGATGGGCTTTCGGTAGATTTGAGCGCATCTACAGGATGGGCAGGAAGCATGGACATCGGTCAAGAGAGGCTGACTCACCTCAAGCAGTTGGAAGCGGAGTCTATCCACATCATTCGCGAAGTGGCCGCGGAATTCGAAAACCCGGTGATGCTGTATTCGATAGGCAAGGATTCGGCGGTGATGCTGCACCTGGCCAAGAAGGCGTTCGCGCCGGGCAAGCCGCCGTTTCCCTTGATGCACGTGGACACCACCTGGAAGTTCAAGGAAATGATCGCGCTGCGCGACAAGCAGGCGCGCGAATACGGCTGGGACCTGATCGTTCACGTCAACCAGGAGGGCGTGGACGCCGGCATCAACCCGTTCACCGCCGGCAGCGCCAAGCACACCGACGTGATGAAGACCGAGGGCCTGAAGCAGGCCTTGAACAAATATGGTTTCGACGCCGCCTTTGGCGGCGCGCGCCGCGACGAGGAAAAAAGCCGCGCCAAGGAGCGGGTGTATTCCTTCCGCGACCGCAACCACCGCTGGGACCCGAAGAACCAGCGGCCCGAGCTCTGGAACATCTACAACAGCAAGATAGACAAGGGCGAGAGCATACGGGTGTTTCCGCTGTCCAACTGGACCGAACTGGACATCTGGCAATACATCTTCCTGGAAAACATCGAGATCGTGCCGCTGTACTTCGCCGCCGAACGGCCGGTGATAGCACGCGACGGCACGCTGATCATGATAGACGACGAGCGGATACTGGATTATCTGAGCCCGGCGGAGAAGGCGAGCATTGAAACCCGCCGCGTCCGCTTCCGCACCCTGGGCTGTTATCCGCTGACCGGCGCGGTGGAGTCACAGGCGGCCACGCTGCCGGACATCATCCAGGAGATGCTGCTGACCCGCACCTCCGAGCGTCAGGGCCGGGTGATAGACCACGACAGCGCCGGTTCGATGGAAAAGAAAAAGATGGAAGGATATTTCTGATGACCCACCAATCCGATCTGATCGCCGGCGACATCCTGGAATACCTGCGTCAGCACGAAAACAAGGATCTGCTGCGCTTCATCACCTGTGGCAATGTCGACGACGGCAAATCGACCTTGATCGGCCGGCTGCTGCACGATTCCAAGCTGATCTTCGAGGATCAGCTGGCGGCGATAGAGCGCGACTCCAAGAAGTACAACACCACCGATCAGGAGATAGACCTGGCCTTGCTGGTGGACGGTTTGCAGGCGGAGCGCGAGCAGGGCATCACCATCGATGTCGCCTACCGCTATTTCAGCACCGACAAGCGCAAGTTCATCATCGCCGATTGCCCGGGCCATGAGCAGTACACCCGCAATATGGCCACCGGCGCGTCCACCAGCAATCTGGCCATCATCCTGATCGATGCGCGGCGCGGGGTGCAGACCCAGACCCGCCGCCACAGCTTCATCGTCAGCCTGCTGGGCATCCGCCACGTGATCGTGGCGGTGAACAAGATGGACCTGGTGGATTACGACCCGGCGGTGTTCGAGCGCATCCGCGACGAGTACCTGGCCTTCGCCGAGGGCCTGGCGATTCCGGACATCCGCTTCGTGCCGATCTCCGCGCTGCGCGGCGACAATGTGGTCAGCCGCGGTGAGGGCGCGCCCTGGTATCAGGGGCCGACGCTGATGCAGCTGCTGGAAACGGTGGAAGTGCGCAGCGACGCGGCGCTGGAGGCTTTCCGTCTGCCGGTGCAGTACGTGAACCGGCCCAATCTGGACTTCCGCGGCTTCTGCGGCACCATCGCCGCCGGTGAGATCCGCCCCGGCGACGAGGTGCTGGCGCTGCCGTCCGGCCGCCGCAGCAAGGTCAAGGCCGTGGTGGCTTACGAGGGCGAACTGGCCGCGGCCGGCGCCGGCGAGGCGATCACGCTGACGCTGGAGGACGAGATCGACGTGTCGCGCGGCGATATGCTGGTGCGCGCCGACCAGCCGCCGCCGGCGGTGGCGTCCAGCCTGGACGCGCACCTGGTGTGGATGCAGGACGCGCCCTTGCGCGCCGGCAAGGAATACGGCTTCAAGCTGGCCGGCAAATTCGTCACCGGCCGGGTGGAGGCCATCCTGCACCAGGTGGATGTCAACACGCTGGAGCAGAAGCCGGCGGAAGCGTTGCACCTGAACGAGATCGCGCTGTGCCGCATCAGCCTGAACGCGCCGGCGGTGATAGACGCTTACGCCGCCTGTCGCGGCACCGGCAGCTTCATCGTGATAGACCGGCTGAGCAATGCCACCGCCGGCGCCGGCATGATCACGGCGGCCAGGACGGAGCAGGCGGCCGCGCCGCAGGACGAATTGCAGCGCTTGCGCGCCTTCGAACTGGAGTTGAACGCGTTGGTGCGCAAATACTTCCCGCACTGGGAGGCCAAGGACATCGGCCAGCTGTTCCCGCGCTGAGCGGGGGTTGAGCGTTGCCGATGGCTCGTGGTCCTGGTTTTCAGAGCCTGTTCATAGTCTAGCGAGCCAGAGCGGGACAAGGTGCCGCGGCTGAGAGAGCGGAATGTACATAAGGTACATGAGCATTTCGAAGCGGTACTCACCGTGTCACGTTTCACGACGCGCAGCAGATCGTAAACAGGTTCTTACGGCGGGCTGTCTGTTTTTCGACCTGTTGTTGCAGGATTCGGCCACGCCGGTTTACAGCCGGCGGCGGGCTGCCTACAATCCGGCAGCTTCAATTGGCGCGTTGTATCCGCTGCGGTTCGCAGCGGCGTGGTTCTGTTTCGTCCCGTCTGCCTCGGCAGCCGCGGTCCACTCGGTTTCCCCCTCCGTCTTTCGCTTGAAGCGCCGGCAACGCCGTCCGCGGCGCTGTCGCATCGCCTGTAATCCACATAGAAAAGATAAAACATGACGTTTGCGCTGAAACACATCGCAGGCGCAACCGCTGCCATCTTGCTGGCAGGCCCGGTTGCAGCCAAGGATTTCACTGTCGCCGTGATCTACGATCAGGCCGGCAAGTTCGACAAGAGCTTCAATGAAGCGGCATTCAACGGCGCCGAACGTTTCAAGAAAGAATTCCACATCAACTACCGCGAAGGCCAGGTCAGCAACGACGCTCAGAAAGAGCAGATGCTGCGCAATATGGCGCGCAAGGGCGCCGACCTGGTGGTGGCGGTGGGCTTCGCCTACACCCAGTCCATCGAGACCGTGGCCAAGGAATTCCCCAAGGTGAAGTTCACCCTGGTGGATTCGGTGGCCAAGGGTCCGAATGTGCAGAGCATCGCTTTCAAGGAGCAGGAAGGCTCCTTCTTGGTGGGCATGGCCGCCGCGCTCAAGTCCAAGAGCGGCAAGGTGGGCTATCTGGGCGGCATGGACGTGCCGCTGATCCGCGCCTTCGGCTGCGGTTACGCCCAGGGCGCCAAGTACGCCAATCCCAAGGTGGTGGTGATGCAGAACATGATAGGCACCACCCACGCCGCCTTCAACGACCCGGCGCGCGGCGGCGAATTGGCCAAGAGCCAGTTCGATCGCGGCGTGGACGTGGTGTTCGCCGCGGCGGCGCTGTCGAATATGGGCGTGATCCAGTCGGCCAAGGGCGCCAAGAAGTTCTACATCGGCGTGGACAGCAATCAGAACTATCTGCAGCCGGGCGTGGTGCTGACCTCCATGGTCAAGCGCGTGGACAACGCGGTGTACGAAACCATGCGCGACGCCAAGAACGGCGCGTGGAAGCCGGACGTCAAGCTGATGGGCCTGAAGGAAAACGGCGTGGATTGGGCGCTGGACCAGTACAACCGTTCGCTGATCACGCCTGAGATGGAGAAGAAGATCCTGCAGGCGCGCAAGGATATCGTCAGCGGCAAGATCAAGGTGGTGGNNAGACCAATGGTCTTGCCCGTTTTTGTTTGCGGATCGTGAATCGGTGCTCAGATCCCCAGCGTCGCGCCGCCGTCCACGTACAGATTATGCAGCGTGATGTGACGCGCCTGATCCGACAGCAGGAACAGCGCTGCATTGGCCACATCCTGCGGCGCGGCGATGCGTTGCAGCGGGATGCCGGTGCGGTACTGCTCCAGCGAGCCTTGCAGGATGGCCGGCGGGATGGCGTCGTCGCTCCACAGCTGGCGCTGCATCGCGGTGTCGGTGGAGCCGGGCGACACGATGTTGCAACGCACGCCGAATTCGGCCAGCTCCAGGCCCAGGCACTTGCTGAACTGGGTGGTGGCGGCCTTGGACGCGGCGTAGGCCGCCATCTGGGTGCGCGGC
>NZ_JAJOHW010000172.1 GCF_021129195.1 Chromobacterium aquaticum | reverse complement strand
GGCTCGCCTCGCTGCCGGACGGCGTGGAACTGCGCGGCAAACTGGCCGCCGCCTACGGCTGGAGCGATGCCGCCGGGCAGCAATTGCTGGTGCTGGGAGAACGGCAAGACGAGCGCGCCGCCGACGGCACCCAGAGCGCCATGCTTTACGCCGCGCAATACACGCTGGGCCAGGGCAAGCCGCGCCGGCAGTGGATGCTCAGCGACGGCGTCGAGCGCTGCGAATTCGACGCCGGCGCCGGCTTCGACCTGGACGCGCTCAGCTTTCCCGACCTGAACCGCGACGGCGTGCTGGAGACCGTCATCGGCTACCACAGCACTTGCACCAGCGACGTCAGCCCCAACGACTACAAGCTGATCCTCCACGCCGGCAAGGCCAAATACGGTCTGCGCGGCTTGGACCGTCAGGGCATGAGCTGGCTGGACCCGGAGCACGGCCTTTCCTCCAGGCTGCCGCTGCCCACCGACTGCAGCCCGCAGGCGCAGCTGGCCTTGCAGGCCAAGGGCTGGGAGCGGGAATTCGAGCCGCCTTATCTGCCCGGCTGTTACACCGACGAAAACGACTTCGCCACCGCGCCGCCCGCCTTCGTCAAATACATGCGCAAGCAATGGTTCGCGCGGATGCGCGAATTGGAAAGCAGCTGGATCAAACGGCAGCAGGAGTAAGAGTCTGTTTACGATCTAGCGGGCAAGGGTGAGATAACAAAACGAGTGAAAAGCGGTAGGTACGACTGGTGCATGAGCATTTTGAGCTCGCTCTCACTGTGACGCGCAGCAGCGCGTAAACAGCTTATTAGGCCGGACAAGGCCGGCGGCAGGCTCCCGCCGTCCGATGCCAAAACGCCACACCCCGCCGCCGGGAGGCCGCGCGCGGCGGTTTTTAGCTTGAGCATTAATGATAACAATTCTTGTTTGCAATAAAATCGCGCCAACCACCCGCGCTTTCGCAAACAAGGACATTCAATGCCTCTCCATTCCATCCCACCGCGCCGCGCCATCTTGCGGCTGCTGCTGGCCGCCGGTTTCGGCCTGCTGCTGAGCGCCTGCGACGCGCCGGCGCCAAACGCCGCCGGCCCCGCCGCCAACGCAGCAACCGGCCAGTGGCCGCGCACGCTGGACACGCCCAAGGGCCCGCTGACGCTGCAGCGGCCGCCGTTGCGCATCGTGTCCACCAGCGTGACGCTAACCGGCACCCTGCTCGCCATCCAGGCGCCGGTGGTAGCCAGCGGCGGCAGCGCCGCCAATTCCAAGGTCACCGACAGCCAGGGCTTCTTCACTCAATGGGGCGAGGTGGCCAAGCAACGCGGCGTGCAAGCGCTATACCAGGGCGAACCCAGCGCCGAGGCCATCATCGCCGCCCAGCCGGACCTGATCGTGATGGCCGGCACCGGCGGCGACTCCGCGCTCAAGCTGTACGAGCAACTCAGTCAGCTGGCGCCCACCCTGGTGGTCAATTACGACGACAAGAGCTGGCAGGAACTGGCCTTGCTGCTCGGCCGCGCCAGCGGCCGCGAAGCCGACGCCCAGGCGGTGATCGCCGGTTTCGACGCCGAAGTGGCGCGCCTGAAAACCCGCCTCAAGCTGCCGCCGCAGCCCACCGCCGCGATGGTCTATTACGAGAACGGCTCCGGGGCCAATCTGTGGACGCCGGAATCGGCGCAGGGCAAGCTGCTGCAAGCGCTGGGCTTCACGCTCGCCACCGCGCCGGACAGCGTCAAGGGCAATACCAGCCAGGGCGTGCGCCGCGACATCGTGCAGCTGTCCGGCGAGAAATTCGCCGAAGGCCTGCGCGGCAACAGCATCATGCTGTTCAACGCCGAGCCCGCGATGGTACCGCGCGTGCTGGCCAATCCCTTCCTGGCCGACAATGCCGCGGTGCGCGGCAAGCAGGTTTTTGCCGCCGGTTTCGACACCTTCCGCCTCGATTACTACAGCTCGCGCAATCTGCTGGCGCGGCTGGCCCGGCAGTTCCAATAAGCGGCATGCAGGCCAGCGTCTGAACTGGCCTGCCTTCCCCTCCTCTTCCACCTTCCCGGAGCGCAGCGCGCTCCACCTCCATCCCATTCCAGCAGTTGTTCGCGTCATCTCCACCGCCATGCCCGGTTCCGGCTGTCTGCGCCGCTTAGCCGCCACGTCCTCGCCGATTGTAATTTTTTAAAGTAAATAATAAATGTTATTCATTTTAAAATTTACAACTACAGCAATCGACGCCTTTGTTTCGATAGTTTCGTATATTTCACCCCCTATTCAAAACCCAGGCCAATTTCGGTCACGCCGGCCTTGGACGCAAAAAACCCCAGGGGCGCCACGGCGCAACCCTGGGGGTGGAATGCGATACCAAGCTCTCGGCTCAAACGAACCCAGCGCGTCTCAAGAACACATCGGCCTCAAACCACGCAGCGCCGACTGACAGCCCGCCGCCGGCCGAATCATCCGCGAGACCGACTCAGCCGGCGTTATTGATCACCGCTTCGATGCGCTAGCCATCCGGATCCACGACGAAGGCCGCGAAATAATGACATCCATAATGAGGCCGCGGCCCCGGCGCGCCATTGCAGCGCCCGCCGTGTTGCAACGCGGCCGCGTGAAACGCGCGCACCTAATCGGGCGTTAAGAACCTGTTTACGATCTCGCGAGCTAAGGCGAGACAAGGCGAAAACGGGCGAAAAAGCGGAATGTACAAGTGGTACATGAGCATTTTGAGCTCGGTTTCAACGCCGTATCGCCGACGCGCAGCAGATCGTAAACAGGTTCTAAGGGGATATGGCGAAGCATGGTCGTTCCCATCCATGAAGTTCATATCTCTGTGGCCAGGCTGGCCGCAGCCAAAACAAAGGCCGCCCGAAGGCGGCCTGCTCATAAACGGTCGAATCAGACCCGGCGAGATCCGTTCAGCTCAGGCCCAGCCCAGGCTGGCCAGTTCTTCCGCGCTAAGATGCCGCCATTCGCCCTGAGGCAATTCGCCCAGCGTCACCTCGCCCAGGCTGATGCGGTGCAGCTGTTCCACCCGGTTGCTGGCCGCCGCCACCATGCGCTTGACCTGGTGGTACTTGCCCTGGGTGATGGTGAGCAGGATCACGTGGCTGTCCAGCTGCTCTATGCTGTCGGCGGCGAACTCCGCGCCTTCGTCGTTCAGATAAACCCCGCTTTGCAGCTTGGCGATGAATTCCTCGCTGGCGGCGTGCTTCAACGTGACCTGATAGCACTTGGGCACCAGCTTCTTGGGCGAGCTGAGCGCGTGCACGAACTGGCCGTCGTTGGTCAGCAGGATCAGGCCGGTGGTGTCCACGTCCAGCCGACCCACCGCGGTGATGCCCAGATTGCCGAACTGATAAGGCAGCAGCCGGTAGATGCCCGGATTGTGCTGCGGCTTGTGCGAGGTTTCGTAATTGGGCGGCTTGTGAAACAGCAAGTAGAGCGGGCCGGTCACCACCCCCCAGGGCTTGTCGTCCACCACCAGCTGCCGGATATCGGCCAGTTCCACTTGCTGACGGTAGTTGTCGACGATCTCGCCATTGAGTTCGACCAGGCCGTAGTCGATCAGCTGCCGGCATTCCTTGCGGCCGCCGAAGCCTTGTTGCTGCAATAGTCGGTAAAGTTCCATCATCGGATGGTAGCACACCGTCCCGCGCGCCCCGGCCTCAGGACACCAGCGGCCGCGCCGGATCGGCCACGCACACCCGGTCGCGCCCTTCCTTCTTGGCGCGGTACAAGGCGGCGTCGGCCGCCCTGACCACGCTGACGGCGTCGACGCCGTGCAAGGGGCTCAAGGCCAGGCCCACCGATAGCGTGATGCTCAGCGGCTGGCCCAGGGCGACGATGGGCAGCGCGCGCACTTCGCAGCACAGCTGCTGCGCCTTGGCATAGGCCGCGTCCAACGACGCTCCCGGCAGCAGCACGAAGAATTCCTCGCCGCCGTAGCGGCAGACGATGTCGCCGCTGCGGAAGGCATCGCTCAAGTGGGCGGCCAAGGCGGTCAGCACCGCGTCGCCGCAGGGGTGGCCGTAGTTGTCGTTGATGCGCTTGAAATGGTCGGCATCTATCATCAGCACCGCCACATCGCGGTGCAAGGCCAGCATATGGCTGAGGATGCGCGGCAGGATATCGTCCAGATGACGGCGGTTGAACAGCCCGGTCAACGGATCGCGCAGCGCCTGTTCGCGCAGCCCTTGCTGCAGGGTTTCGATCTCGCTCAGGTTCTGGCGCAGCGCCCGATTGGCCTGCAGCAAGTCCTGCTCCAGGCGCTTGCGCTCGCTGATGTCGTTGATGCCGTTGATCACGCACCAGCCATCGTCGGCCTTGACCACGGAACAGGAAATCAGCGCCCAGAATTCACGGCCGTCGGCGGCGCGCAACCTCACTTCGCGATCGCTGACGCAACCGCCCAGGCGCAGCAGCGCCGATACCCGCTCGCGCTCGGCCGGGTCGACATAGAAATCCTGCACCCGCAACGGTCGCTCCGGCGCCAGGTGATCGCGGAACAGCTCCTCGGCGCGCGCATTGGCGTAGATCAGCTCGCCGCCATGCAAGCGGTTCATCGCCAGCGGGAACGGCGCGGCATCCGCCATCAGCCGCAACCTGGCCTCGCTGTCCGCCAGTTCCCGGGTGCGGGCGCGAACCTTGGCTTCCAACTGGCGGTTGACGCCGCGCAGCCGCGCCTCAGAACGGCGCAGTTCCACCGCCAGCGCGCCGAACACCAGCAAGGTGGTGGTCTGGATCAACATCATCATGCTGATGGTCAGCAAGGCCTGCGCGCCATGACCGAAGGCGCCACGCCCCAACACGCCGCCCAGCAGCGCCAGCGACAAAATGCCCAGCGACAGTCCATGCGCCAGCCGCAAGCGCTGGCGGAAGGCGAACCACAGCAGCGGCAGGCTGAAGCAATACGGCAGCGCGGCATAGCGGCCGGAACTATCGTCTATGCCCAGCAGCGCCAGGCCGGCCGCCAGCAGCGTCAGCCAGGCGATCAGCCCATCCAGCGAGCCGCGTCCGCCAAGTCCTTCACCGCCGCTGGGCCAGCGCAGCAGCAACAGGAAAGGCGCCAGACAGAACACGCCGGCCAGATCGGCCAGCCACCAGGCGACGAAGTGATGGCCCAGCGGCAGCAGCGGCTGCGCCTGGCCATGCAGCTGGGCCGCGGTGCCGCCCAGAGCGGATACGGTAGCGGCCAGCGCCGCGCCGGCAATGAAGGCCAGCACATGGGGCAGACTGCGCAAGGGCAGCCGGCCGCCGCAGCGGTAGCGCACCAGCAAGGCGCCCAGCAGGCTGCCCACCGCATTGGCTCCGGCAATCAGCAAGGCATCCGCCAGCGCCAGTTCCCGCGACAGCAGACTGAAGGCCAGCGAGCCGGCGAACAGCCCAAGGCCATAGCTCTGCCCGCCGCGCAAAACCACCGCCAGCGCCAGCCCGGCCGGAAACCAGGCCGGCGTCAGCCAGTTGTCCTCGGTCATGAAGCCGGCCATCAATAGCCGCGCCAGCCCCCAATAGGCGATGGTCACGCCCAATTGCCGCGTTGTGGCCGCGCCTAAGGCCACGATGGGCTGGTCCCGCTGTTGCATGCCGGTCTCCGCCAGCGCGCGGCCGCGGCTGCCGGCGAACGCTGGGATTTGCGTTTCGTCCGGCCGCCATCCTTGATTGCAAGCCGGCTCGAAAACGCGGAAATTTTAGTCGATATAAATAATATTGGACTAAATCCGCCGCGCCGCCGGGATTTTTATGCGCGCTCTATCTTGCTGATTCACATCGCGATTGAAGAAATGATAGTTATCATCTAAAACGGAATCACCGCGCCGTCGCTGTCCCATGCCCCGGCCTCAACAGGAAGGTCTACGATGCGTTACAGCTCAAGCCACAAGACCGAAACCCGACAGCGGATTCTGACCATGGCCGCGCTGCGTTTTCGCGCCGAGGGCGTCGCCAACGTCGGCATCGCCAATCTGATGGCCGACCTGGGCCTGACTCATGGCGGCTTCTACGCCCATTTCCACAGCAAGGACGATCTGGTGGCCCAGTCCTGTCGCCAGGCGCTGCTGGACATGAACGAGATCTGGCAGGCGCAGTTGGAGCAGGCGCCCAGCGGCGCCGGGGTGAAGCGGCTGGCCAAGGATTATCTGAGCGCCGCGCATCGGGACTTCCCGGATTCCGGCTGCGCCGCCGCCGCGCTGGCCGGCGAGCTGGCCCGCCACGACAAACCCACGCGCCAGGCCTTTTCCGAAGGACTGCAGGCCTTGCTGCACACGCTGCGGCAAGCGCAGCAATGCGACACCGCCGCCGGCGCGCGGCCGGCGCTGGCGCCCGAGGCCTGTCTGGCGCTGATGGTGGGCGCGCTGCTGTTGTCGCGCGCCACCGCGGACGAGACGCTGTCCGACCGGCTGCTGCAAACCGCCACCGCCGCGCTGGAGCTGTGAGCCGCGCTGGCGCATGCCGCGGCAGCGCGGATGCCAAGCGTGGATAACCGAAGTCAGATTCGGCATTGAGGCAAGTCGGCGCAACGCGGCATCCGTCCTTGCGTTGGCGGCTCGCTACACGCGGTCAAACGATGTCGAGATGGTCGATGCCTTCCAGCGGATCGCGCGACTTGGAGCCCTCGCTGTACAGCTTGATCTTCAGCCGCAGGTCGTTGATGGAGTCCGCGTTGCGCAGCGCGTCCTCGTAGCTGATCAGATCCTCTTCGTACAGCTCGAACAAGGACTGGTCGAAAGTCTGCATGCCGCTCTCGCGCGAGCGACCCATCACTTCCTTCAAACCGGCGATCTCGCCCTTGAAGATCATGTCGGACACCAGCGGGCTGTTGAGCAGGATTTCCACCGCCGCCACCCGGCCGCGCCCGGTTTTGATCGGCACCAGCCGCTGGGAAATGATGGAGCGCATGTTCAGCGACAAGTCCATCAGCACCTGTTGGTGGCGTTCTTCCGGAAAGAAGTTGAGGATGCGGTCCAGCGCCTGGTTGGCGTTGTTGGCGTGCAGCGTGGCCAGGCACAAATGGCCGGTTTCGGCGAACTGCAGGCCGTAGCCCATGGTTTCGCGGTCGCGGATCTCGCCCATCAGGATCACGTCCGGCGCCTGGCGCAGGGTGTTCTTCAGCGCGATGTCCCAGTCCTCGGTGTCCACGCCCACTTCGCGCTGGGTGACGATGGATTTCTTGTGCTGGTGCACGTATTCGATCGGATCTTCGATGGTGATGATGTGATCGTGGTTATGGCTGTTGCGCCAGTCCACCAGCGCCGCCAGCGAGGTGGACTTGCCGGAGCCGGTGCCGCCGACGAAGATCACCAGCCCGCGCTTGATCAGCGCGATGTCGCGCAGCACATGCGGCAGGTTGAGCTGGTCGAAGGTGGGGATTTCGGTGTTGATCTTGCGCAGCACCATGCCGGCATGGCCCTGCTGCACGAAGGCGCTGACACGGAAACGCCCCAGGCCTGGCGGGTTGATCGCGAAATTGGCCTCCTTCTTGGACTCGAACTCCTCGGTCTGGCGGTCGTTCATCACCGCGCGCACCAGCTCCTTGGTGTGCTGGGCGGACAGGGGTTGCGGCGCCACCGGGGTGATTTTGCCGTCTATCTTCATCGCCGGCGGGAAATCGGCGGCGATGAAGACATCGGAGGCGTTCTTGCCGGTGGCGTGTTTGAGCAGATCCAGTATGAACTTGGAAGCCTGGTCTTTTTCCATGATGCGGTCCCGCGGGTCACAATTTCAGTGTAGAGCAGCGCCCGCTCAGAATTGATCCTTGTTGGCGGCCTTTTGCCTGGCGTCCGCCGGCGACACCATATTGCGCCGCACCAGTTCCTGCAGGCACTGGTCCAGCGTCTGCATGCCGTGCTGCTGACCGGTCTGTATCATCGAATTGATCTGGGCGATCTTGTTCTCGCGGATCAGGTTGCGGATGGCCGGAGTGCCGAGCATGATTTCATGCGCCGCCACCCGGCCATTGCCATCCTTGGTCTTGAGCAGGGTCTGGGCGATCACCGCGCGCACCGATTCCGACAACATGGAACGCACCATTTCCTTTTCCCCTGCCGGGAACACATCGACGATACGATCTATGGTCTTGGCGGCGGAGCTGGTATGCAGGGTGCCGAACACCAGGTGGCCGGTTTCCGCCGCGGTCAGCGCCAGGCGTATGGTTTCCAGATCGCGCAATTCGCCCACCAGGATCACGTCCGGGTCTTCGCGCAGCGCCGATTTCAACGCATTGGAGAAGCTGTGGGTCTGCAAGCCCAGCTCGCGCTGGTTGATCAGGCATTTCTTGCTGTCGTGGACGAATTCGATCGGATCTTCCACCGTCAGGATGTGGGAGAAATGGTTATCGTTGATGAAATCTATCATCGCCGCCAGCGTGGTGGATTTGCCGGAACCGGTGGGGCCGGTCACCAGCACCAGTCCGCGCGGAAACGAAGCGATTTCCTGGAAGATCTTGGGCGCGCCCAGCTGTTCCAGCGACAGCACCTTGGATGGAATCACCCGGAACACCGCGCCCATGCCGCGGTTCTGCACGAAGGAGTTGACGCGGAAGCGGGCGATGCCGGGCAGGTCGAAGGAAAAGTCGCATTCGAAGGTGTCTTCGAAGATTTTGCGCTGGTAATCGTTCATGATGTCGTACACCATATCGTGTACATCATGATGGTCCATCGGCGGCAGGTTGATGCGGCGGATATCGCCGTTCACCCGGATCATCGGCGGCAGCCCGGCGGACAGATGCAGGTCGGATGCCTTGTTCTTGACCGTAAAGGCCAAGAGCTCCGAAATTTCCATAATATAATCTCCACGATGACTGCGCCGCCGCCATGCTTGCACGCGCCAGGCGGCTTCATGCTGCTAAAGATGCGGAACCGCCAGTCCGGCGCGGCAGGCCCCGGCGCTGATTGTAAGCTCAACTCAGCCATTTGGGATATCGCAGCCACCCCATATTATTTTAAAGATGCGCGGCCATGCTTCTTTGTAGAAACCCCAGCCCCGGGCAACAAGCCGCAAGGCCCGCGGCACACGACTTCTCGACGCCATGACAGAATCCATCACCCTAGCCTTGCAGCATGTCCGCCAGCGCCTGGCGGACGCGGAACGCGTCGCCGGCCGGCCGGCCGGCTCGGCGCAGTTGCTGGCGGTCAGCAAAACCTTTCCCGCCGCCGATGTCCAGCAGGCCTATCTTGCCGGCCAGCGCGCCTTCGGGGAAAACTATGTGCAGGAATTGCAGCAGAAATGCGCGGAACTGGCCGCGCTCGACATCGAATGGCACTTCATCGGCCCGCTGCAATCCAATAAAACCCGCCCGGTGGCGGAGCTCGCGCACTGGGTCCACTCGGTGGAACGGCTGAAAATCGCCGAGCGTTTGTCGGCGCAGCGGCCGGAGGCGCTGCCGCCGCTGAATGTGTGCATTCAGGTGAACGTGTCCGGCGAAGCCAGCAAGAGCGGCTGCGCGCCGGAGCAGGCGCTGGAGCTGGCGCGCGCGGTGGCGGCGCTGCCGCGGCTCGCGCTGCGCGGCCTGATGTGCATCCCGGAACCCACCGAAGACGCCGCGCGGCTGGCGGCGCAGTTCGCGCTGCTGCGCCGGCTGCAACAGCAGCTGGCGGCCGAGGGCCTGGCGCTGGACACCTTGTCGATGGGCATGTCGGCCGACCTGGCCGTCGCCGTCGCCGAGGGCGCGACCATGGTGCGGATTGGCACCGCCATTTTCGGCTCGCGCCATTATCATTGAATGACATCGGCCTGAACGCACAGACGCTCAGGTCGGTTTATAAGGAAAAATCATGCGGATTACCTTCATCGGCGGCGGCAATATGGCCAACGCCATCATCGCCGGCCTGATCAAGCAGGCGGCGCATCGCATCCACGTGGTGGATCCCGACGCCGACAAAGTGGCGCGCCTGCAGCAGGCCTACGGCGTCAACGGCGGCGCGGCCTTGCCGGAAGCCTTCGGCATCGGCGACATCGTGCTGCTGGCGGTCAAGCCCCAGCATCTGCGCGAGCTGTGCCTGGAACTGGCGCCGCGCCTGAACGGCGCGCTGGTGATCTCCATCGCCGCCGGCGTCCGCCTGGACGCGCTGTGCCGCTGGCTGAACAGCAAGCGCGTGGTGCGGGTGATGCCCAATACCCCGGCGATGATAGGCAAGGGCGTGTCCGGCCTGTTCGCCTCGGTCGGCGTCAGCGAAGACGACCGCCAGGACGCCAACACCGTGATGCAGGCGGCCGGCATCACCATCTGGCTGCAGAACGAGCAACGCATGGACGACATCACCGCCGTGTCCGGCAGCGGCCCGGCCTATGTGTTCTACTTCATCGAAAGCATGGTGGAAGCGGCGCAGCAAACCGGCTTTTCCGAAGCCGAGGCGCGCCGGCTGGTGCTGGCCACCTTCGAAGGCGCGGTGGAGCTGGCCAAGCAAAGCCCGTTGCCGGTGGCCACCTTGCGCACCAATGTGATGTCCAAGGGCGGCACCACCGAGCGCGCCATCGCCCGCTTTGAGGCGGAAAACGTCAAGCAGGCCATCATCGCCGGCACCATGGATTGCCGCGACCGCTCCATCGAAATGGGCCAACAACTCAGCCAGGATTAAGCCACGCCATGTTCTTCGACACTTTGCGCTTTCTGATCCACACTCTTTCCGGCCTGTTCGTGCTGGTGCTGCTGCTGCGCTTCTATCTGCAAGTGGCGCGCGCGCCGTTCAAACACCCGCTGTGCCAGTTCGTGATGGCGGCCACCAATTTCGCGGTGCTGCCGCTGCGCAAGCTGGTGCCGGCGATGCGCGGCTACGACAGCGCCACCATGCTGCTGGCCTGGCTGGTCTCGCTGCTGGCCAATGTGCTGGTCACCCTGCTCAGCTCGGTGCCGGAAGTGTTCACCTTTCCACAGGTCTGGGTGGCCTTGTCGCTGCTGTCGCTGCTGGAGGTGTTCAAGCAATCGCTGACCCTGTTGATGGGCAGCGTCATCGTGCAAGCCGTGCTCAGCTGGGTCAGCCCCTACAACCCGCTGATGCCGGTGCTGGACGCGCTGACCCGGCCCTTTCTGCGCCCGTTCCGCAAGGCCAATATCGGCGGCGTCGACCTGTCGCCGCTGGTGCTGTTCCTGATCATCCAGGTGATCCTGATGCTGCCGGTGCGCATGCTGGAAGCAAGCTTCTTGACCCAACTCAAGGTAGTACTGTAGGAATTCAGGTTATTTGTCATATTTTTTTGCGGCCGCTCCGCTGCGGCCGTCTATTTGGCAATCGATTTGCATCACCACACAGGAGACTTCCAATGAAAAAAGCACTGCTCGCCGCCGTCCTGCTGAGCGCCGTCGCCACACCCGCCTTCGCCAATCTGCAACTGGCGCAGAAATACAGCTGCACCGCCTGTCATGCGGTGGACAAGAAGATCGTCGGCCCGGCCTATAAGGACGTGGCCAAGAAGTACGCCGGCCAGAAAGGCGCGGAAGCCATGCTGATGGCCAAGATCAAGAACGGCGGCTCCGGCGTGTGGGGTCCGGTGCCGATGACCCCGCATCCGAGCATCCCGGACGCGGATCTGCGCGCGCTGGCCAAGTGGGTGCTGTCGCTGAAATAAGCCATCCAGGCAGTGCAGAACCGGCACGCCCCCCGGCGCGCCGGATCCCGGAAAAAGGCGGCGGATTGCCGCCTTTGAACTGCCTGGGACATTTTATGTCCAAGGTCCTTGCGCCAATGCCCTTTTTAACGATGCTTCAGGCTTGTTACCGGAGTGAAACAACGCTATACCGATTGTCAGCAACAGGGAGTTAATATCACCTAAGCGCCTAAGACAGTTGCAGAAATAGCGGGGCGCCGGTAATCTTCTCCGCCTGTTGCCAACTCTATGCTGGAAGCACCTAATATGGCCAAACTAACCGAACAGGATATCCTCAACTGGACCGGCGACGATTATATGAACGCCGACCATCTTGAGTTTTTCAAAGACCGGTTGTTGCAGATGCAGCAGGAGTTGCTCTCTAACGCAAATGCGACCGCCAACCACCTGCAAGAGCAGGAAGCCACTCCGGACCCGGCCGACCGCGCCACGCTGGAAGAGGAATACGCGCTGGAACTGCGCACCCGCGACCGCGAGCGCAAGCTGCTGCAGAAGATCCAGGCCTCGCTGCGCCAGATCGAAGACGGCTCCTACGGTTTCTGCGAAGACACCGGCGAGCCCATCGGCCTGCGCCGCCTGATGGCACGCCCCACCGCCACGCTGTCGGTGGAAGCCCAGGAACGCCGCGAACGCATGAAGCGCCAGTACGCTGACTGACACGCCGCGCGCTTCACCACGCAAAACGCCCTGCTAGCGCCAGGGCGTTTTTCATTGCCGCGCGGCAATCCCAGCAAAAACAGAGGGATAAACGCCGGGCCGATAGCCTGCGTCTAAGCCCGCGCTTTAAAAAATCAAGCGCCTTAAAGCGCGCCGGCCGCTTGTCTAGCGTCGTGGAATCCGGTTATCTTGCTGCTATGCAAAAACTGAAATAGCAAGGGACACGCTTTATGCAACGCCAGACCGACGACGTCAGAATCCGCGAAATCAAGGAACTGCTGCCGCCCATCGCCCACCTGTACGAACTGCCGATCACCGAGGCCGCCTCGGAAGTGATCTACGCCACCCGCCGCGACATCTCCGCGCTGTTGCGCGGCGAGGACGACCGCCTGCTGGTGGTGATCGGCCCCTGCTCCATCCACGACACCGAAGCCGCCATCGAGTACGCCAAGAAACTGGCGCCGCTGCGCGAGCAGCTGTCGCAGGAGCTGGTGGTGGTGATGCGCGTCTACTTTGAAAAACCGCGTACCACCGTCGGCTGGAAAGGCCTGATCAACGACCCGCTGCTGAACGAATCCTTCGACATCAACAGCGGCCTGCGCATCGCGCGCCGCCTGCTGCTGACCCTGAACGACATGGGCATGCCGGCGGCCACCGAATTCCTGGACATGATCACGCCGCAGTACTTCGCCGACCTGATCAGCTGGGGCGCCATCGGCGCGCGCACCACCGAAAGCCAGGTGCACCGCGAACTGGCCTCCGGCCTGTCCTGCCCGGTGGGCTTCAAGAACGGCACCGACGGCAATCTGAAGATCGCCGTGGACGCCATCCGCTCCTCCAGCGTGCCCCACCATTTCCTGTCGGTGACCAAGACCGGCCACTCCGCCATCGTCTCCACCGGCGGCAACCCCGACTGCCACGTGATCCTGCGCGGCGGCAAGGAACCCAATTACTCGGCCGAGCACGTCAGCGCCGCGGCGGCGGAACTGGTCTCAGTGGGCCTGCCGCAAAAGCTGATGGTCGACTTCAGCCACGCCAACAGCCGCAAGGACTACCGCCGCCAGATGGAAGTGGCCGACGACATCGCCGGCCAATTGGCCGCCGGCAACGCCAATATCTTCGGCGTGATGGTGGAAAGCCACCTGGTGGAAGGCCGCCAGGACCTGAAACCGGGCTGCGAGCTGACCTACGGCCAAAGCGTCACCGACGCCTGCATCGGCTGGGACGACACGGAAAAACTGCTGACCACGCTGGCAAACGCGGTGAAGGCGCGCCGCGCGCGCAAGGACTGAGATCCAGCGCCAGCCAGGAGATGACGGCGGAGCCAGGCTCCGCCGTTTTTCATTCCGGCGCGCTTCAGGCGCCGCCGCGCAATTGCTCGCCGGCCAAGCGCCCCAGCGTGCGGATCGCCCGCTCCAGTTCCGGCGACCACGGCTGGCCGAAGTTCAGCCGCAGACAATGGCCGAAGCGCGGCTCGGCGGAAAACACCAGCCCCGGCGCGAAGCTGATGGATTCGGCCAGCGCCCGCTCCAGCAGCCGGCCGGCGTCCAGCCCTTCCGGGCATTCCACCCACAGCAGCAGCCCGCCCTGCGGCCGCCGCAGCCGCGTGCCCTTGGGAAAAGCCGCCAGCACCGCGTCCGCCAGCTGGCGCATCTGGCGCGCCAATTGCCGCCGCAACTGGGCGGCGAAGCGCGCGTAATCGCCATCGGCCAGCATATCCGCCAACACCGCCAGATACAGCGCCGAGCTCACCAGGCTGCTGCTATTGCTCAAGCGCGCCAGCGCCGCGTGATGGTGGCCGCCGGACAGCCAGCCCAGGCGGAACGAGGGCGCGAAGCTCTTGGTGAACGAGGAACAATAGATCACCTCGCCGCGGCTGTCCCAGGCTTTCAGCGGCGTCGGATGCTGCTCGCCGAAGTAAAGCTCGCCGAACACATCGTCCTCGATGATGGTCAGGCCATGACGGTAAGCCAGCTGCAGCAGCCGCTTCTTGGCCTCGTCCGGCATCAGCGCGCCGGTGGGGTTCTGGAAATTGGTCACCGTCACCAGGCAGCGCGGCGCCGGACCATGGCGCAGCGCGAACTCCAGCGCTTCCAGCGACAGGCCGGCGTCCGGCGTGCACGGGATTTCCAGCGCCTTCAAGCCCAGCGTCTCCAGCGTCTGCAACAGGCCGAAGTACACCGGCGTCTCCACCGCCACCGTGTCGCCGGGCCGGGTCAGCAAGCGCAGCGACAGGCTGATCGCCTCGGTGATGCCATGGGTGAACAGGATGGCGTCCGGCTCCAGCGCCAGCTGCCACTGCGCCGCCAGCTCGCACACCAGCCGGTTCAGCCGCGCCTGCTCCTCGCGCGGCAGATAGGCGCCGATCAACTCCGGCCGGCCGCTCAAGGCCTGCTGCAGCCGGCGCGCCAGCGCCGCCGCCGGATACATGCCGCCATGCGCTTCGGCCATGTGCAACTGGGTGCCGATGTCCAGGCCGGACCACTCGATCAATTGCGACATGCGGCTGTCCACCCGCACCAGGGTCGCCGCCGACGGCACGCCGCTGGCGGCGGCGCTCGCCCATTGCGCGCGGCTGGGCAGCGCGGCGAAGAAGCCGGCGCGCGGACGGGCGCTGACGCGCTGCTGCCGCTCCAGGTGGCGGTAAGCCGCCAACGCGGTCAGCGCATTGACGCCGTGTTCGGCGGCCAAGCGCCGCACCGAGGGCAGCCGACTGCCGGGCGGATAAGCGCCGCTATCCAGCCGCTGCGCGATCTCGGCGGCAATACGTAGATACAGGGAATCAGTCATCGCTGTTATATAGAACAGATTGGGCGCAGCATAAACTGTTTGCGCCGGCTGTGGGAAGGCGCGGACCCGCGCCTGCGTTAGGCTGGGCGCTACTTTTCATCGCAAGAAAGCGCATCATGCCGTCCACCTTCTGGCGCGACCTGTCGCCCTCCGCCGCGCTGGCCGCGGTGCTGGCCTTATTGGTCGGCTACTCCGGCCCCTTCCTCATCATCGTCCACGCCGCCCAGTCCGCCGGCCTGTCCCCGGCCCAGCTCGGCTCCTGGATCTGGGCGGTGTCCATCGGCTCCGGCGTGGCCGGCCTGTGGCTGTCCTGGCGCTGGAAAGCCCCGGTGATCACCGCCTGGAGCACCCCCGGCGCGGCGCTGCTGCTGGCGGCCCTGCCCGGCGTGCCTTATGGAGAAGCGGTGGGGGCCTACCTGGCCGCCGCCGCCATCGTCACCCTGCTGGGCATCAGCGGCTTGTTCGACCGGCTGATGAAGGTATTCCCCGCCGCGCTGGCGGCGGCGATGCTGGCCGGCATCCTGTTCCGCTTCGTCGCGGAACTGGCCGGCGCCGCCAGCCACGATCCGCTGTTGGTGGTGAGCATGGCCGCGCTGTTCTTCATCGGCCGCCGCTTCTTCCCGCGCTACGCGCTGCCGGCCGCCATCCTGCTCGGCCTGCTGCTGGCGGCGGCGCAAGGCCTGTTCCAGCCGCTGCCGGCCCATGGCGGCAACGGCGGCCCCTTGTTCACCGCGCCGCAATGGTCGTGGAGCGCCTTCTTCAACCTGGCGCTGCCGCTGGCGCTGGTGGCGCTGACCGGGCAATTCCTGCCCGGCATGGCGGTGCTGTCGTCTTCCGGCTACAGCATCCCGGCGCGCTCGCCGGTATCGCTGCTGGGCGCGGTGTCGATGCTGACCGCGCCCTTCGGCGGCCATGGCGTGGTGCTGGCGGCGATCACCGCCGCCATCTGCACCGGGCCGGAAACCCACCCCGATCCCAAGCGCCGCTATGTGGCCGGCGTGATCTGCGGCCTGCTCTACCTGGCGCTGGGCGTGGCCGGCGGCGCGCTGGCCAGCCTGATCCTGACCCTGCCCAAGGCGCTGGTGGCCACCGCCGCCGGGCTGGCGCTGTTCGGCACCCTGGCCTCATCGCTGAGCGCGGCGCTGGGCGATGAAAGCCGCCGCGAGGCGGCGCTGATCACCTTCGTGGTGGCCGCCTCCGGCGTCAGCATCGCCGGCCTGGGCGCGCCGCTGTGGGCCTTGCTGGAC
>NZ_JAJOHW010000171.1 GCF_021129195.1 Chromobacterium aquaticum | reverse complement strand
CGTCGTTGACGCCGTCGCCCACCATCGCCACCGTCTTGCCGGAGCTCTGTAAACGGATGATGCGCTCCAGCTTGTCTTCAGGCAGCAAGCCGCCATGGGCTTCGATAATGCCGGTCTGCGCCGCCACCGCCTGCACCACTTGCTGATTGTCGCCGCTCAACATCACCGTCGCCACCCCCAGCTTGGCCAATTGCCGCAAGGCCGCCGGCGCTTCCGCACGGACGCGGTCGGCCACCGCGATCACGCCCAGCGCGCGCTCGCCCTCCAACAACACCAGCGCGCCCTGGCCGGCCAGTTCCAGCCGCGACAGCTCGGCTTGCAAGGCCTCGTTCAATGCCCCCTGCTCACGCGCCAGCCGGCTGCTGCCCAAGGCCAGCTTCCGGCCGTCCGCCAGACCGCTGACGCCGCGTCCGGCCTGCTCGCTGACTTGCTCCGCCTCCGGCCAGGACAGGCCGCGAGCGCTCGCCGCCGCCAGCACCGCCTTGGCCAGCGGGTGGGTGGAATGCGCGTCCAAGGCCGCGGCCCAACGCAGCAACTGATCCTGATCGGCGTCGGCCAGCGCCACCACCCCGGTCACCTGCGGCTCGCCCTCGGTCAGAGTGCCGGTCTTGTCGAAGCACACCGCGTCGATCCGGGCCGCCGTTTCCAGCGGCGCGCCGCCCTTGATCAGCAGGCCGTGTTTGGCGGCCGAGGCCAAGGCGCTGACCACGGTCACCGGCGTGGCGATCACCAGCGCGCACGGGCAGGCGATCACCAGCATCACCAGCGCGTTGTAGATCGCCTCGTGCCAGCTCAGCCAGCCCAGCAAGGGCGTGGCCACGGCGAACAACAGCGCGGCGACCAGCACCACCGGGGTGTAGATCGACGCGAAGCGGTCGATGAAGCGCTGCGTCGGCGCCTTGCTGGCCTGGGCATTGCGCACGGTGTCGATGATGCGCGCCAGCACGCTGCCATTGGCCGCCGCCGTGGTCAGCACTTCCACCACGCCGCTGCCATTGATACTGCCGGCGAACACCGCGTCGCCCGGCGACTTGTCCACCGGCAGGCTCTCGCCGGTGATAGGCGCTTCGTTGAACGCGCTATGGCCCTGATCAATGCGGCCGTCCAGCGGCACACGCTCGCCCGGACGCACCCGCACCCGGCTGCCCGGCGCCACTTCGGCGGCCGGTCGTTCCACCCATTCCCCGCCGCTTTGCAACCAAGCGGTTTCCGGCGCCAGCGACATCAAGGCCTTCACCGCCTCGCCGGCGCGCGCCAGCGACA
>NZ_JAJOHW010000170.1 GCF_021129195.1 Chromobacterium aquaticum | reverse complement strand
GACGGCGTCAGCGCGGCGATGCCCGCCGCCGCCAGCGCCACCATGCCGGCCACCAGCCAGAAACTCAAACGCCAGCCCCAGTTCTGATCCACCCAGGCCGCCAGCGGCAGGCCGGCCACCGAGGCCAGCATCAGGCCATTGAGCACCAGCGCGGCGGCGCGCGCCACTCGCTGTTCGCCCACCAGTTCCGCCGCCAAGGCCAGGGCCACGCCGAAGAAAGCCGACTGCGCGACGCCGCAGATCAGCCGCGACCACAGCATCTGCTGGTAATCGCCAGCCAGCGCGCCCACCGCCTGCCCGACCAGAAACAANNCCCAGCACCACGCTGGCGGCGAAGGCCGACACCAGATTGCCCACCGCCGGCAGACTCACACCCAGCGCCGCCGCCAGCGACGGCATCATCCCCGCCACCATGAATTCCGATGTCGCCATCGCGAAAATGCACAAACCCAGCAGATACACCGTCGCCGGCATCGCCGCCTCGCCGTTCTTGCCCGCCATCCCGCTTCTCCCATATCGCACATGAATAAGGGCTTATGCTAGATTCCATCGTGATACGGATAAATAGTCTTCATTTCCATATATAACGGAACTGGATTCCGTAATTAGCGAGGCAGGCCATGGAGAAAATGAGCGGCATCGAGCTATTCGCCCACATCGCCCAGCAGGGCAGCCTGGTGGCCGCCGGACGGCAGCTGGGCATTTCCGCCTCCGCCGCCGGCAAAGGACTGGCGCGGTTGGAACAGCGGCTGGGCGTGCGCCTGGTGCAACGCAGCACCCGGCGGCTGACGCTGACCGCCGCCGGCGAACAATACCTGCAGCGCTGCCGGCGCATCCTGGACGAGGCGGAGGCGGCCGAGCGCGAACTGCAGCTGGGCCAGGCCGCGCCGCGCGGCCGGCTGAAGATAGGCTTGCCGCATGAATGCGGCGTGCTGGCGCCGCAGTTGGCCGCCTTCATGCAACGCTACCCGGATATCGAGCTGGACCTGGACTATAGCGACCGGCTGGTGGATGTGATCGGCGAGGGTTTCGATCTGGTAGTACGCGGCGGCGAACCCGGTGATTCGCGGCTGAGCGCGCGGCGGCTGGGCGGCTACCGCATGCGGCTGCTGGCGGCGCCGGCTTATTTCGCCCGCCACGGCCTGCCGGCGGCGCCGGCCGAGCTGACGCGCCATCGCTGCCTGCATTACCGCTATCCGCGCAGCGGCAAACTGGCGCCGTGGCCGCTGGCCTGCCTCGCCGAGGATGCGCCGGCGCTGCCGGTCCATGCCTGCGCCAATACCGGCGACGCGCTGATCCAGCTGGCGGAGCAAGGCGCCGGCATCGCCTGCCTGCCGGATTTCACCGTGCGCCGCCAACTGGCGGACGGACGGTTGCAGGCGCTGCCGGACGCCTGGGCCGAGCGCAGCGGCACGCTCTACCTGCTATGGCCCAGCTCGCCCTATCTGCCGCCGCGGCTGCGCGCCTTCATCGACTTCTTCGCCGAGCGCGGCTTTCCCGGCGGCTGAACGCCGCCGGAACCAGGCTCAGGGCGCCGACACCAACTTGTCCGCCATCGCCTTGATCGCCCGCATCTGCACCCCGCTCTTCCAGGCGAAATTGATGCCGGTGTAGCCGAACCAGTCCCAGCAGCCATTGGGATTGCCCGGCGGCAGCGCCGTGGTCTGCGGATACAGCACGATGATGCGATTGCTGTCCGCCCACTCGTTGTAGCCGGCATGCGCATAGTAGGCGTCGCCCACGGCGCCCGCGTACTGGCGGCAGCCATGCAGCGCCACATGCACCTTGCAGGACGCGCCCTCGGCGCAGGCGCGCGGCACATAGACATAGCCTTCGTCGGCCAGACTGCTGCCCGGCGGCGCATAGGGCATCTGGTCGAACGCCACCACCTGGCTGCTCAACTGGCCCGCACGCGGCTGCAAGGAGCCGTAAATCTGCTTCAGGATCGCGCCGGCCTGATCGTAGCCCTCGCCCTTCCATTCGCAGTGATTGACATAGGGCGACTTGGTTTCGCCGCAATCATTGCCATAGCTGGGCGTGATCTGGGCATGGCCGGCCGGCAAGCCGCGCTGGTACTCGATACGCGCCGCCGGCACGCCCAGCTTGCGGAAATAACTGTCGGCGCTGTCCACCACCGCCGTCTTCACGGTATTGTCCTGGCTGCCGCTGAATAGATACACCCGGCGCTTGGCCAGATTGGACAGCGGATCGATCTGACCGGCCAGCGCGAACTGCTGCGTCGTCAGCGCCAGGCCGGCGGCCGACGGCGGCGGACCGCTCATGCACGGCACCGCGCCGGCCAGGGTGCCCTTGGAACAATAATAGGGTCCACCCGCCACCACGCCGACACCGCGCACCGAGGCGGAAAACGCCACTTGATACTGCACCGCCATGAAGGCGCCGGACGACAAGCCGGACACCGACGACTCCTTGGCATCCCCGTGATATGCCGGCAGCGGTTCCGCCGCCAGCGCCGGCTGCGCCAGAACCAGGCACAACCACAGCAAACGCTTGGACAACATAAGCCCTCCCTTTCCCGTTCATGCGGCCGCGCGCGCCTGTCGCGCCGGCACCTCGGGATTATCGCAAGGCCGCGGCGCAAATTAATGCAATGTCATGACTTGTCGGCAAAAGCCATCCCTACGGCCAGCTGCGGCGTGGCGAAATTCGCTGCCAGGACTGTCACGGCCGGCCGGGATTTCGTACTATGCCGCTTATCCCATTGCCACAAAGACATGGAATGAGCCCTCTCCCCGCGCTCCCGCGACACCGCGTCTGGCTGCCCGCCGCCATCATTCTGCTGCTGAGCGCCTGCCAGCCCGCGGCGCAGGCTCCCGCCACGGCCTCCGCTGCCGCGCCCAGCCCCGCCAG
>NZ_JAJOHW010000169.1 GCF_021129195.1 Chromobacterium aquaticum | reverse complement strand
GCTGCGCGTCGGCGGGATGGATGGAAATGGGCGTTGAAACCAAGCTCAGTGCTCATGTACCACCTGTACATTCCGCTTTTTCGCTCGTTTCCGCCTGGTCTCGCCTTAGCTCGCGAGATCGTAAACACGTTCTGAGCGGCTGCGCTGATTTGAATACCGGCCGCCGGCAAGCGTCGGCGGCAAGAATGGAGCAAGCATGAATCCTTTGATCGCAGCCGGCTTTGCACGGCCGGCTTCACCCGTGGTCGTGGCGCTGGACTTCGCCGACGCGGATAGCGCCTTGAATTTCGCCAGCCGGCTGGACCCGAGCGAGTGCCGGCTCAAGGTGGGCAAGGAGTTGTTCACCTCCTCCGGCCGCAGCCTGGTGGAAAGCCTGGTGGCCAGGGGATTCCAGGTATTCCTGGATTTGAAGTTCCACGATATTCCCAATACCGTGGCCCATGCCTGCAAGGCGGCGGCGGAAGCCGGCGTCTGGATGGTCAATGTGCACGCCTCCGGCGGCCGCAGGATGATGGAAGCGGCGCGCGAGGCCTTGGCGCCTTACAGCCAGCGTCCGCTGCTGATCGCCGTCACCGTGCTGACCAGCATGGAAGCCGCCGACCTGGCCGAAATCGGCGTCACCGTGTCGCCGCAGGAACACGTGCTGCGCCTGGCCACGCTGACCCGCGACTGCGGCCTGGACGGCGTGGTGTGCTCGGCGCAGGAGGCTGGCGAGCTGAAAGCCGCGCTGGGCCAGGATTTCAAGCTGGTGACACCGGGCATCCGCCTGGCCGACAGCGCCGCCGACGACCAGCGCCGGGTGATGACCCCGGTGACCGCGCTGGCCGCCGGCTCTGATTATCTGGTGATCGGCCGGCCGATCACCCGCGCCGCCGACCCGCTGGCCGTGCTGCGCGCCATCAATCAAGACATTCAGCAATATCAGGCTCAATAAAATCATGAAAATCACAGTCATTGGTACGGGGTATGTCGGTCTGGTGACCGGCACTTGTCTGGCCGAAACCGGCTATCACGTTTGCTGCCTGGATGTGGATCCCAGGAAGATCGAGATCCTGAAGCAGGGCGGCATTCCCATTTTCGAGCCGGGCCTTGAGGACATGGTGCGGCGCAATGTGGCCGCCGGTCGTCTCAGCTTCACCACCGACATCGCCGAATCGGTGGCTTTCGGCGATGTGCAGTTCATCGCCGTCGGCACTCCGCCGGACGAGGACGGCTCCGCCGACCTGCAATACGTGCTGGCCGCCGCGCGCAATATCGGCCGTCATATGACGGATTACAAAGTCATCGTCGACAAGTCCACCGTGCCGGTGGGCACCGCCGACCTGGTCAAGGCCGCGGTGGCTGAGACCCTGGCCGAGCGCGGCGAGAGCCTGGAATTCAGCGTGGTGTCCAACCCGGAATTCCTGAAGGAAGGCGCGGCCATCGACGACTTCATGCGCCCGGACCGCGTGGTGATCGGCGTCGACGACGAGCGCGCGGCCGCGATGATGCGCCGTCTGTACGCGCCGTTCCAGCGCAATCACGAGCGCGTGCTGCTGATGGATGTGCGCTCCGCCGAGCTGACCAAGTACGCGGCCAACGCGATGCTGGCCACGCGGATTTCCTTCATGAACGAGCTGGCCAATCTGGCCGAGAGCCTGGGCGCCGACATCGAGCAGGTGCGGCTGGGCATGGGCTCGGACCCGCGCATCGGCTACCACTTCCTGTATCCGGGCGTGGGCTACGGCGGCTCCTGCTTCCCCAAGGATGTCAAGGCGCTGGTGCAGACCGCCAAGGAAAACGGCCATGATCTGCGCGTGTTGAGCGCGGTGGAAGAGGCCAACGATCTGCAGAAGCTGCGCCTGGTGCACAAGGTGCTGGCGCGCTTCGGCGACGATTTGAGCGGCCGCCGTTTCGCGATGTGGGGCCTGGCGTTCAAGCCCAATACCGACGATATGCGCGAAGCGCCCAGCCGCGTGATCGCGGAAGAACTGAGCCGCCGCGGCGCGGAAGTGGTGGCCTTCGACCCGGTGGCCACGCACGAGGCGCAGCGAGTGATGGGCGATATCGCTCACCTGAGCTTCGCCGACGACATGATGGCGGCGCTGCAGCAGGCCGACGCTCTGCTGATCGTCACCGAGTGGAAGATGTTCCGCGCGCCGGACCTGGACGCGGTCAAGCGGGCGCTGAAGCAGCCGCTGGTGTTCGACGGCCGCAATATGTACGACCCGGCCTGGATGCGCGAGCAGGGCTTCGACTACTTCGCGATTGGCCGCTGAGGATAGCCATGGGCCTGATGCAAGACCTGGGGCTGGATAGCTCCAAGCTGGCCGCCGCGCTGGCGCAAGCGAAAGTCCTGGTGGTGGGCGATGTGATGCTGGATCGTTATTGGTTTGGCGACGCCACCCGTATTTCGCCGGAGGCGCCGGTGCCGGTGGCCAAGATCGAGCGCATAGAGGAGCGCGCCGGCGGCGCCGCCAATGTGGCGCGCAATATCGCCGGCCTGGGCGGCCGGGCCACCCTGCTGTCGGTGGTGGGCGACGATGAAGCCGCCTCGGCGCTGGAACGCCTGCTGGCCGCGGACGGCATCGTCACCTCGCTGAAGCGCGATCCCTCCATCGCCACCACCATCAAGCTGCGCGTGGTGGCGCGACAGCAGCAATTGATCCGTCTCGACTTCGAGGACGCGCCCAGCCACGAAATCCTGGCCGGCAAGCTGGAAGAGTACCAGCAGATCCTGGCCGATCACGACGTGGTGATCCTGTCCGATTACGGCAAGGGCGGCCTGACCCATGTCAGCAAGATGATCGAACTGGCGCGCCAGGCCGGCAAGCCGGTGCTGATCGATCCCAAGGGCGACGACTACAGCAAGTACGCCGGCGCCACGCTGCTGACGCCCAACCGCGGAGAGTTCCGCCAGGTGGCCGGCCGCTGGGCGTCGGAAGGCGATTTGACCGCCAAGGCCCAGGCATTGCGCGCGACGCTGGCGCTGGACGCCTTGCTGATCACCCGCAGCGAGGAAGGCATGACCTTGTACCGCGACGAGGGCGTGGTGCACCAGCCCACTTTCGCGCGCGAAGTCTACGATGTGTCCGGCGCCGGCGACACCGTGATCGGCACGCTGGGCCTGGCGCTGGCCGCCGGCCAGCCGCTGCCGGTGGCGATGAGCCTGGCCAACGCCGCCGCCGGCGTGGTGGTGGGCAAGCTGGGCACCGCGGTGTGCAGCCAGCGCGAACTTTTCGCCGTGTGATCCCGTCCAGTCAGGCTGGATACTGAAGGAGAACGCATGCAGCACTATACCGATGCCATCTTGGAGTTCTGGTTTGGCGGCGGCGACGACAGTTTCCTGTCGCTGCCGCGCGCGGCCTGGTTCAAGAAGGATGAAGTGTTCGACGGCATTATCCGCGAGCGTTTCCTGGAAACCTGGCGGCTGGCGCGCGCGGGGGAACTGCCGCCGGATGCCGGCGACGCCCGCCGCGGCCTGGCCTGGCTGATTCTGAGCGATCAATTCCCGCGCAATCTGTTCCGCGGCTCGGCCGAGGCTTTCGCCACCGACGCTCAGGCGCTGGCGCTGGCGCGCGATATGGTGGCGCGGGGCCTGGACCGGCAACTGCCCAATATCGCTCGCACCTTCGTCTATCTGCCGTTCGAGCACAGCGAGTCATTGGCGGACCAGGACCAGGCCATCGGCCTGTTCGAAACCATGCGTGACGATCCGGCGATGGCGCGCTACATCGACTTTGCGCATCGCCATCGCGAGGTGATCGTCCGCTTTGGGCGCTTCCCGCACCGCAACGCCGCGCTGGGCCGGGCGGACACGCCGGACGAGAAGGCCTATCTGGCCGAGCCCGGCGCCGGTTTTTAAACGCGCAGCAATATTCTCGCGCCGTCGGCGATTGGCCGACGGCGGAAAGGCAAAACATGACTATCGTCGTCACCGGCGCCGCCGGTTTTATCGGTTCCAACCTGGTCAAGGCGCTGAACGAGCGCGGCGTCACCGACATCATCGCCGTGGATAATCTGTCCAGCGGCGACAAGTTCCGCAATCTGGTGGATTGCGAAATCGCTCACTACATGGACAAGCACGACTTCCTGGCCTTGCTGCTGGAAGGCGAGTTCGAGGGCGAGCTGTCCGCCATCCTGCACCAGGGCGCGTGTTCCGACACCATGAACCACGACGGCAAGTACATGATGGACAACAACTATCAGTACACGCTGGCCCTGTTCGACTACTGTCAGCACGAGGAAATCCAGTTCCTCTACGCCTCCAGCGCCGCCACCTACGGCAAGGGCACCGTGTTCAAGGAAGAGCGCCAGTACGAAGGCCCGCTCAATGTCTATGGTTATTCCAAATTCCTGTTCGACCAAGTGCTGCGCCAGCGCATGAAGGAAGGCCTGAGCGCGCAGGCGGTGGGCTTCCGCTATTTCAACGTCTACGGCCCGCGCGAGCAGCACAAGGGCCGGATGGCCTCGGTGGCCTTCCACCATTTCAACCAGTATCGCGAACACGGCAAGGTCAAGCTGTTCGGCGGCTGGGACGGCTGGGGCGACGGCATGCAGAGCCGCGACTTCGTATCGGTGGAGGACGTGGCCAAGATCAACCTTTATTTCCTGGATCACCCGGAAAAGAGCGGCATCTTCAACCTGGGTTCCGGCCGTTCGCAGCCGTTCAACGACGTGGCCGTGGCCACCGTCAACGCCTGCCGCCGCCATGAGGGCCAGCCGGCGCTGAGCCTGGACGAGATGGTGGCTCAGGGCATCGTCGAATACGTGGACTTCCCGGACGCGCTCAAGGGCAAGTACCAGAGCTTCACCCAGGCCGATATCGGCAAGCTGCGCAGCGCCGGTTACGGCGCCGAGCTGTTCAGCGTCGAACAGGGCGTGGACCGCTACGTGGACTGGCTGATCCAGCAATGACGCTGCGCGTCCGGCGGGCGGCGCGGCTGCTGATGCTGGACCCGGCGGGCAGGGTGCTGCTCTTTCCCTATCAGCCGGCGGACCGGGTCGAATACTGGTTCACGCCGGGCGGCGAGGTCGAGGACGGCGAAAGCCTGGCCGACGCCGCTCGCCGCGAATGCCGGGAGGAGACCGGCCATCGCATCGACGATCCCGGCCCGCCCTTGGTGTGCAGCGCATTCGAGTTGACGATGCTGGATGGCGAGCGGGTGCGCGCGCTCGAGCATTTCTTCCTGGTCCGCGTCGAGCATGCGCGGCTGGACCACGGCGGCTGGACCGAGCTTGAGCGGCGGGTGATGGGGCGGGGCCGCTGGTGGTCGCCGGCGGAACTGGCCGCGTCCGGCGCCGCCTACTTTCCCGAGGATTTGCTGGCGATGCTGCCTTAAAGCCAGTTCCAAGTCTCGCGAGCAAGAGCGGGACAAGGCGTTGCGGCTGAGGAAGCGGAATGTACTCGTGGTACATGAGCATTTTGAGCTTGTTTTCAACGCCGTATCGCCGCCGCGTGGCGGCCGGACTTCTTGATGCGGTTTGACACCAAACAGCCTCCTGTCATTTTTGACGGGAGGCTGTTTTGTTTTGGGCGGCTGATGGAGCGAAGGTGCCGGCTTATTGTTTTTTAAGGCAATGATTTTTATGTGTTTTTAAAATCAATGTCATAAGCGGATAAGGCAAGAACAGCTTAGTTCTAGATCAAAAACACCAAGAATGACAAATAATTTATTTTTTGAGTCGGCTTGAGTCGGATGCTATCAAAAGAAGCAGGCCGGACCGCCCGCGAGTGGATCGCGGACGGTCCGGCCGCGAGCTAAGGTTCCGATCAATCGCAAGCGCCGCATCGGCTGCCTTGCACCATAGAGAGTTGAAAACCATGGGCGATCTCAAGGATCTCAAGGACGCTGAAACCAAGCTGCTGCTGACCGCAAACGATGGCTCCACCGTGACCATCCATTTCGTCGGCGTACCCGCGGCCACCGGCGCGATTGTCAATTACGTGACCAATACCGCCAACCAGCCGAAGAAATACGGCAACCATATTTATGTCTGGGAAAGCACCAGCAATATCGTGCCTTGGGCCAAATCGCCGACGGGTGACACCGCCATCGATACCGATAGCTCCACCAGCACCCAATTCATCAATTTCGCCTTCGAAAACAAGGGTTACATCCTGGGTTACGCCGTTGCCGCCACCCCCAACGCGGTGTGCTCCACCATCTATGTGCCGCAAGGCTCGCTGGATAGCCCGCAAGACTGGCAGTACGCCAACAACTCGGTGAAAACGCTGTATGTCGGCACCAACCTGGTGCAGGCGCAATACCAGGTGCTGCAGTCCTATGACGCGGTGGCCAATAAGAACTGGCTGGGATTGTGGCAGGGCTCCACCGTGCCTTATAGCGGCGATCCGCTGAAGAAAGTCAACGTCACCCAGGGGGGCGACAGCGGCAGCGTGATCTTCGACAACGTCAAACTGACCATCAACACCACCTACTCGATCGGCTACTTCATGGTGGACCAGCTGTCCGGCCGCACCTCGCTGGCCGCCACCTCCACCTTCACCGTCGGCAAGGCCTGATCCTCCCGCGCATGAAGCGGCCGGCGCGCATGGCCATGTCCTGGGCGCGCCGGTCGATGGCGGTTTTTCCCGATCAAGCACCGTTCAGACCCTCATGTCGAATTTGCTGCTGCTGAGCAACAATGCCGGCCGCCAAGTCTTCGTCAACGTGGTCGGCGTGCCTATGCCGGACGGCGTGCTGGCCAACTATGTGACCGATACCGCCAATCAGCCGCGGACATTCGATAACCGGCTATACGCTTGGGAGAGCAGCGCCAGCCAGGTGCCGTGGGACAAATCCCCGGTCGGGAAAGCCGCCTTGCTGGACGACAGCTCCAGTTCCACTCGCGTGTTGAATTTCGATTACGAAGCCAAGGGCTATGTCATCGCCTACGCGGTGGCCGGCACGCCGCAGGCGGTATGCGCCAGCGTCTATCTGCCGGCGGGCGAGCAGGATAATCCGGCGGCCTGGGTCTATGACGGCGTGTCGCTGCAGACGGTGTATGTAAACAGCAATGTGCTGCAACTCAAGTACCAGGTGTTGACGGCCTATCAGCCCAAGGCCGCCGGCAACTGGGTGGGCATTTGGCAGGGTTCGGCCGTGCCTTACAGCGGAGACCCAATCCGCAGCATGCCGGTGCCGCGCGACGACGATTCCGGCTACCTGGCGCTGGACGGCCTGCAACTGACCATCAACACCAGCTATACGGTTGGCTATTTCATGCAGGCGCTGCCGCTTGGACGCACGTCGCTGGCGGCGTCGACGACGTTCACGATAGGCGCTTATCAGGGAGAGAAGACATGATCGCATTCGAGCGGATGGCGGGCAGTCGCTTGTACATCAATCAGGCGAACCTGGCCGGCGCTGGCTGGTGGGCCTGGCTGCTGGCCGCCGGCGCGCCGGCGCCCGCCGGTCCGGTGCCCTTGTCGGATGCCTTGGAGAATGCGGAGCTGAGAGGCAGCTTCGTCTATTGCGCGATCGAACCTGACTTGGCCGGTGACAAGGCCGCGGCCTTCATCGCGGCGCTGGATGCGATTCTGGCCACCATCATCGGCGGCCGCGCCCTGGTGTGGTTGCCGCGGTCGGAGCAGGCGCCGGAGGCGAAGGAAAAGGGCTGGGTCTTGTCCTTCTCCACTTCCGGCGGCGGCTGGAGCACCAGCAATGGCCTGGACTTGAGCCTGACCGGCGGAGCCGGCATCGGCGTCGCCATCGCCTCCGGCGCGGCGTTGACCGTGGCCGAGTCCGGCGACGCCTTGATGTTGACCCGCCGCAACTCGCCGTCGGCCACCTTGAGCGGCGGCATGGCGCCCACCTTGTATCAGGACGATTACAGCGCCAGCCTGGCGTTCGCCGGCACGGCGCTGGGCAGCTGGCGCTTTGGCTTCAAGACCGCGCGTCAGGCCTTGGAGCTCAACTTCGCCTGCGGTTTCCAATTGCTGGTGCCCAATCCGGCGGCGGACCGCGCTGGCTCGGAGCAGCCGGTGAAGGACTTGAGCGCTTATCTGCCGTTGGTCAACGGCAGCGAGCCTAATCCCATCGATCCATTCGCCTTCAGCGCCCAGTTCAACCCGGTCAACCCCAACAATATCTTGCCGGCGACGCCCACGGTGTTCTGGTTCGCCGCCGGCGCCAGCCAGGACCTGGTGTCCTACTACCGCACCGTCTATGGCATGACGGTCAGCCTGCGTCCAGTGCTGGACGCTGCGGCGGGGCGGCCGGCGGGGCTGGTGGTCAATCCCGGCGCCGGCAGGACGCCGCTGTACCTGGGCTATAGCTTCGCGCCGGTGGGGGATTTC
Organism: Chromobacterium aquaticum; assembly: GCF_021129195.1. Lineage (GTDB taxonomy): Bacteria > Pseudomonadota > Gammaproteobacteria > Burkholderiales > Chromobacteriaceae > Chromobacterium > Chromobacterium aquaticum. The sequence goes on along the minus strand of NZ_JAJOHW010000169.1, from coordinate 7,555 downwards.
GAACTGCGGGTGGCGGGAGTGGAAGATGGCCAGCCGCAGCTCTTGCTGGCCGGACTGTCCGGTTCGGAAAACATAGGCTTCGTCAGCGGCGGCGCGTATTTGCGCGCCAGCGGCGGGCTGCCGGCCTATGCGCCGGTCTTCCCGCTGCAGCCCAGCTCGCCGGTGGGGCCGCCGCTGGACCCGACGGCCCTGCTGCTGAATCAGGATTACCGCACCTCCTGGTGCACGGTGGTGGCCAAGGAACCGGGCGCCAACGCCCACTACGCCGCCGCGCCCAAGGGCGCCGATCTGTTCGGCCTGCCGGAGGGGAGCAAGGAGGATGGCGGCGATCTGCTGGAACCCAAGGACCCCGGACTGGCCTTGCCCAATAACGGTGAACTGAGCTTTCCGCTGCTGCCGTTCGCCGCCTTCCGCCGCGGCGCCGGCGATCAGGACCTGTTGGCCGGCCAGATAGAGCTGCTGGAGAGCCAGATCGTCAGCCCCACCCGGCGCAACCGCATCAACGCCGCTTCCGCCCAGGCCTCGCGCTCGGCGCGCGCCAGCCTGGGCCTGGAGCCGGCGCGCAACGCCGCCGGCTACAACGCCGCCACGCCGGCCGGTTTCATCGCCCGCGTCGCGGAGCGGGGCTGGAGCCGGTTGCTGCTGGCGCAGATCATGGCCGGCGGGCAGCCGCAATGGCAGTTGGGCTTCACCGCGCCGTCCACGGCCTTGCAGGCGGCGTTTCAGACCGACAATCTATTTCTGCCGGTGTGCAATCCCACCCAACTGGGCGTCGAGGCCAGCGGCGTGATGCCGGAGGACCCGCCGGCCAGCCCGGCGCGCTTCTATAACCAGCTGGAGATCGACCGCTGGCGCTTCAAGGCGGCGATAGGCAAGGGCAACCGCTACGGCGATTACCGCAATGTGATGCTGGTCAAGGGCGTGCCCGGCAGCCTGGTCGACTTGGTGACGCGTCCCACGCAATGGACGCAGAAGAATCTGTTCGCGGCGCCGCTGGGAGCGGACGGGCAGCCGGACGCGTCGCAGCTGACCCCGTTGGCGGATTGGCTGAGCGCATACTTCGCCAGCGCGTTGGAGCAGCAAGACAATCCCTATTTCCAGAACTTCTGCCGCATCATCCGCGATCCCAACTGGCAGGGCGTGCTGCTGCTGCGGGTGGATATCGAAAAAGTGCCGGCGGAGCTGCTGGGCCTGCTGGCGGGGGTGACTCAGCCGGAAGCCTTCGCCGCCCATCATATCGGCGTCGAACTGAGCCAGATCGACGGCAAGACCGTGACTCAGACCGATTCCAGTTCGCTGTTCGGACTGATCTACTACCTGGATCCGGATTATAAGGACGAGCCGCAGGCGCATGCGATTCCGCCGCAGGATGCCGACGCCACCTATGAATTCCGCCTGCTGACCCTGAAGGCCTTGTTCCAGAACACCGCGGTGCAGCGTTTCGAAAGCGTGGCCCAGGTAGTGGTCAATGAACTTTTCGGCAGCCGGGTGGACAGCATGGTCGCCGATCAGGGGCAGGCCAATATCTACAATGCGGTGCTGTTGCAAGGCGGTTTTCAGACCAATGGCGGCGCGCCGGTGTACTCATTGGCCTCGGTCCAGCCGGCGCTGTTCTCATTGCGCAACAATGTGCTCACCGGGGTGGAAATTGCCTCGGCGGCGCTGTCCACGCGCGATGACGGCGCCGGCGGCAGCGCGGTGTCCTGGCTGGCCATGTCGGGTTTCATGCAGTTCGCCGTGCTCAAGGACGAGGAGGAGGAACAGCCGCCTTTCGACCTGTTTTCCTTCGGCGCCGACGGCGACGAGCCGGTGGCCGGCCAGGGGCTGTGTTTCAGCGGCCTGGGTTTGCGCATCGCCTTCCCGCTGGGCGGCGGCGCGGCGGGGCCCACCGTGATCACCATGCTGGAAAACGAGCTGTCCTTCAATCTGGCCGCCAGCCATTCGCGCAAGCAAGGCCTGTATCGCGATTTCCAGCTGGAATTGAACGGCCTCTTGTCCGGCGCGGCCGACAGCACGCCGGCGGCCAAGGGTTTCTTGGCGGTGGCGACCAGTTATGGCCTGCAAGGCGTGGCCGAGCGGAACTGGCATGGCCTGTCGCTGCGCGTGAACCTGGGCACCTTGGGCGCGCTGGCGTCCAAGGTCAATCTCAACACCACCCTGTTACTGGCCTGGGCCGATGACAGCGGCGCGGCCGACGGCGACGCCGGCTACCAGGCCCATGTCGGCATGGCCTTGCCGGGCGCGGGGCCGGGCGGCGAATTGTTCAGCCTGCAAACCGTGGTCAAGCTTTCCATCGGCGCGATCCGGCTGCTGTACAACGCCGAGCAGCAAGGCTATCTGCTGCTGCTCAATGAGATCGCGCTCAAGTTTCTCGGCCTGCTGCGCATTCCGCCCAATGGCGCCACCTCGTTCTTCCTGTTCGGCAATCCCGACGCGGACACGCCCACCGGGCTTGGCTGGTACGCGATCTACAACCAGGACCAGCCGCCGCCAGCCGCCGACCCCGACTCCGAACCGGCGGCGCTTACCCACCAGTCTCAATCTTGAAGGACGGCGCGATCATGACGTGGCCTTTCTCCCTGTTCGACAACGCCAACTCGGCCAGCCGCAACACCACTGTCCGCATCAACGCGGAACAGATCGCCGCATTCAGGAGCTTGCTGGGACAGCAAGCCACGATCCGCCTGCTGGTGGGTTCCGGCGGCAGTTTCGGCAACCAGTCCGCCACGGTCAACCTGCTGCGGCGGCTGACCGATCCCTTGAGCGCGGCGGGACTGACTTACGCCTATGCCGGCAAGGTCGAGGTCTATTATCTGGGTGGCGAGGACACGCTGGCCAAGTTGTACGAGCTGCTGCCGGAGCTGGATCGCCAGCCCAGCGGCACGCTGAACCAGGCCACGGTGGAACTGAAGGCCTACCTGGCGCCGCCGCCGGCCGACAAGGTGCTGTTCGGCTTCACCGGCGCGGTGGACGAGAACAAGATCAATTATGCCACCGGGCTGAATGCTGAGTATTTCCTGCAATTGCAGCCCTATAACTATAATTTCGCGGAAAAAATCGATTTCGTCGGTGCCAGGCGCCAGGCCATCGACCTGCTGACCGTGCCGGAGCTGAACAACCCCAGCTTCCGCCGCCGGGTGTCTTATGTGCCGGAGTCCAGTTACGCCGCGCCGGACTGGGAGGAATACGCCGGCAATGCGCGCGCGGCGATTCTGCGCTATCTGACCGACGACCAACTGCTCAAGCAAGTGCGGCTGGTGGTGTCCTACGCCATCATGCCCAGCGCTCAGAACGTGGTGAACAGCAACCCGGAAGCGGCGGCGGCGATCTTGTGCGGCGGCCTGCTCGATTATCAGAACAATGGCGGCGACACTTATGCCGCGCCGGTGGTGGTGCTGAATCTCAACCGCTTCGGCAGCAGTGAAAGCACCGCGCCGCTGCAGGCGGTGGCGGGCTTGCTGCGCGGCGACATGACCCGCGAGGAAGTCGTGGTGCTGACCGGCACCAATCCGGAAAACGCCAGCCGGCGGCAGGCGGCGCGGCAGGTGCATGAGGCGCGCCGTCGCTACATGGTGTCGTTGAACTCGCTGCAACGCTTCAGCTGGCTGAACTATCCCACCTCGACCGCGGCGGTGGAGACCGCGGTCAACGCCATCGTCGGCAAGCCGAACCAGGTGCTGTTCATCCAGCTGGGGCCGGTGCCGCAGCCCCTGTTCTACTATGCGCTGTTCAAGACCAATACCCTGTCCTTGTTCGAGGGCGCCAACAGCCTGATGGCGGCGATCAATATGGGGCGGCCGTTCCTGGCGCTGCCGCGCATTGGCGCGGGGGTGCAGCCGGCCTTGTATCCCTCCGTCAACCGCGGCCTGTTCAGCGCCGCGCCGCCGATCAACGCGCTGGCGGCGGCGGCCAATCAGCTGAATTTCTCGCTGGACAGCTGGCCCACCGGCAATCAGAGCGGCAACCCCTGCCGCCAGCTCGGCGCCTTCGTCCGGGACCTATGCGGTCAGACCGCCGCCGATGATCCGATTCCGCGCTATTTCAAAGAGCTGAAAGCCTTCTACGCGACTTCCAGCGCCGACAAGCTCAATGTCGCAGTCGCCTACCTGATGAACGTCTATCAGGCCGAGCACGCGTTGCAAGCCGCGAACGCGCTGCGGGCGCGCCGCGCCGACGGCGAGGAGGGCGGCGACGAGCCGGCCGAGAACCCGCTGAACGCGCTTTATCTGGAGCTCAAGGAGAAGCTGGGCGCGGACGGCGAAATCCAGCCGCCCAAGCGGCTGGACCTGGTGCCGGGCATTTTGGCCGGCGGCAATATCAACGAGGCGGTGCTGGCGCTGCTGCAGGGCTTCAGCGCCAGCCTGTGGCTGGAAGTGTCCCAGTTCAAGCACGAGGGCGAGGAGGACGATATCGCCTCCATCCGGCTGGAGGGCATGACCGGCGTATTCGCCAGCCTGCAGATCAGCAATCGCATCGCGGTGATCTTCGACGCGCCGGAGCAGCAGTTGCGGATGAATCTGGAACTGTCGGCCGAGGGCACTTGGTCCTTGCCCGGCGTGCCGTGGATACAGATGAGCGGCCCCTTTCTGCGGCTGTCCAGCTCCGACGGCCAGATCCCGGTCACCGCCACGCTGGGCGGCCGTTATCAGCCCTTGGGCGCGGAACTGCAATTGCTGGCGCCGTCGGCCGGCGAACAGGCCTTGCTCACCGTCAAGTTCGACGCGCCGTATCCCGGCATAGACCGCGCCTTCCAGATGGCGGCGGCGGTCAATCTGGTGGCGATGCTGCCGCCGCCGCTGAACGTGCTGGCCGATCTCGGCCTCAGCCAGCTGGACCTGTACTACCTCAGCAAGGAGGAGGACGCGTCCGCGCTAGGCTTCATCATCCGCTCCAACAGCGCCAAGCCGGTGCCGCTGGTGGGCAAAGTGGCCTTGAGCGACGTCGAGGCCCAGGTGGCGCTGGTCGATCCGGTCAACACGCGCCAGGTGCGCGCCAGCGCCAACGGCAATTTCATCATCGGCAGCGGCGACGAGGCCGGCGTGGTGGCGGTGGGCGTGCAATACCCGGACTGGCAGTTCCGCGGCACGCTGGAATCCGGCGTGATCCGCATGGAAGACCTGCTGTCGCTGTTCCTGCCCGGCGTCGATCTGAGCCTGCCGTCGCTGCCGGTGATAGACAGCTTCGTGTTCAACTACGCCCAGGCCACCGATAATCTGCAAGTCTCGCTGAACCTGGCCTTCCTGCCGGCCTGGACTTTCGAATTCTTCGGCAAGCCGCTGTTCAAGCTCGACAACGTCGGCTTCTCGGTCAGCCGCGCCAAACTGGAAAACCAGGGCAATATCACCGCCAACACCACCTTGCTGCCGGACATGGCCAAGCCGCTGGTGGTGGGCATAGGCGCGAGCTACGCCGGCGCCGGCGATTGGAAGTTTTCCATCCAGCAGCAGGACGGCACCGTTTTCAGCATCAATGAACTGCTGGAGCAGTATCTGGGCCGGGAATGGCGCACCGTGCTGTCCTTCCCGGACGTGAGCAAGCTGACGCTGCAACTGGATTGGGGCAAGCAGAAAGCCACTTCCTTCGAATTCAGCGCCGCCACCGCCAGCGCCTGGGTGCCGATTCCGGTCCTGCCCGAAATCAGCGTGACCGGCCGGCTGAAGCTGGGCTATCTGGGCAAGGAGGCCGCCGAGCGGCTGGGGCTGGTGCTGCTGGACGCGGAGGAGGACGATCCGCAGCAAGTGCCGGGCACCTATGGCGAGATCGGCGCCGACCTGACCCTGTGGAACATCAAGCTGGGGGTCAGTTATAACTTCGCTCCCGGCAAGCAGGAATTGAGCTTGCGCTGGCTGACCCTGCTCGCCATCGTCACGACCGACAAACAGGGCGACACCATCGCCACCTTCAAGCTGGACAACAAGTCCATAGGCGAAATGGTGGAAACCTTCGTCTCCTGGGCCACCGGCGCCGAATTCGGCCTGGCCGCGCCCTGGAACGTGCTCAACTCCTTCAGCCTGAGCAATGTCGAGCTGGTGTACAACTTCAGCAAGAAACGGGTGGGCTTCAATATCGGCATCGGTCCGGTGGACTTCGGCTTCTTCACGCTCAAGGGCGTGGCACTGAAATACGATCCGCAGTCCAAGGACGCCAAGGTGGAGATCTCGGTGCAGGGCAGCTTCGTCTGGCAGTCCGGCGACGCGCTCAGCTGGGATCCGTCCAAGCCGGAAACCACGCCGGCGCCTCCGGGCGGCGGCAACAAATACCTGGACCTGCGCCTGCTGGCGCTGGGCCAGCATGTCACCGTGCCGGGCCTGGTGGAGGAAACCTCGGTGCAGGGCGTGATCGCCAAACTGCGCAGCCTGGAAGTGCCCAACCCGCCTGAGGTGCCGGTGGGCGGCAAGGGGCAGCCGGTGTTCGCCGCCAACAACTCCTGGTTCATCGCCTTCGACTTCGGCGTGTTGAAAACCCAGAAAGACAAGGAAGCGCCGGCGGCCAAGGGCAGCCAGCAGTTGATCACCGCGCGCGAGGCGGCCGCGGCCGACGAAGAGGCCGACGAATACCTGCTGCAGCTGTCCATGGTGTTCAACGACCCCACGCTCTACGCGCTGCGCGTGGCGCTGGCCGGGCCGATGGCCAAGATTTTCGCCGGCCTGGATTTCCAGATCCTTTACCGCCAGGTATCGGAAACCGTGGGCTGCTATTCCGCCAATATCGCCTTGCCTAATCTGATGCGCAAATTCCAGATCGGGGTGGCCACGATCACCTTGCCGGAATTCGGCATCAATCTGTACACCAACGGCGATTTCCAGGTGGACATCGGCTTCCCGTGGCGGCAGGACTTCGCCCGCTCCTTCACCATAGAGCTGATCGTGGCGCCGGGCATCCCGGTGCTGGGCTCGGCCGGCTTCTATTTCGGCAAGCTCAGCAGCGCCACCACCAATCTGGTGCCGGTGTCGGAGCGGGGCTGGTTCAATCCTGTGCTGGTGTTCGGCTTCGGCGCCCAGATCGGCCTGGGCAAATCGATAGAGCTGGGCATTCTGCGCGCCGGTTTCAGCCTGACCGTATTCGGCGTGATCGAGGGCGTGCTGGCGCGCTGGCTGCCTTATCGCGAGGCCACGCCCAGCCAGGGCCGCGATCAATTGCAGGATGGCTATTTCTTCTCGCTGATCGGCACCGCCGGGGTGCAGGGCCGCCTGTACGGCAGCATAGACTTCGCCATCATCCGCGCCGACGTCAATATCGCCATCAAGATCTATGTGCGGCTCAGCTATATCGCCTATCAGGACATTCCGATCAGCGCCAACGCCTCGGTGGAAGTCAGCGTCGACGTCAAGATCAATCTGGGCTTGTTCACCATCACCATAGGCCTGTCGTTCTCGGCCTCGGTGCAAGCCACCTTCGTGCTGAAGAACCCGGCCGGCAACAATGCGCCCTGGGGCCGCACCCTGCCTGGCAACGGCATGCGGACGCTGGCCCTGGCCGACGGTTCATTCCCGCGCCATGCGGCGGCGGAACTGGAAGCGCGCCGGCTGCGCCGCGCGCTGGGGCAGGGCGGCGC
>NZ_JAJOHW010000168.1 GCF_021129195.1 Chromobacterium aquaticum | reverse complement strand
TGCCAGGCGTCCTCGACGAAGCGCGCGCCGCCGTCGGCCTGCTCCAGCGCCGCGCAGATGCGGTCCTGCAGGTCCAAGAGGAAGGCTTTGACATCGTTGACGCGCGGCTGGCTCATCGCAGTATCCTGAAGGCTTGAAATGGGCTGCATTGTAGCAGACGGCGCGGCGCGCGCCTGTGCGCCGCGGCCGGTTTGAACACGGGAGATACGGATAATGATTGAGCTCTACACCTGGGGCACGCCCAATGGGCGCAAGATTTCCATCATGCTGGAAGAATTGGCGCTGCCTTACGCCGTGCATACGGTGGATATCGGCAAGGACGAGCAATTCGCGGCGGACTTTCTGGCGATCAGCCCCAATAACAAGATTCCGGCCATCGTCGACCCGGACGGGCCGGATGGACGGCCGCTGGCGCTGTTCGAATCCGGCGCCATCCTGCAATACCTGGCGGAGAAGCATGGCCGCCTGCTGCCGGCGGCGGGCGCGGCGCGCTATGAGGCGCTGCAATGGCTGATGTTCCAGATGGGAGGTTTCGGGCCGATGCTGGGCCAGGCCCACCATTTCCTGCGCTATGCGCCGGAAACCGTTCCTTACGCGCAGAAGCGCTACCACGATGAGGCCTTGCGCCTGTACGGCGTGCTGAACCGGCGCCTGGACGGGCGGGATTACGTTGCCGGCGAGTACGGCATCGCCGATATCGCGCTTTACCCATGGACGGCGCGTCATGATTGGCATCAGGTGGACCTGTCGGCGTTTCCCCGGGTGCGGGACTGGTTCCAGCGAGTGGGCGAGCGGCCGGCGGTGCGGCGCGGCATGGCGGTGCCGACGGCTTGAAACGCAAAACCAGCCGCGGACGCAAGGGCCGCGGCTGGCGAGCGCTGGCAAGGGGTGGGATCAGAAGTGGTAGCTGATGCCGGCCTTCAGCACGCTGGTGCCGGAAGTCTTGATCACGCTTTGTCCGCCAGGCAGCTGGAAGTCATTGCCGGCGATGTATTCGTATTCGCCACGCAGCGACAGATTTTTGTGCAGCTGATACTGCGCGCCGAAACCAAGACCCAAGCGGGTGTCGTTGAAAGTTTGGCTGGCAAAGCGGTCGATCTTGAGTTTGGTGTGCACATTGTTCAGGCTGGCCTTGCCGAAAACTTCCAAATCCTGGGTCACCGGCAGAATGCCCAATACGGCGATGCGTTCGGCCGTGGTGGCGACGGAGCCGCTGCCTGTGCTGCCCATGAAGGAGCCATTGGCCTTGGATTTGCCGAAGTCCGCATAAGACAGCTCGGTGGCCAGGTATTGATTGAAGCGGTAACCGGCGCCCAGTTCCCAGACCGTGCCGGCGGCCTTGGCGTCTTTCAGCATGATGTTTCGATTGCCGGACTCAGGCTTGGAGAAGTTGTAACCGGTGTTGCCGAAGACGTAGAGGCCCGGATCGGCGGCGTGTGCGGACAGAGCTGCCAGGCTCAGCACGGAAGCGGTAATCAGTTTTTTCATTTTTTGCGACTGTTTACTTTGTTGATAACTGCGTTATTGTGCGAATAAGAAGCAAATCGGTCTGTTGAGCTTGTAAACGCTCTTTGTGTGATCGATGGAGGCCTTGTGTAACGATGTGTAACCGCGCAGGGTGGGCAGGTGAAAGAAAAGATGCCCGCCGGAGCCGGCGGGCATGCAAAGTCACACAAAGGGAAAAGAGAACGGAACCGTTGCAAGACCGGCGGGGGGCCGATCCGGCTCGTGCAAACAGTTTGCTTCAGCCGGCCCTGGCGTTCCATTGTCGCTGTGTTCTGGCTTGATGACGGTTGATGACGAGACGGCCAGGAAGTTTGCGCGGTTGTTAAATCCAATGTTTAGTTGTGACTGCTTGCAACTTTAAATGAGCGAGCAGACAAGAAAAAAGGCAAGCGGAAAGCTTGCCTTGATGGAGCGGGGCGTGGTTCAGGCGGCGGCGAACATGCCCCAGCCGCTTTGCTCGGTGCTGGCGGCCGGCGTTTGGGCGCGGTGATTGAAGAACTTCAGGCTGCGCTTTAGTACCTCGCCGCGCTCATTGTCCACCATCACCATGTGATAGCTGTTGGACAGCGGCATGAAGTCTACGCTGCCGCCCAGATAGCGTTGCAGATAATGGGCGGAGCGCGGGCTGGTGATATCGTCCTCGTCGGCGTGCACGATCAGCGTAGGGCAGGTGATCTGTTCCAGCCGCGGCATCAGCTGGCGGCGCAGCCCGTCCACCTGGCGGATGCAGGCCAGCGGAATATAGGCGTAATGGAAGCGCTCGCCGCGTTCGAAGCGCTGTTGGATCGCCTTGCGGATACGGGCGTTCTTGATGCCGAACGGTTCGACTTCCGGCACGCGCATCTTCTTGGCCAGGCCGGGAATGCGGTAAACGATGTGGCGCGCCCAGGTCAGCTTGGGCAGGCTCCAGCCATCCAGGAACAGCGGCGGCGCGTACAAGGCGAGGCCGTCCTGATGATTTTCCAGCCGCGCCACTTCCAGCGCCACCAGGCCGCCCAGGCAAACGCCGGCAAGATGCACCACCTTGTGGCGGGTTTTCAGTTCCAGGTATTCCTTGCGTATGGTTTCCACCCAGTCCTGCCAGCGGACGGACAGCAGATCTTCCGGCTCGCCGCCATGTCCCGGCAATAGCGGGGTGTGGGTGACGATGTCCGCCTCTTCCAGTGTGCGTCCAAGCGCGCCGAGGTCGTATGCGCTGCCGCCCAGACCGTGTACCAGCAGGGCGGCCGGTCGTGAAGAAACCATGGGAAATACCCGAATCCAAGTTGAGATGCTGGCATTATCCCGGCGTGGCGGCCTCGGGTCTGTTGGCTTCCTGTCCCCGCTTTGTGACGGAGCGTGACCCAATTCAGATTGCTTAACAAACTGCGGCTTTACTTTTCGCCGGCGCGGACAGGCCCGTGCCGGCTCTCCTTAGAGCCGCTAACAACACCTCGCAGAGAACCTGAGCCAAGGCGCGCCGACGCAGGCAGTACTTGAGTACGACAAGGAGGCGCAACGCAGGATCAGGGGTTTTGTTAGCGGGTCTTATTATTGCTGCGGTTGCATGATGCGCAGGGTAAAGCGCGCGCCGCCCAGTTCGCTGGCGGCTATGCTGACCTGGCCGCCGTGGTGCTCGGTGATCAGCTTGACGAAGGATAGGCCCAGGCCGTAACCGCCGGTGGCGCGGTCGCGGCTGCGGTCCAGCCGCAGAAAGGGTTCGAACACCTTGTCGCGCTCGGCTTCGGGAATGCCGCAGCCGTCGTCGTCGACATGGATCAGCAGTTGGCCGGAGGGACTGTGGCACACCGTCAGCCTGACCTTGGCGTTGGCGTATTTGAAGGCGTTGAGCAGCAGGTTGCGGCTGGCCACATACATCAGCTTGCGGTCGAAGGCGCCGTTGCCCAGCACGCAATCCAGCTCCAGCGCGATATTGGCCGGCTTCAACGGCGTCACCAGGTCGATCAGGTCGTCGAACCAGTCGTACAGGTCCACGGTTTCCCAATGCAGCGGCACTTCGTTGCGGTTGAGCTTGGCGAACTCCATGCTGGTGTTGAACAGTTCTTCCAGCTCCTGCATATCGCGCTCCATGCCCTCGCGATAGCGCTTCCATTCCAGCTCGTCCTCTTCCTCCTCCAGCATGGTCAGGCCGAAGCGCAGCCGCGCGATGGGAGTGCGGATTTCGTGGGCGATGGCGTGGGACAGCGCCTGGCGCGTTTCCATCTGCCGCTCCAGCCGCGCCGCCATGCTGTTGAAGGCGCGCGACAAGGGCGCCAGCAGCCGGCTCTTGGAGGGCTGGGCGCGGGCGCTGAAATCGCCGTCGGCGAAAATCTCCGCCTTGCGGCGCACTTCCAGCAAGTCCTTCCACAGCGGACGCAGGCTGAAATAGATCAGCGTGCCCAGCGTGGAGCCGGTCAGCAATATCCAGAGCAGCAGGATTTCCATGTCCTCGCTGATCCAGCTGCTATTGCTGGGCGGCGCTTCCAGCGGGCCGAGCAGCAGCAGCCGCGGATCGCGCGGCAAGGGCACGTAGAGCAGCTGGTCGTCGAAATCCAGATAAGGGCGGCCGTCTTGCAGCGCGGCATGGCCTTCCGGATCGAAATCGTCGGGAGGATGGGCGATCAGCTTGACCGGATAGCTGAAGGCGCGGGCGATGTCGGCGAGTTTGCGCTCCCAATCCTGGTGTGGCGTCTGTTCCAACTGTTGGCGGATCAGGCTCACGGTGCCGTTCATGAATTGCAGCTTGCTGTCGCGGTCGCTGTTTTCGTACAGCTTGGTGACCATGAAGCCGAAGCCGATGATGATGATTAGCTCCGCCAGCATGGTGGCGAAGAAATAACGGGCGAACAGGGTGCCCAGCGACGGCTTGAGCCAGCCGCGAAGACGACGCGCGCTCATGCCTTATTCCCAGTCGCTGCGCGAGAACAGATAGCCTTTGCCGCGCACGGTCTTGATCCGGGCCGGCGCGTCGGGGTTGTCGCCCAGCTTGCGGCGCAGCCGTGAAATGCGCGCGTCTATCGAGCGGTCCAGGCCGTCAAAGCCGATGCCGCGCAGCTCGCTCATGATGTCGTCGCGGGACAGCACTTGGCCGGCGTGGGAGGACAGCAGCCACAGCAGGTCGAATTCGGCGGTGGTCAGGTCGATCAAGTCCCCGCTCAGCGTCGCCTCGCGCGTGGCCTGGCTGATGCAGAACTGGCCGAAGGTAAAGCTATCGTCGCCGCCGTTGTCGCCATCGGCCTGGGCGCCGGGGCCGCCGCGGCGCAGCAG
>NZ_JAJOHW010000167.1 GCF_021129195.1 Chromobacterium aquaticum | reverse complement strand
GGCACCGTCACCTGGCGCGGCTGCGGCGTCGCCCGCCGCGCGCGCGCCCATTCGCGGCGCAGCCGCTCAAGCCAACCAGCGCCGACGTCGGCGCCAGCATCGGGATCGAAAACCACGGTCAGATTATTCATGCCCGGCACCACCTCGATCAGGCCGGCCTCTTCCGCCAGCGTCTGCGCCAGCCACCAGATGCGGCGTTGGCAATCCAGGCTCGCCGGCGGCGGGCTTTCCAGCACCGCGGCGCGTTCGCCCAGCAGGTAGTAACGCATTGCCAAATCATTCGGCATTGGCATTGCCTTTCCGGCGCTAAAACAATGGGATTATTTTCGCTTATCCACCATGTCCAAGGCAAACGCCAAAGCGGCGGGAAAAACGCGAGGTCCGCCGCGGCAGCGAACGCTCACGCCAACGGCAAGTCCATGAAAATTAGGCTATTCATCTATTATCAAGCCAAGCCATCTCCAATAAACAATCGATATAGTTATCAAAAACATTGAACAATTTCCAATGGGATGATAAAAACGCCATACAGCTGAGCGCCTGCCGGCAGCGCCCATCGGCCGCCGGCGCGGGTCCATCGCAGGATTCGCGCGCCGGCCGCAGCGGAGGAACTGCCAACACCCCGCTTGGGCTTGTAGCCGCGTCTTACTCTATTCACCAGCCGGAACCGCCATGAGGCCGAATACCGCTAATCGACAGCTGCTCTTTGTCGTACTGCCTTTCCTGCTGATTGTCATCATGCAGGTGGCGCTGAGCGCATTCAGCCTGTATGTGGTTTCCACCGCCCGCGCCTATGTGGCGGGTGAAGGCTTGTGGTCGAAAGCGCAGAAGGATTCGATCTACTATCTGACCCGCTACGCCCAGACCGGCGCCGACCATGACTTCCAACGCTACCAGCAGGCAATCGCCATCCAATTGGGCGATCATCAGGCACGGCTGGCGCTGGACCGCTCGCCCCCCAATCTCGACGCCGCGCGCCAAGGCTTCCTCAACGGCGGCAACCATCCCGACGACATTGAAAACATCATCCGCGCCTATCTGTGGTTCCGCCATGTCAGCTATCTGGCGGAGGCCATCCACTATTGGCGAATAGGCGACTACTATCTGCAGGAGATCCAGACCCTGGGCGAGCAACTGCGCCAGGGTCATGCCGATGGTTCGCTGAGCGCGGCGGACAAGAGCGCCCTCACCTTGCAGATCGCCCAGATCAACGAGGCGGTCAAGGCGCCGGCCCAGGCCTTCTCCCGGGTGCTGGGCGACGCCTCGCGCGAAGTGAGCCAAGCGGTGTGGAGCGTCAATCTGCTGGTGGGCCTGTTGCTGGTGCTGCTGACCATCCGCCAGATCCGACGGCTGATCCAGGCCTCGGACAATTACAAGGCCGCGCTGCAGGCCGAGCAGCAACGCGCCGAAATCACGCTGCAATCGATAGGCGACGCGGTGATCACCCTGAATATGCGCGGCGTGGTGGTCTATCTGAACCACAGCGCCAAGCACATGCTGGGCCATTTGGAGGTGGAAGGCCTGGGCCGGCACTTCGATGAAGTGTTCAATCTGGTCACGCAGGGTCCGGAACCGGAAAGCCTGCTAAGTTTCGCCGAACTCAGCGGCCTGAGCGAGCCCAGCCGCACTTACCCCAAGCTGCACATGCTGCGCCACAACGCGATCCCGCTGCTGCTCAGCCTGGTGGCGGCGCCGATACGCGACAGCCAGGGCGAGCAATACGGCATCGCGCTGGTGCTGCACGACAACACCTCGGAACAGCAATACATCAACGAGCTGTCTTGGCAGGCCAGCCACGACGCATTGACCGGCCTGGTCAACCGCCGCGAATTCGAAGCCCGCGCCAACAAGGCGATCAAGCAGTTGGACCAGGCCGAGGCCTCGCTGGCGCTGATGTTCATCGATCTGGACCAATTCAAGCTGATCAACGACACCTATGGCCACGCCGCCGGCGACGAGCTGCTGTGCCAGATCAGCCGCGCGGTGTCGCGCCGGCTGCGCGCCTCGGACACCCTGGCGCGGCTGGGCGGCGACGAATTCGGCGTGCTGCTCGGCAATAGCTCGGTGGAGGCCGCCATCGCCAAGGCCAACAGCCTGCGCCAGGCCATCGTCGAGTGCCGCTTCCAGTGGGAAGGCAACCATTTCTCGATCAGCGCCAGCATCGGCCTGGTTTGCGTGTCCGACGCCGACACCTCGCTGGCCGAGGTGATGCGCTCCGCCGACATCGCCTGCTATATGGCCAAGGAAAAGGGGCGCAACCGCATCCAGCTGCACATCCCGCACAATTCCGAGGTCTCGGCGCGCTTCCACGAACTGGACTGGGTGCAGCGGCTGCGCCAGGCGCTGCGCGACAACCGCTTCACCCTCTACGCGCAGGACATCATCCCCTTGTCCGCCACCGCGGACAACGGCCGCTATATCGAAGTGCTGCTGCGGCTGAACGGCGACGATGGCAGCCAGATACCACCTGGGCTGTTCGTGCCCATCGCGGAACGCTATGGCCTGATGACAGAGATCGACCGCGTCGTGGTGGAAAAAGTGTTCCAGGAACTGGCGCAACTGTGCCGCGCCGGCAATCTGGACATCCAGCACTGCGCGATCAATCTGTCCGGCTCAACCTTGTGCGACGACGGCTTCCTTGCCTTCGTGCAGCAGCAATTCCTCCGCAGCGGCGTGCCGCCGGAAATCATTTGCTTCGAAATCACCGAGACCAATGCCATCGCCAATCTGGAGGCCGCCCAGCGGCTGATCCACGAGCTGCGCCAGATCGGCTGCCTGTTCTCGCTGGACGATTTCGGCACCGGCATGTCCTCCTTCGCCTACCTGAAGCACCTGCCGGTGGATTTTCTGAAGATAGACGGCAGCTTCGTTCGCGAAATGGCTTCCGACCCGATAGACCACGCCATGGTGGAAATGATCAATCACATCGGCCATGTGACCGGCAAGCGCACCATCGCCGAATTCGTCGACAAGCCCGACATCGTGGTCGAGCTGCGCAAGCTGGGCGTCGACTACGCCCAGGGCTTCCACCTGAGCCAACCGGAACCATTCGGCTTCCGCCACGCCGCCAGCCCCGGCCGCGTGCGGCAGCAATAGCTTACCGGCCAGGGCAAGGGCCGGATCACGGCGGCCGGCCTGGCCGCGGCGTCTGACCGGGCGAGTCCGGCCACTGCTTCAAGGAAAGGGGAAATAATGAACAAAGAAACCGGTTTTACCAGGAACGGGCCGCTGATGGACATCCGCAGCTATCCGGAATGGACACGGGAGCTGGTCGCTCATTGCGACGAGCACAAGCGCCGCGTGGTGGAGCATGAACTATTCCTGAAAATGCGCGACGGCATGCTGCCCACCTCCATCCACCAGGCCTTTCTGCGCGGCGGCTGGCCGGTGATAGAACAGTTCCCGCAATACATGGCCAGGAATTTGCTGAAGGTGCGCTACGGCAAGCACCGCGGCCACGATATGGCGCGGCGCTATCTGATCCGCAATATCCGGGTAGAGCAGAACCACGCCGACCACTGGGTGCACTGGGCCGCCGCCTGCGGCGTGGACAGCCATAGCCTGCTGCACGACGGCCAGGCGCTGGAAACGCTGACGCTCAGCCATTGGTGCCATCAGGTCTGCGACCGCGAATCGCTGGAGGTGGCGATGGCGGCCACCAATTACGCGATTGAGGGCGCCACCGGCGAATGGTGCTCCGCCGTCTGCGCCAAGGAGGATTACGCGCGGCAATTCCCCAAGGAGAAGCGCGCCAAGGCGATGAAGTGGCTGGCGCTGCACGCCCATTACGACGACGAGCATCCATGGGAGGCGCTGGACATCATCGTTACCTTGGTGGGCGTGGACCCCACCGCGCATCAGGTGGCCGAGTTGCGCCACGCCATCTGCCAGAGCCATCGCTATATGCGCCTGCTACTGGACCACTATATGACGCAGTACGTGCCCGACAGCAATAACGAGCACGCCGCAGGCATGGTGCTCGCCTGAACACGCCGCCAACGCAAACCGCCCCGCGGCCTTAGCCGCGGGGCGGTTTGTTCATCAAACGATGCGGGTCGAGGCAGCGCTCAGCCGCGCAGGCGGCGCAACACCTCATCCTTGCCGATCACGGCCAGCACCGCGTCCACCGACGGCGTCTGGGTGGTGCCGCACACCAACACGCGCAGTGGCATGCCCAACTGGCCCATCTTGATGCCCTCTTCCGCGCAGAAGGGCTTGAACAGTTCGTGGATGGCTTCCGCCGACCACACGTCAAGCGCCGCCAATTTGTCGGCGAAACGGCCCATGCGCGCGACGGCGTCGCCGGACAAATGCTTGTCCACATCGGCGGCAAGCGGCTCGCGCTTGCGGTAGAAGTAGTCCACTTCCAGCGCCAGCGCGTTCAGGTCCTGCACCCTTTCCTTGACCAGGGCGATCACGTCTTCGATGGCGGGCCCGCCGGCCAGCGCCACGCCGGCGGCGGCCAGGCGCGGCGCGATCAATTCGGCTAGGCGGCCGTTGTCGGCGCTCTTGATGTGCTGGGCGTTCAACCACATGAATTTTTCATGGTTGAAACGGCTGGCGGACGCGCTCACCGCTTCCAGGCTGAACCACTCGACGAACTGCTCCATGCTGAAGAATTCATCGTCGCCGTGGCCCCAGCCCAGACGCGCCAGGTAGTTGAGCAGCGCCTCCGGCAGGATGCCCTTGTCGGCATAGTCCACCACGCTGACCGCATCGCGGCGCTTGGACATCTTCTGGCCGTCCTCGTTGAGGATCATCGGCAGGTGGCCATACACCGGCAGCGGCGCGTTCAGCGCCTTCAGGATATTGATCTGGCGCGGGGTGTTGTTGACGTGGTCATCACCGCGGATCACATGGGTGATCTGCATGTCCCAGTCGTCCACCACCACGCAGAAGTTATAGGTCGGGCTACCGTCCGGGCGGGCGATGATCAGGTCGTCCAGTTCCTGATTGGCGATCTCGATGCGGCCCTTGACCGCGTCGTCCCAGGCCACCACGCCGTCCAGCGGGGTCTTGAAGCGCACCACCGGGGTCACGTCGGCGGGGATAGCCGGCAGGGTCTTGCCGGCTTCCGGGCGCCAGCGGCGATCGTAGCGCGGCTTCTCGCCGCGCGCTTCCTGCTCCGCGCGCATCGTTTCCAGCTCGTCCTTGCTGCAATAGCACAGATAGGCATGGCCGGAATCCAGCAGTTGCTGGATCACATCCTTGTAACGGTCGAAACGGTGAGTCTGGTAGAACGGACCTTCGTCATAGTCCAGGCCCACCCAATGCATGCCATCCAGAATCGCTTTCACCGATTCCGGCGTCGAACGCTCCAGGTCGGTGTCCTCGATGCGGAGCACGAACACGCCATTGTTCTTGCGGGCATAGGCCCAGGAAAACAGCGCGGTGCGCACGCCGCCGATATGCAGATAACCGGTGGGGCTGGGAGCGAAACGGGTACGGATCATGGTGACTCTGGCTCGAAAACGTAAAACGGCTATTGTACGCCGGCTGGCGAAGCGGCAGCAAACCCTAAGCCGGCCAGCGCCGGTGCAGGCTGGCCGCCACCAAGGCGTCGCTCTCGTCCGGCCGCCGCCCCTCCAACAGACCCAAGGCCAGCTCCAGACTGCGCGCCGCCATCTCGCGGCTGTCCTGCACGATGGCGTCGACGCGCACCGGCAGGCAGTCCAGCAGGGAATGATCGTCGAAAGTCAGCAGCCGCAGCGGCGTATTGCCCAGCCCGCAGTGCTGGTTGATGAAGGCCAGCGCGCCCTCCAACAGCGACACCGAGGCGGTGAACAAGGCCTGCGGCAGCCGCTGGCGCTGCTGCTGCCATTGCTGCATCAGTTCGAAGCCGGAGCGGCGCAGGTAGTCGCGGTGGCAAACCCAGTCGCTCCCCTCGGCCACGCCGCGGCTCGCCAGCGCGCGACGATAGCCCAGCAGGCGGTCGCGGCTGGGCGACAACTCCGGCTGACCGCCGAAAAACACCACTTCGGACACACCCTGCTCCAGCGCGTCGCCCACCAGCCGCTCCACGCTGGCACAGCCGTCGGTGACCACCGAAGGAATGCCGCTGCCGTCCACGCGACGGTCGACGAACACCAGCGGCAGCCGCCGCACCCATTTCTGGTAGGACTTGGCCTCGTGCGAGCACGGCACCACGATCATCGCGTCCACCTGCCGCGCCACCAGGTGGGCCATCACCTCGGCCTCGCGCCGCGGATCTTCGTCGCTGGTCACCAGCAGCATCTGGTAATCTCGCTGGCGGCACAATTCTTCCATCGCCTGGGCCAGCGCCGCATGCGCGGAGTTGGTCAGGTCCGGAATCACCAGCCCCACCGAGTTGCTGCGCCGCGAGCGCAGCGAGCGCGCCGACTGCGACGGATTGAAATGCTGCTCGCGCGCTACCTTTTCCACCCGCTCCACCGTGGCCTGGGAGATGCGGTAGCGCTCGGCATGGCCGTTGAGCACCATGCTGGCGGTGGTGCGCGACACGCCGGCCAGTTCGGCGATGTCGTCTATGGTCAAACGCTTGTAGCCGCTCATCGACAGCCTATTCCTCATGCGGCGGCGCGATGCCTGCCGCTCGAAACTCGATTGCAAAACAGCCCCGGCCTGCGCAAGCGCGGGACGGGGCCGCCGATTGCTGGCCACCTTACCTCAAGCGGGCCGCCGTCGCCAGCGCGATGGCGGCCGCTCGGGCTTACTGCTTGACCAGGTTCAGCGGCACCGGAATGAACTTCTCCACTTGCTGGCCATCGATCAGCTTCTTGGCGGTTTGCACACCGTATTGGCCAATCAGCTCCGGCTGCTGCTGCACGGTGGCGGCCAGGCCTCCGGCCTTGACCGAGGCCACCGCGTCGGCGGTGGCGTCGAAGCCCACCACCGCCACATTCTTCAGGCCGGCGGCCTGGATCGCCTTCAAGGCGCCCAGCGCCATCTCGTCGTTGTGAGCGAACACGCCCTGCACGTCCTTATTGCCCTGCAGGATGTTCTCCATCACCGACAAACCCTTGGCGCGGTCGAAATCGGCCGGCTGCTTGGCCACCACCTTGACCTCGGCCTTGCCGTCGGTCACCGCGTGGAAGCCCTGGCCGCGCTCGCGGGCGGCGGAAGAACCGGGAATGCCCTCCAGCTCAACCAGGCGGCCCTTGCCGCCCAGCTTGGCCAGCAGGAACTCGGCCGCCATCTTGCCGCCGGCTACATTATCCGAGGCAATATGGGCGCTGACCTCGGCGCCGTTGACGCTGCGGTCCAGCGATACCACCTTGATGCCCTTGCTCAGCGCTTCCTTCACCACATTGGCGACGGCGGAGGAGTCGGTGGGATTGATCAGGATCACGCTCACCTTTTTCTGGATCAGATCCTCCACGCTGGCCTGCTGCTTGGCGGAATCATCCTGCGCGTCCACGGTGATCAGGCGCACGCCCTCCTTGGCCGCCTCGTCCTCGGCGCCCTTGCGCAGCGACACGAAGAATGGGTTGTTCAGCGTGGACACCGCCAGGCCCACCACCGGCTGGCCGGAAGCCGCTGCCGGCGCACTGGCGCCCGCGGCGGCATCGGCCGGCCCTTGCTTGGTGCAGGCGATCAGACTGGCCGCGATGACACTGAAAACCAAAGGCTTGATTAAGCGTTGCATATCGGAACTCCCCTTGTGTAATGGTCGCTTGGCGAGCCCGCCGGCTGCGGGCCCGCCCTCACTTCTTGCCGCTGCGGTCCAGCAGCACCGCCAACAAAATCACCACGCCCTTGATCACCTGCTGGTAGAACGAGGACACGCCCAGCAGATTGAGGCCGTTGTTCAACACGCCGATCAGCAAGGCGCCGATCAGGGTGCCGAAGATCCAGCCGCGGCCGCCGGTCAGGCTGGTGCCGCCCAGCACCACCGCGGCGATGGCATCCAGCTCGTAGCCGGCGCCGGCGGTGGGCTGCGCCGAATTCAGGCGCGAGGTCAGCACCACGCCGGCCATCGCCGACAGCGCGCCGGACAGGGTGTAGACCCAGATCTTGACCCGGTCCACCTTGACGCCGGACAGACGCGCGGACTCCTCGTTGCCGCCGGTGGCGTAGACATGGCGGCCGAAAATGGTTTTCTTCAGCACGAACCAGAGGCCGGCGAACAGCAGCAGCATCCACACCACCGGCACCGGCACCACGCCGGCCACATAGCCGCCGCCCAGCATGGAGAACATATCGCTGCCGAAACCGGTGATCGGGCTGCCGTTGGACGCCACCAGCGACAAGCCGCGCAGAATGGTCATCGACGCCAGTGTGGCGATGAAGGGCGCCACCTTGCCCTTGCTGATCACCAGGCCGTTGCAGCAGCCCATCAGCGCGCCGGACAGGATGCCCAGCAGCGTGGCCAGCAGCGGATCGACGCCGGCCTGCAGCAGCATCGCGGTCAACACCGACGACAGCGCCAGGATGGAGCCCACCGACAGATCGATGCCGCCCAGCAGGATGACCAGGGTCATGCCGAAGGCGATCAAGGCGTTGATCGACACCTGGCGCATCACATTGAGCAGATTGCCCATGGTCAGAAAATCGGCGCTCAGCGCCGACAGGCCGGCGCAAATCACCAGCAGGGCGATGAAGGGCCCGAGTTTTTGCAGCGTTGCTTTGTGTTGCGGGGTCATCTTGCTTACCGTTTCCCTTGCTTGCGCCCTAGAGGCGTTGAATATTCAATGCGCGGCCGCGCCGGCCGCCGCGGCCATGATGTCTTCCTGGCTGACCGCGCAGGCATCGAACAAGCCGGCCTGGCGGCCTTCGTGTATCACCAGGATGCGGTCGCTCATCGCCATCACTTCCGGCAGCTCGGACGACACCATGACGATGGCCACGCCGGCCGCGGCCAGCTGATTGATGATGTGGTAGATCTCCGCCTTGCCGCCGACGTCGACACCGCGCGTCGGCTCGTCCAGCAACAGCACTTTGGGCGACTCCGCCAGCCATTTGGCGAACACCACCTTTTGCTGATTGCCACCGGACAAGGATTTGACGTCCAGTTCCGCGTCGCGGGTGCGGATGCGCAGCTGTTCGATCAGCCTCCCGGCTTCTTCGCGCTCGGAGCGGCCGTTGATCACCCCCAGCCGCGCATGGCGGCGCAGATGCACCAGGCTGGCGTTTTCGCGCAGCGACATGCCCAGCACCAGGCCCTGGCTCTTGCGGTCTTCGGTCACGTAGGCGATGCCGGCGGCGATGGCGTCGCCGGGCTGACGTATGTTCAATTCCACGCCATCCAGCCTCACGCTGCCGCGCCGACGCGGCTTGACGCCGAACAACACATTGAGGATTTCGCTGCGACCGGCGCCCATCAAGCCGGCCACGCCCAGCACTTCGCCGGCGCGCGCGTCGAACGCGATCCCTTCGATACGGCCATCGTCGGCCAGCGCCTCCACCTGCAGCCGCACCGCGCCCGGCGCGACATCGCGCTTGGGAAAGCGGTCGCCGATCTCTCGCCCCACCATCAACCGCACCACTTCGTCGAAATCGGTGGCGGCGATCTGGCGCTCGCCGACAAAGCAGCCGTCACGCAAGATGCTGATCTTGTCGCAGACGCGGAAGATCTCCTCCATCCGGTGCGACACATAGACAATCGCCACCCCACGCTGTTTGAGCTGTTCCATGAAGGCGAACAAGGCTTCGATCTCGCGCTCGGTCAGCGCCGCGGTCGGCTCGTCCATGATCAGCAGCTTGGCGTTCAAGGACAGGGCCTTGGCGATCTCCACCATCTGCTGCCGGCCTATGGACAGCTGACCGGCCTCCTGCTCGGGATCGATCTGGCCAGCACCCAGCTGCTGCAGGATCTGGCTGGCTTCGCGCCGCATGCTGGCGCGATTGATCACGCCGCAGCGGCTGTGTTCGCGCTCGCGGCCAAGAAACAGGTTCTCCATCACCGACAACTGCGGAATCAGGTTCAGTTCCTGGTGGATGATGGCGATGCCATGGGCCTCGGCGTCGCGGGTGGAGCGTATCGTCACCACCTGGTCGTTGATGCGGATCTCGCCGGCATCGGCCTGGTAGACGCCGGACAGAATTTTCATCAAGGTGGATTTGCCGGCGCCGTTCTCGCCCATCAGCGCGTGCACTTCGCCGCCCCGCACCGAGAAATCCACCGCCTCCAACACCTTGACCGGGCCAAAGGCCTTGCAGATGCCACGCATGCTTACCTTCATCGCCCGCCCCTTCAGAAGATCACGCCGGAGTACAGAATCACATTGGCGTATGGCGTGCATTCGCCGGTACGGATCACCGCCTTGGCCTCGCGGCAACGCCGCTTGAATTCCTCGTGCGGCGCGTATTCCACCACCACGCCGTGCGCCGCCATATCATTGGCCAGCACTTCCACCGCCGGACTGTGCTGCTGGCACTCGACGGCGAACAGCGCGCGCTCGGCCTTGAAGTCCGCCAGGATGGAGTCCAGCACCGCGGGAAATTCCGGCACGCCCAGGCGCAGGCTCAAGTCTATGCACTCGACCCCGGGCGGGATCGGCAAGCCGCAATCGGCGATCACCAGGCTGTCGGTATGCCCCATGCCGGCCAATACCCGCGCGATATCGCGGTTCAAATGCCCCAGCCGTTTCATGCCTGCTCCTTCATCATGTCTTGCAAGGCCGCCAGCGTCGGCATGCCACTCTGCGCGCCGGAACACGTCACCGACAGCGCCGCGGCGGCGCAGGCCAGCGCCATCGCCGCCTCGATGCCTTGCGGCCAGAACGCCGCCAACGCGCCATTGAACGTGTCGCCGGCGCCGGTGCTGTCCACCACGGACACCGTGAAGCCGGGCTGGTGATGCAGGCCGCCGTCGGCGCGGCAGAAATAGGCGCCGTCCTTGCCTCGCGTCATCGCCACCCGTCCCGGCAGCCGACGCAGCAGCGCCTGCCAATCGCCGCCATCGGCATCCAGCGCCAAGGCCAACTCATGTTCGTTCGGCGTCAGCAAGGCCGTCCGCGCCAGCAATTCCGGCGGCAGGCTGCGGGCCGGCGCCGGGTTGAGCAGGAAAGGCTTGCCGTGGCGCTCGGCCAGCTCGGCCGCGCGCTCCACCGTGGCCAGCGGCACTTCCATTTGCGCCAGCACCACGTCGGCGTCGCGGAAAGCCTGTTCATCCTGGTCCAGGTGCTGCGGCAGCAACTGATGGTTGGCGCCGGGCACCACCACGATGGCGTTGTCGCCCTCGGCCAGGGTAATCGTCGCCAAACCGGTGGCCACATCCGCCTCGCGCAAGCGGCTGATGTCCACGCCCTCGGCCCGCAACGCGTCCTTGAGCTGGGAGCCGAACATATCGCGGCCCACGCAGCCCAACAAACTCACCTGCGCGCCCAGGCGCGCGGCGGCCACCGCCTGGTTGGCGCCCTTGCCGCCCGGATAGGACGCAAAGCGCTCGCCAAACAAGGTTTCACCCAGCCGTGGATAGCGTTCCGCTTCCACCACCAGATCCATATTGATACTGCCCACCACCAGGACCCGGGTCATAGTTTCCTCGTCGTCATTCAGCGGCGTCGGCATGCGAATGCACCGGCGCCAGTTGCTAAAACGTAATCAGCCCACGCTTTATAACAGAGCGACGAGCAGGCCGGAAGCACCAAGCCGCGGCTGTCCGACAAATGCAACAGTTGCCTCCAGCCGGGCAATCGCCGCTTGACGCCGCGCCGGCTTCAATGTAGCGCCGTCACTACACGCCAAACTCCAGACGTAAAAAAAGCTCCCCTAGGGGAGCTTTTTCGAAACCGGCCAATGATGGCGGTCGGGGTATCACGGTGGATTTAAATCAATCTTCCAGCACCGCCGAGGTGTACACATCCTGCACATCGTCCAGGTCTTCCAGCGCGTCCAGCAGCTTCTGCATGCGCGCGGCGTCGTCGCCGGCCAGTTCGGTTTCATTCTGCGGCTTCATCGTCACCTCGCCCATCTCGGCCTTGAAGCCCTTGGCTTCCAGCGCCTCCTTGACGTCGGTGAATTCGTAGGGGCCGGTGATCACTTCCATCGAGCCATCGTCGTTGACGACCACGTCCTCGGCGCCGCTTTCCAGCGCGGCCTCCATCAAGGCATCCTCATCCACGCCCGGCGCGAACACCAGGTAGCCGCAATGGCTGAACTGGAAGGCCACGCAGCCGTCGGTGCCCATATTGCCGCCATACTTGGAGAAGGCGTGACGCACATCGGCCACGGTGCGGGTCTTGTTGTCGGTCAGACAGTCCACCATCACCGCCGCGCCGCCGATGCCATAGCCTTCGTAGCGGCACTCCACGTAATCGACGCCGTCGAGCTGGCCGGTGCCGCGCTTGATCGCGTTCTCGATATTGTCCTTGGGCATGGACTCGGCCTTGGCCTTGTCCACCGCCAGGCGCAGGCGCGGGTTCATATTCGGATCGCCGC
Organism: Chromobacterium aquaticum; assembly: GCF_021129195.1. Taxonomy (GTDB): domain Bacteria; phylum Pseudomonadota; class Gammaproteobacteria; order Burkholderiales; family Chromobacteriaceae; genus Chromobacterium; species Chromobacterium aquaticum. Next base: position 9,937 of record NZ_JAJOHW010000167.1, on the reverse strand, counting down.
CGCCCATCTTGGCTGCAACGGTGATTTCCTTGATCAAGCGGGTGAAGATCTTGCCACGTTTGGCATCCTGACGACCCTTGCGGTGCTGGATGTTAGCCCATTTACTGTGACCTGCCATAGTTGCCTCTGTCTGTTGTCCGGTCCACGACGGACCTTTCAGTCAAAATTGGCGCTTATTTTAGCAGAACTTGAATCTGGACAGGAGGGGCGGCCGCTCACTTGGCCTTGAGCATCGCCAGCATCATCTCGAAGCCGGCGCGGTACATCTGCTCCAGCACCGGCACCATCATCGGCAAGGTCAGATAGATGCTGATGAAGCCTATCATCAGCGTCAGCGGAAAGCCGAAAGTAAAGATGTTGAACTGCGGCGCGGCGCGCGTCATCACCCCGATGGCCAGGTTGGTGATCAGCAGCGCCGCGATCACCGGCAGCGACAACCAGATGCCCCACTCGATCAGATGACTGCCCCACAGCACCAGCGCCTTGATGCCCTGGGCCGGCATGTTCATGCCTATCGGCAGCACCCGATAGCTTTCCACCAGCGTGGACAGCACCACTTGGTGGCCGTCGAAGGACAGGAACAGCAGAAAGGTGAACAGGGTCAGCAGCTGCGACACCACCGGCACCTGGGCCGAGTGCATCGGATCGAAGAACATCGCGAAACCCAGACCGGTTTGCGAGCCCATGATGAAGCCCGCCACCTCCACCGAGGAAATCACAATGCGCATGACAAAGCCCATCGCCAAGCCGATCAACAACTGCTGCAGCAAGATGGCGATGCCCTCGGCCGACACCAGCGGCACCGCCGGCAGCGGCGGCAGCAAGGGCGCCAGCATCACGGTCAGAATCAGCGCGAAACCAGCCTTGAAGCGGCGCGGCACGCCGCGATAGGCGAACACCGGCTCCGCCAGCAGCAGGCCGATGATGCGCGCGAACGGCCAGACGAACATGGCCACCAGCGCATTGATCTGCGCATCGGAAATGCTCAGCATCAGCCGATCACGTGCGGAATGCTCTGGAACAGCCGCGTGGTGTACTCGATCAGCGTGTTCAGCATCCACGGCCCGGCCAGCACCAGCACCAGGAACATCGCCAGCAACTTGGGAATGAAGGTCAGCGTCATTTCGTTGATCTGCGTCGCCGCCTGCAGCACGCTGACCAACAGGCCCACCAGCAGCGACACCAGCAGCACCGGCGCCGCGACGATGATCAGGATGTACAGTGCGTTCTGCACGATATTGATGATCAGCTCCGGACTCATTTCCCCTCCCGATCGCCCACAGCCGCCGGCTCTTGCCAACCGCCTTTGCTCAACAAGTCATTATCCAGCGTCACCCCTTGGCGGAGCACGCGATTGGGCCGCAACACCCGATAGCCGGCCCGCTCGAACACCGGGCGGGACGCCGCGCTGGCCCACGCATGCAGCGCGACCACCCCGGCCGCGGCCGCCTGAGCCTCCAGTTCCGCCAGCATCCGGCTGGCGCCGCCGCGGCGCTGCGCCCAGGGCGCGACAAACAGCATGTCGAATTCGCCGTCATGGCATAGCCAGGCGAACCCCGCCAAGCGACCGTCGTCCGCCAGCCAGCGGCAGCCCCAGGAGCGCGCCAGGCGAGCCTCCCAGCCTTGCGCCAACTCAGCCGTCCATGGTCCTCGCGGCGCCCAGGCCTCGCATTGCCGCTCGCTATACAAGGCGCCGGCCAATGCCCAAACGCTGTCGAGAAACACCGCGTGGCAGTCGGGCAAATCGGCGGCGCGCAATGGCTGCAATAACATACACCCGCCCTCAGCCAGTATAGAAGCTCTGCACCAGCGACCCCATCAACAAGGTCCAGCCGTCCACCAGCACGAACAGCATCAGCTTGAACGGCAGTGAAATCGTCACCGGCGACACCATCATCATGCCCATCGCCATCAGGATGCTGGCCACCACCAGATCGATGATCAGGAAGGGGATGAACACCATGAAGCCGATCTGGAACGCGGTTTTCAGCTCGCTGATCACATAGGCCGGCACCAGGGTCTTCATCGACACATCGGCCTTGGTCTGCGGTTTTTCCGACTGGGAAATCTCGATGAAGAAGGCCAGATCCTTCTCCCGAGTCTGACGCAGCATGAAGGCCTTCATCGGCTGGCTGGCCTCATCCAGCGCCTGCTGAAAGCTAATCTTGTCGTCGGAGAACGGCACCCAGGCCTTGGTGTACACCTGATCGAAGGTAGGCCCCATCACGAACAGGGTCAGGAACAGCGACAAACCGACTATCACCTGGTTGGGCGGGGACTGCATGGTGCCCATCGCTTGGCGCAACAGCGACATCACGATGATGATGCGGGTAAAGGCGGTCATCATCAGCATCATCGCCGGGATGAAGGTCAGCCCGGTCATGAACAGCAGCATCTGCAGACTGAGCGAGTAATTCTGCCCGCCGCCGGCCGCAGGCGTACTGCTCATCATCGGCAGGCCGCCGGCCGCGTCCGCGATCAGCGGCAGCGCCAGCAAGACCACGCCGCCATAATGCACTGCACGCTTCATTGCCGCCCCGCCTTGCCGTTGCGGCCTTTTTCCATCGCCGCCTTCAGCCAGCGCGCGAACGGCTCCGCCGCCGGAGCGGCTTCCTGCTCCGCGCCTTCCGGCCGTGGCAGCTTGCTCAGCAGATTGACTTGCTGCGGCGTCACGCCCAACACCAGCCACTCGCCCTCCAGCTCCACGATCACCACCCGCTCCTTGGGCCCCACCATGGTGCCGCTCACCACCTTCAGGCGGTTGGACGCGCCCAGCATGCCGCCGGACACGCGCTTGAACAGCCAGGCCAGGCCGACGATGGCGCCCAGCACCACCGCCAGACCGAACAAGACCTGCAACAAGCTCATGAACGGCGACGGCGCGGCCGCCGGCGGCGGCGCAGCGGTAGCGGCGGCGGCCACTCCGGACACCAAATAAAAAGCGCCCTGCACTGCACGGCGCGTCATCGCAAACATGGCTGGTCTCGTCATTTCTGCAAGCGGCGAATGCGTTCGGCTGGGGTAATGATATCGGTCAGGCGGATACCGAACTTGTCGTTGACCACCACCACCTCGCCCTGGGCGATCAGACAGCCGTTGACCAGCACGTCCATCGGCTCGCCGGCCATGCCGTCCAGTTCCACCACCGAACCCTGCGCCAATTGCAGCAGGTTGCGGATGGCGATCTTGGTGCGGCCCAGCTCCACGGTCAGCTGTACCGGAATGTCCAGAATCATGTCCAGATTCTGCGGCACGCCGGCGCCGGAAGTGCTCGCGCCCAGTTCCTGGAACAGATTCTGCGCCGGCACCGGTTCGGGGGCGGACTCCTCCACCTCCTGCTCGGCCATCGCCGCCGCCCAGTCGTCCATGGACACTTCTTCCTCGCCACCTCCCGCGCTTGTGGCTGCAGCGGCCGCGGCGGCGGCTTCGGCCTCCATCTGCGCCGCTTGCAATTCTTCTTCGCTCATTGCTCTTTATCCCCCAGAGGCTCGTGAAAATCATTCGCGCCGGCCAGCACCTGCTCCACCTTCAGCGCATAGCGCCCCTGCACGGTGCCGTAACTGGCCTCGAACACCGGGATGCCCGACACATCGGCCTCCACCCGTTCGGGAATGTCCAGCATCACCACGTCGCCATTCTTCAAATTCAAAATCTGTCCCAAGGTCACCTTGGTCTGCGCCAGCGTCGCCACCAGCTCCACCTCCGCCGCCTGCACCTGGTGCGTCATCAGGTTGACCCAGCGGTTATCCACCTCGGTGCGGTCCGCCTGCATGGTGCTGGACAGCACGTCGCGGATCGGTTCCACCATGGAGTACGGCAAACAGATGTGGAAATCGCCGCCGCCGGCGCCCAGCTCGATGTGGAAGGTCATCGCCACCACCACTTCGGTGGGCGTGGCGATATTGGCGAACTGGGTGTTCATCTCCGAGCGCAGGTAGACGAACTCGATCGGATGCACCGGCTCCCAGGCTTTCTGGCATTCGGTGAACACCACGTCCAGCAAGCGGCGGATGATGCGCTGCTCGGTGGGCGTGAAGTCACGACCTTCCACCCGTACATGGTAACGCCCGTCGCTGCCGAACAGATTGTCGACGATCAGGAACACCAGGTCCGGATCGAAGATCAGCAGACCAGTGCCGCGCAAGGGCTTGACGTGCACCAGATTCAGGTTGGTCGGCACCACCAGGTTGCGGATGAACTCGCTGTACTTTTGCACCCGTACCGGACCGACCGAAATTTCGGCGTTGCGGCGGATGAAGTTGAACAAGCCTATGCGCAGATTGCGCGCGAAACGCTCGTTGATGATTTCCAGCGTCGGCATCCGGCCGCGCACGATGCGCTCCTGCCGACCGATGTCATAGCCGCGGACGCCTTGGGCGTCGCCGCCGCCGGCATCATCCTCGTCCTCCCCGGAGACGCCCCTTAATAGGGCGTCCACCTCTTCCTGGGAAAGAATATCGTCGCCCATGACGCTTATTGCTTCTGGATGATGAAGGAAGTGAAGAGCACGCTTTCCACCGGCTGTTCTTCGCCGGCGTCCATCGACTCATTGATGATCTGCTTGACCTGCGCCTTCAACCGAACCTTGCCGTCCGGCGTGGCCAGTTCCACCGCGGACTTGGACGACAGCAGCAGGATCAGCGCGCTGCGGATCTTGGGCGCGTAATCGGTAAATTTCTTCTTGGCTTCCTCGTCGGCCAGTTCCGCCTGCATGTCCACCTGCAGCAAGGAACCGTCATTGCCGGCCAGATTCACCACGAAGGTATCCAATTTTTCAAAAATCGGCGGACCTTCTTTTTTCTTCTTGGGTTTTTCCTTGGTTTGCTCAGCATGTTCGCCGGCCGCGGCCGGTTTATTCATATTGGTGAACATATAAGCAGCCAAGCCCCCTACGGCGGCCAACACCAGCACCAGCAACACGATGACGATCAGCATCAATTTGCCGCCGCCCCCTGCTTTTTTCTCTGCTTTTTCCGCTTTTTTATCTTCTGCCATATATCTGCCCTGTTCACTGGGGTGTTCATAGTGAAATCTTAAACGATTTCTTCACTATATTTTCTAATTTTAACCGCCAATTGAACAGGGGAGATTATCACAAATGGTCAGGCGAAAATGCTGAGGATGCCCCGAGCGGCCTTGATGCTGCTCAATGCATCCATGGCTTCGGGCTCCTCGCTCTCGCCTTGACGCTGCGATTGCCCGCGCTGGAACGCCTGCTGCTGCTGACCGGACTGACCGCTGGACACCTGCGCGTCGGTCAGCTGGATGCCCCCCGCCGCCAGCATGGACGACAAGCGGTGCATATTGTTTTCCAGCGCCTCGCGCGTGGCCGGCACCGCCGCGGCGAACAACACCTGGGCCTGGTCGTTGCCGTTCATTTTCAAGGTCACCTCGATCGGCCCCAACTGCGGCGGATTCAGCTGAATCTGCGCCTTGTCGGCCTTGAGGCTGACCATATTGATCACCTGCTCGCTCATCGCCTTGGCCCAATTGGGATCGGTTATCGGCTGTTGCACGGTAAAGGTGGGCGTCGGCGCCGTTGGCTTGGCCATCAGCGATTCCTGCGGCTGCAGCGGCAAAAACTGCGGCACCACCTTGCCGTCTTCCGGCAAATTTTGCTGACCCGGCAGCGACAGATCGCGAATCTTGACCGCGGCGGGCAGCACCGCGCCGAGATCCGGCTTCACGTCCGCCAGCTTGGCGCCACTGAGCGCATCGTTATTGCGCGGAAGGGCGACCATCTGCTGGACCGGCTGCGCGGCCGCCATCAGCGGCATGCCCGGCAACGGGGACAGCGCGTCCTGGCCATCCTCGTTCTTGGCCGGCTTGTCCTTGTCCGCGCCGGCATCCGCCAAGACATCGCTCTTGGCGCCCGGCAGGAAGGAACTGCCCAGGGCGCTCATCTGCACGCCCAGCAGGCTGGCGAACAGGTCACCGCCGCCGGTGTCGCCGGCAGTGGCCAAATTGCCTCCCGGCATATTGGCTTTGCTGCTGGCCAGGCTGGCCGCCGCAGTGTTAACAGGTGTCGTCATGGCCGACTCTCTACAAGGTAAGACGCAGACGTTAAAGCAACTAACGTGCCAAGCAAGAGCCCTTATTCTTCGCCATGATTATTGTCCCAAAAACGCCGGGTAGCGAATTCATCGCTGGCTTTCTGCTGCAGCCGCGCCTCGCGCACGGCGGCGCGCTCCTGCTCGCGCTGCAGCAGCTTTTCATAAGCCTTCAGTTTCTTGTATTCCTGCTGCCAGGCCTGGCGCTCCAGCAAGAAGCGCTGGGTGCAACGCTCCACCTCGCCCTGCTGCTGCACCATGGCCTCGTCCAAACGGGCGAGGAAACGTTGAAAATCCTGGTACTGCAATGCGCTGATGCCCTGCGCGCCGCGGCTGCTCAGCCGCTGCCGGTATTCGCCGCGAAACGCGTCCAACTGCTCCTGACGCGAGCGGGCGTCGGCCAGACGGTTCTGCGCCAGCCTCATGCGCTCACCAGCCGCTTTCTGCCGATCCTCGGCCAGGCGAATCAGTAATAGGTATTTGCTTTCCGCCATGGCTCAGCCTCAGGACAACACGGTCTGCAACTGCTCGCAGCTGGCGGAATAGTCCTGCGACTCGTGCATGGGCTGGGTCAGGAAGCCGACCATCGGCAGTTGACGCCGCATCGCCTCGTCCAGCACCGGGTCCGAACCCGGCACATAGGCGCCGACGCTGATCAGGTCGCGGTTGCGCTGATAACGCGAATACAGCTGCTTGAATTGCCGGGCCAGGCTCATCTGCGACGATGGCACCACATCCACCATCACCCGGCTGATCGATTGTTCGATGTCTATCGCCGGATAATGGCCGGATTCGGCCAGCTCGCGCGACAACACGAAGTGACCATCCAGAATCGCGCGCGCCGAGTCGGCGATGGGATCTTGCTGATCGTCACCCTCCGACAGCACCGTATAGAAGCCGGTGATGGAACCGCCACCCTCGGCGGCATTGCCTGCGCGTTCGATCAATTGCGGCAGACGCGCGAACACCGACGGCGGATAGCCCTTGGTCACCGGCGGCTCGCCGATGGCCAGCGCGATCTCGCGCTGCGCCATCGCGTAGCGGGTCACCGAGTCCATCAGCAGCAGCACATCCAAGCCCTGGGCACGGAAATACTCGGCCAAGGCCGTGGCATAGGCGGCACCGTGCAAGCGCATCAGCGGCGGCATGTCCGCCGGAGCGGCCACCACCACCGAGCGGGCGATGCCCTCTTCGCCGAGAATGTTTTCGATGAAGTCCTTGACCTCGCGACCACGCTCGCCGATCAAGCCCACCACCACCACATCGGCCTTGGTAAAGCGCGCCATCATGCCCAGCAGCACCGACTTGCCGACGCCGGAGCCGGCGAACAGGCCCAGGCGCTGCCCGCGCCCCACCGTTAGCAGGCCATTGATCGCGCGCACGCCGACATCCAGCACATCGCGCACCGGCGAGCGATCCAGCGGGTTCATCGGCTGACTGTGCAAGGGAAACCAGGCATCGGGATGGATGGCGCCCTTGCCGTCCAGCGGCCGGCCCAGCGAGTCCAGCACCCGGCCCAACAGACTGAGGCCCACCGGCACCTGGCGGCCGCTGGCGCCGAATGTGCCGGCCTGGGCCACGCTGCGGCCGAACTGCGGCGGCTGCTCCAGCGATAGCGGCATCACCGGAGTGCCCGGCAGCAAGCCATGCACATTGCTCAACGGCATCAGGAACACTTTGTCGCCGGAGAAGCCCACCACCTCGGCCTCAACCAGGCGCTGATCGGCCAAGGCCACCTGACAGGCGCTGCCTACTGGCAGTTTGAGCCCCACCGCCTCCATCACCATGCCGGTGACGCGCACCAGCTTGCCGCAAGGCTGCCACAGCTTGGCGGCGCGCGCGCTGTCCGCGCAATCGCGCAGCCAGCCACGCTGGCGCTCAATCAGATCCTGGCTCATGGTCCATGCCCAAGGCCTTGCGCAGCGCCGCGACACGAGTGCGCATGGTCAAATCCAGGCGCAGCGCGGCGGTATCGATCACGCAGCCACCGCGCTCCACCTCGGGGTCCTCTATCCACTGCCATTGCGTTTCCGGCGTTTCCTGAGCCAGGAAGGCTCGCGCCACCTCCAGGTCCGCCGGGTTCAGACGCAGCCGCGCCTGAGTCAGCGTGGCCGGTAGATCTTCCAGCGCCTCGCGCAGCAACTCCTGGATTAGCAAGGGGTTTTGCCGCGCCAGGCCATGGCTTAGTTGCTCGGCCAACTCCAGCGCCAGCGCCAGCCAGTCCTGGGACAGTTCGGACTCGAAACGGTCGATCTGCCGCGTCAAGCTCTCGCTCAATTGCTGCAAGGGCTGCCAGGCGGCGGCGAAACGCGCCTCCTGCTCGGCGCGCACCTCGGCCAGACCCTGATCGCGGCCGGCGGCCAAGCCTTCCTCAAATCCCGCGGCGCGACCGGCTTCCTCACCGACCTCATGCCCGGATTGCCAGGCTTCTTGATGAATGGCTTCCAATTCGGCCGCGGTGGGATAACCGCTGACCGCGCGCGCTTCCAGCTCCGCCTCCGGCTCGGCCGCCGCTTCCGGCTCGGCCGCAACCGCTTCCGGCACCACAACGGCCTCGCCCTGTTCCTGCTCGCGCTGGCGCCGGCGCTGCTGCGCCAGCTCCATCAATTGCACCGGTGTCAGCTTCTGGGTCAGGCCGTCCAGCGCGTTGGGACTCCAACTGCTCCAGCCCTCCAGCTCTTCGCCGGGAATGATGGGATTACTCGACGAGACCTTCATCACCACCCTTGCTGCCTAGCACGATCTGGCCATCGTCGGCGAGCTTGCGCACCACCTTGAGGATTTCCTTCTGCTCGGCCTCCACCTCGGACAGCTTGACCGGCCCCTTGGACTCCAGGTCGTCGCGCAGCATTTCCGCCGCGCGCTGCGACATATTGCGGAAGATCTTGTCCTTGAGCTCGGCGCTGGTGCCCTTGAGGGCGATGACCAGCGAATCGGACTGCACTTCGCGCAGAATGGTCTGAATCGAACGGTCGTCGATTTCCAGAATATTCTCGAACACGAACATCTTGTCCTGAATCCGCTGCGCCAATTCCGGATCATATTCGCGGATGTAGTTGAGCGCGGCGGCCTCGACATTGGAACCCATGAAGTTGAGGATTTCCGCGGTCAGGCCAATGCCGCCGGCCGCGCTCTTCTTGATGCGGTCGGAGCCGGACAAGAGCTGAGTCAGCACATCGTTCAATTCGCGCAGCGCCTGCGGCTGCACCCCCTCCAGCGTGGCGGTGCGGATCAACACCTCATTGCGCATCCGCTCGGGGAAATAGGCCAGGATGGAGCTGGACAGGTCCGGCTCCAGATGCACCAGGATGGTGGCGATGATCTGCGGATGCTCGTTGCGGATCAGGTCGGCGGCGGAGGACGGGTCCATCCACTTCAGGCTTTCGATACCGCTGTGATCGTTGCCCTGCATGATCTTGTCCAGCAGGTTGGCCGCCTTGTCCGGCCCCAACGCCTCGATCAGCACATTGCGCAGGTATTCGTCGGACGCGCCGATGCTGGCGCGCGCCGCGCACTCGCCCTTGAATTCGCTGACCACTTCGTCAATCTGCTCGTAGCTCAGATTATTGATCGCCGCCATCGCCAGCGAAATCTTCTGCACTTCCTTGGGGCCGAGGTATTTGAACACCTCGACGGCCTCCGCCTGCCCCAAGCTGAACAGCAACACCGCGCTCTTGCGCACTCCGTTCTCACTCATCGGCGCTTATCCATTCCTTGATGATCTGAGCGGCCATGCGCGGATCAGATTTCACCATTTCACGCACAGCTTCCAGATTGGTGGTGTATTGCCGCATCTGCGCTTCGCGCGGATCGCCGCCGCCCGCGGCGCCGCCGGCATGACCGGCCGCGCCCTCCTCGCCCTCTTCGCCGGCCACGCCGAGCAGGCG
>NZ_JAJOHW010000166.1 GCF_021129195.1 Chromobacterium aquaticum | reverse complement strand
GCCAGCAGCAGCGCCGCGCCGCGCGCCGACGCAGGCGAAGTCGCCGCCGCGCCGTTCAATAGCGAGGGCGCGGCGCGCGCGCTGAAGCTGAGCTGGGAAGGGCGGGTGCAAAGCCATCTGGCCCGCTTCCGCCGCTATCCGGAAGACGCCAGCCGGCGCCGCCGCGACGGGGTGGTGAGGATGAGCTTCGTCGTCGACGCCGACGGCCGGGTCTTGTCCAGCCAGCAACTGGCCGGCTCCGGAACCGCCTCGCTGGACCGCGAGGCCGCCGCCATGTTGCAGCGCGCCCAGCCCTTGCCGGCGCCGCCGGCGGATCTGCTCAAGGGCGGCCGGGTCAGCGTCAGTCTGCCGATGCGTTTCGAGCTGAATGAATCTTAAGCCCGGTTCCGCTCCCGCCCAGTAGCGCCTATCCATCCGGTTTTCCGCGTCGCCGCCGGCGGCGCGCATCCTGAATCGAGGTTCGCATGAAGTTGAATTCCCATCTGTCCGCCGTGGCGCTGGCCGGCGTCTTGCTGGCGCTCGCGCCGGCCGCGTCCGCGGTCGAGGCACCGCAGGCCGAACGCCGGCCGCAGCGGCTGGAGGCGCACGGCGATGTGCGCGTCGACGACTACGCCTGGCTGCGCGACGACAGCCGCAGCCGGCCGGAAGTGCTGGCCCATCTGGAAGCGGAAAACCGCTATGCCGAGGCCCAGTTGGCGGCCGCCGCGCCGTTGCGCCGCGCGCTGTTGGCCGAGATGCGGGCGCGCATCGGCGAGCGCGACAGCTCGCCGCCTTTTGTCGACGGCGGCTGGCGCTATCGCGAAAGCTATGCGTCGGGCAGTCAGCAGCCGCGGCTGGAGCGTCAGCCCGCCGCCGGCGGCCGCTGGCAATTGCTGCTGGACGGGACCGAGCGCGCCGCCGGCCAACGCTACTACCGTTTGGGCGCCTGGAGCGTGGCCGCCGGCCGGCCGATGCTGGCGGCGGCGGAGGACCTGGGCGCGCGCGGCGCCTCGCGGCTGTCGCTGCGCGATCTGTCCAGCGGCCGCTGGTTGCCGGAAACGCTGGAGCAGGTGTCCGGCAGCCTGCAATGGAGCACAGACGGCGAGAGCCTGTTCTACGTCAAGCTGCACCCGCAAACCCTGCGCCCCTACCAGCTCTACCGCCATCGCCCCGGCCAGCCGCAGAGCCGGGACGCGTTGGTTTACCAGGAAGACGACGAGGCCTTCTCGCTGAACCTGTCCAATACCGCCTCGCGCCGTTATCTGCAGTTGATCGCCAGCAGCGCCGACAGCTCGGAAACCTGGCTGCTGGACGCGCAGGTGCCGGATGCGCAGCCGCGGCGTTTCGCCGCGCGCCGGCCGGGCCGCGAATACTATCTGGATCACTACCGCGACCGCTTTTATCTGCGTTCCAACCACGCGGGCGGACGCTTCGGCCTATACCGCGCGGCGGCGCCGGGCGCGGACTGGGAGACGGTGCTGGCGCCCGACCCCAAGCGCGAGTTGGACAGCTTCCAGCTGTTCCGCCGCTACCTGGTGGTCAAGGAGCGTGTGGACGGGCTGACCCGCATCCGCCGCATCGCCTGGCAGGGCGGCGGCGAGCGCAGCCTGGCTTTCCCGGACCCAAGCTACCGCGCCTGGCTGGCCCATAACCCGGACCCGGACAGCGGCCGTCTGCGTTACGGCTATTCCTCGATGAGCACGCCGACCTCCACCTATGAATGGGACATGGCCGGCGGCGGCAGCCGTCTGTTGCAGCGCAAGGCCATCGCCGGCTATCGGGCCGGGGAGTATCGCAGTGAGCGGGTCTGGCTGACGATGCGCGATGGCGCGCGCGCGCCGGTGTCGCTGGTCTACCGCAAAGCCTTGTTCCGCAAAGGTCGCAATCCCTTGCTGGCCTATGGCTATGGCGCTTACGGCACCAGCATGGACGCCGCCTTCGGCAGCCAGCAGCTCAGCCTGCTGGATCGCGGCTTCGTGTTCGCCATCGTCCACGTGCGCGGCGGCGGCGAGCTGGGCGAGGACTGGCACCGCCAGGGCAGGCTGGAACGCAAGAGCAACAGCTTCAACGACTTCGTCGACGCCGGACGCGGCCTGCTGCGCCAGGGCTATGCCGCGCCCGGCCGCTTGTACGCGATGGGCGGCAGCGCCGGCGGCCTGCTGGTGGCCGCGGCGATGAACCAGGCGCCGGAGTTGTTCCGCGCGGTGGTGGCGCAAGTGCCCTTCGTCGACGTGCTCTCCACCATGCAGGACCCGACGCTGCCGCTGACCACCGGCGAATACGGGGAGTGGGGCAATCCGGAGCGAGCCGATGCCTACCGCTGGATCAAGGCTTACAGCCCCTATGACAATGTGGCCGCGCGGCGCTACCCGCATCTGCTGGTCAGCGCCGGCTTGCACGATGGCCAAGTGCCGTACTGGGAGCCGGCCAAATGGGTGGCCAAGCTGCGCGAGCGGCAATGGCCGGGCCAGCGCCTGCTGCTGTTCACCGACATGAGCGCAGGCCATCGCGGCCAGTCCGGCCGCTTGAACCGGCTGGAGGCGGCGGCGCGCGATTACGCCTTCTTGCTGGCGGTGGACGCCGAGCCGCCGTCCCCGCCCGCGGCCGAAGCCGGAACCTAGTGTCGATGCCCGCCGCCGGCCGCGCCGGCGGCGGGCTGGAGTCCTTCATCATGCCCATCCCGCCCCAAGCCTGGCCGCCTAGCCCGCGCCTCTCCTGTTCCAAGCCGTCCGTTTTCGCGCCTGACGCGGCGGACGGCGATCACTGTGGAGAGTTTGCTTGTGAAAAAGAAAATGATGGTCCGGCTGGTCGGCGCCGCGCTGGCGGTGGCAGCCGCTCCGGCGAGCGCGACGGAAAGCGCCGCCGGACAGGGGAATGTTGAGTTCAAACCCTTGGTGGTGTCAGGAGACGCGCTGAGCGAGGAACAGCGCGCGCTGGAGAAGCCCGGAGCGGTCAGCAGCCGTGGTGAAAACACCAGGCTGCAATCGCTGGACAGCATCCTGCGCGGGATTCCCGGCACCTATACCCAGATCGATCCCGGCCAGGGCGCGGTCAGTGTCAATATCCGCGGCCTGAGCGGCCTGGGCCGGGTCAACACCATGATAGACGGCGTCAGCCAGAACTATTACGGCTCGGCGCCGTCCTCGCTCAGCCACGGTGAAACGCCGTCCAGCGCCTTCGGCGCGCTGATCGATCCCAACTTCATCGTCGGCGTCGACGTCAACCGCGGCACCGGCGGCGGCGCCAGCGGCGTCAACGCCTTGGCCGGCAGCGCCAACTTCCGCACCCTGGGCGTGGACGATGTGATCTTCGACGGCAAGCGGCAGGGCGCGCGCCTGAAGTACAGCGTGGGCAGCAACGGCCTGGGCCGCAGCGGCATGGCGGCCGGCGCGGCGCGGACGGATCTGGCTCCCGGCGTGCGCTTAGGCCTGCTGGGCGCGGTCAGCAGCAGCTCGATAGGCGGCAATTACCGCAATGCCCAGGGCGCTGACAGCGCGGCTTTCGGTTTCGGCTACGATGAGCACTTCACCCAGAATCCGCAGTCGCAGATGTTCAAGGCCAATCTGCGCGTGGGCGACGCTCACGAGGCGGAACTGTCGGCCCGACGCTACCGCAACAACTTCGTGCGCCGCGATATCCAGAGCGACGACTTCTACCTGAAGTACAACTACACCCCGCATTCTGAATGGCTGGACCTTTCCGTGCTGGCCAGCCACGGCCGCGGCCGCCAGGCCTATCAGCGCGGTTCGCTGTTCACCTTTTACAACAGCAGCACCGATAATATCGGCGACGCGCTGGAGGCGCGCAACAATAGCCGCTTCCGCCTGGCCGGCGGCGACGCCACGCTGAGCGTCGGCGGCAAGTGGATGCGCAACCGCTTCACCCGCAAGGTGAACAGCGCGGTGGAAAACAGCGTCGACAATCCGGACGCCAATCAGCAGGCGATAGAGAACAATGTGTTCGCGCCGGCCGGCCGCCAGGAAATCCGCAGCCTGTTCACCGGCCTGGAGTTCCGCCGCGGCATTTACACGCTGCAGGCCGACCTCAACTACAGCCGCTTCGCGCTCAGCGGCCACAAGCCGGCCTGCGATCCGCGCGTGGAATGCTTCCCGCAAGGCGCGGCCGACATCAAGCTGGAAGAAAGCGCGCTCAACCCCTCGCTCTTGCTGTCCGCCGAAATCAAACCCTGGTTCCAGCCCTTCGCCAGCTATGCGCGCACCATGCGCGGGCCGAATCCGCAGGAGGTCTTCTTCGCCAATTCCGGTGGCCAGTCGATGAACCCCTTCCTGAAAAGCGAACGCGCCGAAACCTACCAATTGGGCGTGACGTCGATGTTCCACGGCCTGCTCAGTGAGCGCGACACCCTGCGCACCAAGGCGCTGTTCTACCGCAGCCGCATCGCCGATTACATCTCCAGCCAGGCCTTCAATGTGTGCAAGGGCGGACGCAAGTGCACGCTGGACGAGTTTTGGTCCAATAGCTCGGACGACTACAACGACGGCATGACCATCTACACCAACTCGCCAACCCCGGTGCGCACCCGCGGTTTCGAGCTGGAGGCGGACTACGACGCCGGTTTCGTCTACGCGCGCTTGTCTTACAGCCGCGAGCACACCAGTCAGCCGACCTCCTTCGCCAGCGGCATGTTCGCCGCCGGCAATGTCAGCGAACTGCCGGACGAGTACTACACGCTGGACCTGGGCAGCCGCTGGCTGGAGCGCAAGCTGGAAGTGGGCGCCTTGTTCAAGCGCGACGGCGCCAACCGCCGGCTATCGCCGGACCAGTTGCAGGATGACAATACCGGCGCCTATCTCAAGGAAGAGCAGAAGGCCAATCCGGTGATCATCGATCTGTACGCCAGCTACCGCGTCAACAAGCAATGGCTGATCCGCGCCGGCGTGCGCAACCTGGCCAACCGCAGCTACTCCGAGCCGCTGAATACCTTGAATTCGATTCCGTCGCAGTCGTCTTACGAATCGCCCAATAGCACGGCGCGCGGCCGCAGTTATATGTTGGCCACCGAGCTGCGCTTTTAAGAACCTGAGTACGATCTGCTGCGCGTCGGCGATACGGCGTTGAAAATGTCTCGCCTTGGCTCGCGAGATCATAAACAGGTTCAAAGCCAGGTCGTCTCAGGGTAGATTGTCCAGGTTCCGGCATGACTGGAACCTGGACAAGACCAAACGACAAAGGAGATCTGCATGAACAAGCTCAGCCGCGCGGCCATCGCCACCCTGTGTGCGCTCAGCGTGGGACACGGCGCGCAGGCCGCCGAGGCCAACAATCGCAACGGCCCATCCGGCAACGGCGGCAACAATCTGCTGATCGCCGCGGTGGCCTGGAAGCAGACCGCGGCGGAATACCGCGCGCTCTACCATCAGGCTTTCAACCTGGCGCGGATGCGGCTGGATCAGGCGTTGGCCGTGCGCAAGCCCGGCGACAAGCCGCTGGCCGTGATCACCGATATCGACGACACCGTGCTCAACGCCGTCAATTACTGGGGCTATCTGATCCAGCAGGACCGGGATTTCTTCGATGACGCGATCTGGGACAAATGGATTCCGGAAAACAAGCTGACCGCCACGCCCGGCGCGCTGGACTTCTTCAACTACGCCCAATCCCAGGGCGTGGAGGTGTTCTACGTCAGCAGCCGCGACCAGGGCGACAAGACCTATGAATACGCGCTGGGCAATCTGCGAGCCGCCGGTTTTCCCTTCGTCGACGCAAAACACGTGACCATTCTGCGCGACAGCTCCAACAAGGAGCCGCGGCAGCAGGAAATCGCCGCCCAATACAATGTGGTGGCGATGTTGGGCGACAACCTCAACGATTTCCAACGCAAATACTATGTGAAGGATGTGGACGAGCGCGCGCGGCTGATGGAGGAGGACCGAGAGCTGTTCGGCCGCAAATTCATCCTGATGCCCAATCCCACCGACGGTCACTGGATGCGCGCGATCTTCGGCGATTCCGAGCCGCCGGCCACGGACCGCAACCGCGAGATTTTCAAAAAAGCGGCTAGCAAATCCGCCTGGCAGCCTGCGCCGTGAGCGGCGGCTTTCCATTGTTGAACCCAGCAGGGCAATGACGAAAGTCCGGACAGTGCTGTAGAAAAGAGATTCGTCATGATAGGCGCGGCTACTGATCGGCCAGATTCGCGTCGCTTGAACCGGGCGATCCGTCGTTGGCTAGCCGCGCGCGCGGATGCCGGCCAGGCGCCGGGGACGGATTTGCCCGTGTCGGCTTCTGTCTCTATGATAGCCGGCAGGCGGGGCGGCCTTGTATTGAGCCGGCTTGCCGCGCCGTTCCGCCCCATGTGTCCGCGCCAGCCGGCTAGCCGCCTGACGCGGGTTTGATTTCCCTTGCCGTTTTTGCCGTCGCCGATGCCAGCTGATACCGATACCCCCGCCGTCTTGCCCGAAACCTCCGCTAATTCGCTGGAGCCGGCCATCGTCCCGCACCTGCACTTGCTGGCCCACAGCGCCGGCGCCGACGTGGACCAGAACCGCGCCGGCTTGGGCTTGCTGCTGCTGTGGCTGGGGGACGATGTGCTGAGCGCGGTGAACGCGGACTTGCGCGCGCACGAGATCACCGAGACCAAGTTGAGCGTGCTGATGTTGTTCTCGCTGCGAGAGATGGGCTGGTGGCAGGGCGGGGCGCTGACGCCGTCGGCGATAGCCGATTATCTGGGCGTGACCCGTTCCACCGTCACCGGCCAGCTGGACTGGCTGGAACGGCGCGGCCTGCTGCAGCGGCAATTGCGCGACGAGGACCGCCGCAGCCTGGAACTCTATCTGACCGAGGCCGGCAGCGCCTTGCTGCAGCAGGCGCTGCCCGGTTTCTGGCGCGCCTGTCAGCGCTTGACCGCGGCGCTGGACGACAGCGAATGCGCGGTGCTGCGACCCTTGCTCGCCAAGCTGTGGACGCGCTTGAAAACGGATTGAGCGTCAGTTAGGCGCTGGCGGGCTGGCCTGCGCGCCGGCCGCCGCCAAGGCGTCCGCGCGGTCGCGGTCGCTGGCCTTGCAGCGGCAATGGCCGATCTGGTGCAGCTCTATCAGGTGTCCGGCCGGGTCGCGCAGGAACAACTGCGTCAATTCCGGCGCGGCGACGTTGGCTTGCCGCCAGTGGGCGATGCCTTGCCGCAGCAATTCCGCCTCCGCCTGGGCGATGTCCCGCACCGCCAGCGCCACATGATTGTCCACCGGATCCTGATCCGCGCCCTGCGCGTACGGCGACACGCCGTCGTTGCCCAGCAGATGGATCTGGCAGTCGTTGCCCAGGTCCAGGAAAAACCCGGGCACCCCGGGGATGTGCCAGCGGCCGGCGTCGGCGTCCAGGCCCAGCACGTCGCGATAAAACGCGCCCATGGCCTCAACCAGGCTCAGAGGCATGCGCAAGCCATGATGGTGCAATTCCAATACTTCGATAGCCATTAGTTTGCTTCCTTAAGTGGAGGGTGACGATGGAGGCGGCCGCCTTACCCAGATAATACGTTATACGTATTATAAGTCAAACGTATTTTATTTTGACGGCATTGGCAGGGGCAGGCGCGCCGGCAGATGCGATGACGCCGGCTATAGTGAACTATGCCAAAAGAGTAGATGGCTTAGGCTCGGGCTGCTCGGTAAAGTATTTAAAATTATTAATTTAAATAGAAAAATGATTTGCTATCCAATTGAGTGGCTTATACTATTTCTTAAACCACTTGTAACTTGATGTTGGCAGTTGCCAATACGGATCACGCATGACGCGAAATCTATTCGCCAGCCTGGCGGCTGGTTTGTTGTTGGCCGGCGGCGCGGCGGGGGCGGAGCTTCCGCTGTGGAAACAGCCGGAGTACTCGGCGGCCATCGTCCAGGCCCGGGCGGGGCAGACCGCGCCGGCGTTGGCGCTGCTGGAGCGAGAACGCGCGCGCGGACCGCTGCCGGCGCCCTTGCTGGACGATTATCTGACCCTGCTGTGCTGGAGCGGCCGCGGCGCCGAGGCCTTGCGGCTGCTGCCGGGCCACGAGACCGAAATGTCCTTGGATACCTTGACGCGGCTGGCGCGCGCCGCGCGCGACCTGCGCGAAACGGCGACGGCCGAGCGGCTGTACCGGCTGTTGC
The DNA here is from genome assembly GCF_021129195.1 of Chromobacterium aquaticum. Lineage (GTDB taxonomy): Bacteria > Pseudomonadota > Gammaproteobacteria > Burkholderiales > Chromobacteriaceae > Chromobacterium > Chromobacterium aquaticum. The sequence goes on along the minus strand of NZ_JAJOHW010000166.1, from coordinate 8,187 downwards.
TGGCGCGCCAGCCATCCGCCGGCTACCGCGCCGGACTGGCGATGGCCCAGTCCGAAGCCGGGCATGGCGCCGAGGCGCTGGCCACCTTGGACGCGGCGCCGGCGGGCACGCCGTCGGATGAACTGGAACTGACGCGCGCGCGCGCCTATGTGCTGCTGCAAGCCGGCGATCTGACCCGGGCGCTGGATTATCTGATCCGCGCCCGCGAGCGTTTTCCCGGCGATGCGGAACTGGAGCGCAGCTATCTGGGCTGCTTGCTGCGCCTGGGCGCGCCCAGAGAGGCCGCCGGCTTGGCCGCGGACGACACACGGCAGGCGTTGCAGATCGATTTCGACCGCGCGGCGACGCTGAGCCGCTGGGGCCGCATCCAGGAAAACCAGGACAGCGGGCCGGGTCGCCATGCGCAGACCGAGGCCGCGCTGGATTTGAACCGGGCGCTGGCGGCGCGCGCCGGCGTCGCCGGCACGTCGTTTGCCGACCTGGCCACCGATGATCGCGTGCAAATGCTGCAACAGCGCGGCTGGTCGCAGCAGGCGATCGCCGTGGACCAAGAGCGCGCCGGCCGGGCCTGGTCGCCATACGCGCGCGCCGCGCTGGCGGATGCTTATTTGAATCTGCGCCACCCGCGGCGCGCGGCCGAGCTATACCGCTCGGCGCTGCGGGACGCGCCGCGGGTGGACGAGGCGCTGGATTGGCGCATCGGCCTGGTATACGCCTTGCTGGAATCCGGACAGTACGCGGCCTGCCGCCAAGAACTGGCGGCCCTGCGCGCGGACACGCCCAGGCTGAAGACCGACCAGGCCTCCGGCCGGCGCGTGTTCAATCCGGATTTCCAGCGCGTGGCCTTGCTGGAAGCGATGGTGAACGCCTACCAGGACGACACCCGCACCGGCTGGCGGCAACTGAACGCGCTGCTGGACGAGGCGCCGTTCAATACCGAACTGCGCCAGAACCAGGGCAGCCTGGCGCTGCTGCGCGGCTGGCCGCGCCAGGCGCGGGGCATGTTCACGCGCTTGAAGGTGGACGAGCCCGACCAGCGCGCCGAAGTGGCCGCCGGCCAGGCCGCTGCGGCGATGGATGTGTTCGAGTTCGATCGCGCCGATCGCCAGCTGGAAAAGCTGCGCGAACTCGATGTCGATACCGGCGAAACGCGCCAGCTGCGCCAGCGCGCGCGTAATGAGCGCCGGCCGGAGTTGGTGGTGGACGCCGGCCGCGACTTGAGCGGCGGCCAGGGCGCCGGCGAGCAGAACGCCTGGGAATCGTCGGAACGGCTGTATTCCTCGCCGTTCGGCCACTGGCGGCTGTTCGGCCTGCACCAGATCCAGCGCGCCAGCTATGTGGACGCGGCGATGGCCTCGCGTTTCGAAGTGCTGGGCATGGGCGCGCAATGGCGTGACGAGGGCGGCAGCGGCGAATTCGGCTTTACCGGCCAGATCGCCGGCGGCCGCCGCGCAGGCGGCTTCGCCGGCTATGACTGGACGCCGGACGATTACTGGACGTTGGGCGCGCGCTTTGAACTGAACAGCGCCAACGCGCCCTTGAAAGGCCGTCTCGACGATGTGCGCGGCAACAAGGCGCAATTGAGCCTGCAATACCGCGCCGACGACTACCGCAGCTACGGCCTGCAGGCGGAAACCTTGTCGCTGTCCGACGGCAATCTGCGCCGCGCCGCGTCCGCCAACTGGGAGGAACGCTGGATCAGCGGGCCGCGCTACAAGCTCAACACCATCCTGAGCCTGGCCGCCAGCGGCAACGACAGCGTGGCGTCCGCCCGCTACTTCAACCCGCGCGCCGACGGCGAGGCCTCGGTGACCGCGTTGCAGGAATGGAAGCTGTGGGGCGATTACGACAACACCTGGCATCAACGCCTGGGCCTGACGCTGGGCCGCTACACGCAGCGGGATTACGGCAGCGGCGGGGTCTGGGGCTTGCTGCTGGAGCAGGAATGGCGCTGGAACACCCGCGGCAGCCTGCGTTACGGCTTTACCCGGGTGCGCCATCCCTATGATGGCAAGCCGGATATCGGCAACAAGGTTTATCTCAATCTGGATTGGCGCTTCTGATGAAAACGATACGATGGCTGGCGGCGCTGCTGCTGGCATGCCTGCTGTGGAGCGGCGGCGCGCTGGCCGCCGCCGGCCAATTGATCATTCTGTGTTACCACGAAGTGGGCAAGACCGATGAGGCCGCGTCCGACCCGTTCGCGGTGGATGCCCGCTCGCTGGTGCGGCAGATGGAATGGATGCGGGGGCAGGGCTATAGCTTTGTCAGCCTGCAGCAAGTGCTGGATGATCGCGCCGGCGGCAAGCCGCTGCCGGACAAGGCGGTGCTGCTGACCTTCGACGACGGCTATCGCAGCGTCTACACCAATGTCTATCCGGTGTTGAAGTTGTTCAAGGCGCCGGCGCTGATCGCGCTGGTGGGCAGCTGGCTGCAAGTGCCGGAAGGGCGCCAAGTCAGCTATGGCGATGGCGTGGCGCCGCGCGACAAATTCCTGAGCTGGGCGCAGATCCGCGAAATGCGCGACAGCGGACTGGTGGAAGTGGCCAGCCACAGCTACGCCTCCCACCTGGGCCTGCAAGCCAATCCGCAGGGCAATATGGAACCGGCGCTGACCACGCGCGTTTTCCGCGCCAACGGCTATGAAAGCGAACCGGCCTATCTGGCGCGCATCCGCGACGATCTGCGCCGCAACAGCGCGCTGCTCAAGGCGCAGCTGGGCCAGGCGCCGCGCGCCATGGTATGGCCCTATGGCAGTTACTCCTTGGAAGCGGCGCGGGTGGCGGAGCAGGAAGGCATGCCGGTGACCATGAGCCTGGACGCCGGCATCAACGGCCGCGGCACCGCGCTGTCCTCGCTGCGGCGCGTGCTGCTGGACGCCAATATGAGCCTGGCCGACCTGGCCTATCAGTTCAAACAGCTGAACGGCTGGCCGGAAGGCATACGCCCCGAGCCCAGCCGCATCATGCACGTGGACCTCGACTATATCTATGACCCCAACCCCAAGCGCCAGGACGAAAACCTGGGCCGGCTGCTGGACCGGGTCAAGGCCATGGGCGCGTCCACCGTCTATCTGCAAGCCTTCGCCGATCCGGACGGCGACGGCGTGGCGCGGGCGCTGTATTTCCCCAACCGCCATCTGCCGATGCGTTCCGATCTGTTCAACCGCGCCGCCTGGCAATTGCAGACCCGGGCCAATGTCAGGGTCTACGCCTGGATGCCGCTGCTGGGCTTCGCCTTGCCGGCCGGCCATCCGCTGGCCAAGGAGAAGGTGCTGGCGTTGAGCGCCGGCGGCCAGCTCAAGCAGCAAGGCTATGCGCGCCTGAGTCCGTATTCGCAGCCGGCGCGCCAGCTGATCCGCGACCTTTATGAAGACCTGGCGCGCAGCTCGCGTTTCAACGGCCTGCTGTTCCACGACGACGCCACCCTGTCCGATTTCGAAGACGCCGGGCCGGCGGCGGAGCGGGCGCGCCTAAGCCAGGGCCTGGCCGCCAAGGTGGCCGATGTGCGCGCCGATCCGGCGCAAATGGAGCGCTGGACCCGTGGCAAGACCGAACTGCTGGACGATTTCAGTCTGGAACTGGCCGCCGTGGTGCGCCGCTATCAGCCGGCGCTGCGCACCGCGCGCAATCTGTACGCGGAAGTGGTGCTCAATCCCGAATCGGAAGCCTGGTTCGCCCAATCCTTCGACAGCGCGCTGCGCCACTACGACCGGGTGGCGGTGATGGCCATGCCCTATATGGAAAACGCCACCGATCCCAAGGCCTGGATGCGGCGCTTGTTCGACAAGGTGGCGGCCAAGCCCGGCGCGCTGGAGAAAACCGTGTTCGAACTGCAAGCCACCGACTGGCGTGTGCGCAAGCCGATTCCCACCGCGGAAATGGCGGCCACCGTGCGCGAACTCAACACCCTGGGCGCGCGCCACATCGCCTATTACCCGGACGATCTGTTCCAAGACCAGCCGCGGCTGAAGGAATTCCGGCGCGTGTTTTCCATGACCGGGCAGCCGGAGCAGTAAAGCGCCGCAAGGCAGGCATAAGCCAGCGCCTGGGCGGGACTGCTCCGGGCGGCTGGGAAGTCGGGCGCCGCGCCGCAGAGCGCGCCGCCGCGTAGACATGAAGAGCTGTGTTAAGGGGCAAGGAGATTTGTTGTGGACCACGCGTTGACGCTATTGCTGGCGTACGCCTTTTTCTATCCGCTGTTCATGGCCTATCTGTGGATGGTGGGGGCGGTGCATTACTACTTTCATTACGAGCGAAAAGACCCGCCGCTGAACCAGCCGCCGGAGCTGGACTACCCGCCCCTGAGCGTGGTGGTGCCTTGCTACAACGAGGAAGACAATGTGCGCGAAACGCTGGCCTATGCGCTGGCGCTGGATTACCCGGAATTCGAGGTGATCGCCGTCAATGACGGCAGCCGCGACGCCACCGGCGCCATCCTCGACGAAATGGCGGCCGAGCACCCGCGGCTGCGCGTGGTGCACCAGGCCACCAACCAGGGCAAGGCGGTGGGGCTCAACACCGCGCTGGCGCTGTCGCGCCACGAATACCTGCTGTGCATAGACGGCGACGCGCTGCTGGACCCGTATGCGGCCAAATGGCTGATGCGCCATTTCCTGACCTCGCCGCGCGTGGGCGCGGTCACCGGCAATCCGCGCATCCGCAACCGCACCACCTTGTTCGGGCGGCTGCAAGTGGGCGAGTTCACCGCCATCATCGGCCTGATCAAGCGCGCGCAGCGCACTTACGGCCGGCTGTTCACCGTCTCCGGCGTCATCACCGCCTTTCGCAAGACCGCGGTCTACCAGGCCGGCTACTGGAGCGAGGACATGCTGACCGAGGACATCGACATCAGCTGGAAGATCCAGCTCAAGCACTGGAGCGTGCGCTTCGAGCCGCGCGCGCTGGTGTGGATACTGATGCCGGAAACCCTGCGTGGGCTGTGGAAGCAGCGGCTGCGCTGGGCCAAGGGCGGCACCCAGGCGCTGATGCGCAATGCCTGGGTGCTGCGCACCTGGCGGCACCGCCACATGTGGCCGGTGTACTCCGAGTACTTCCTCAGCGTGGTGTGGTCCTACACCATGGCCGGCATCATCGTGTACTGGCTGCTGAGCCTGTTCTTCCGCTCCTGGCTGACCGGGGTGGCCTCGCCCTTCGTGCCCGGCTGGCACGGCCTGATCCTGGGCGGCACCTGCATGCTGCAGTTCGCCATCAGCAAGATGATGGACAGCCAGTACGATGCCGACCTCGGCAAGAACTACTACTGGATGGTGTGGTATCCGCTGGCCTATTGGCTGCTGAACATCGGCACCACGGTGGTGGCCTTCCCGCAGGCGGTGTTCCGCAAGAAGGGCAAGCGCGCGCGCTGGGTCAGCCCGGACCGGGGAGTGCGCGCATGAGACGGCCGGGAGAAGGTCTGATCATCCAGGCCGCGCACAATATGAGCGCGCTGCAGCGCCTGCTGTCCTGGCTGCTGACCTTGTTGTGGTGGCTGCTGTGGCTTTATCTGTGGCTGCCGGCGGTGGCTTTCGCCTGCTATCTGATCTGGGGGCGCGAGGTGCTGCCGGTTTCCATCCGCGCGCTGGACGCGCCGGCGCATCTGACCCTGCTGAGTGAGTACGGTCTGTTCATCGCGCTGTTCGGCTTGTGCCTGGTTCTGTGGTCACGCGTCAATTACTGGCGTTTTTCCGGCAAGCAGCAGCGCAGCCGCATCCCCGACGTCACGCTGGAAGCCCTGGCTGCGGACCTGGGCATGCCCCCGGCCGAGCTATGCAACGGCCGGGCGGCCAAGGTGGCGGTGGTGCATCACTGCGAGGAGGGCGGCATCGCCCACATCGAAACGGTGACGCCGTTACCAACCGCCGAACAAGGGCAGCAGCACTAAGGCCAGCAACAAGGCCCAGGCGGCACCGCCGGCGCACAGCGCACTATAGGCGAAATGCTGCGACTCCACTTCCTCCTCCAGCCCCAGGATGGCCGGCAGGCCGTGGTAGAGCAGGGCGAAGGACGCTGCCAGGCCCAGCAAGGCGCCCAGCAGATTGAAGGCCAGGTCCGGCGCCAGCAAGGCCAGGCTGGACAGCCACAGCGGCACCGCCGCGCCAGCCGCCAGCAGAAAGCAGGCATCGAAACCGGCGCTCAGCTTGTGGCTGGCGGCCAGGGTTTGCAGCACCCAGGCCATCAACGGTACCGTGGCCAGTTCGACGACGAAGAACAGCGCGGCGGCGATGAGCCAGCGTTCCATCCCCGCGGCGGGCGCGTAAAGCGGGCCATGGGCCAGGCCGGCGTAGCAGATCATCAGCGCCGGCAGCAGCGAGAACGGCAGTACCAGCTTCAGCATCATGCTGCGCGGCGACGGCGCATGCCCGCGCAACTCATCCCAGCCGATATGGCTGGAGAACAGCATTTTCGGATAGTGGCTCAGTTTCACGACAACGCTCCTTCAAGAATGGGTTGGACTGGCGGGTGGGGCTTGAAACCTGTTGACGACCCCTTGCGCGTCGCGGACGGGTGGCTTCGGCGAGTCGATCCGCGAAATACGCAATAATGTCTGCGCATTCCGCGTTCCGGCTGTTTTACCCTGATTCACAAGATCGCAAGCGGACTCTCATACTCTCAATATGTATCATGATGTGATATAAATTCAAGCATGAACCCCTTTTCAGACTCTCCCATCCTGAGCAAGGCGGATTTCGAGCGCCTGTCCGAGTTCCGCCATCAACTGCGCGTGTTCCTGCGCTTCAGCGAGGACGCCTGCCGCGGCCACGGTCTGACCCCGCTGCAATACCAGCTGCTCTTGCACGTGCAGGGCTATCCGGGCCGTGACTGGGCCACGGTGGGAGAACTGGCGGAACGGCTGCAATCTCACCACCATGGCGTGGTGGCGCTGGCCAGCCGCTGCGAGGAACTGGGCCTGGTGCAGCGCCGGCCCGGTCGCGAGGACCGGCGTCAGGTGGAAATCCACCTGACCGAGGCCGGGCGCAATCAGGCGCAGGCGCTGGCCGGCCTGCACCGCGACGAAATCCGCCTGCTGAGCGACAAGCTGGCGCCGCCGGGCTTCGAGCCGGATCAGTCCTCCAGATAGCGGCGGCGGATCTGCTGCAGCCGGCCATCGGCGGTGATGCGGTTCAAGGCCTTCTGCAGGCGCTGCACCCGCTCCGGCGGCGTGGCGGCGTTGAAGGCGAACCAGTACTGGCCGGTGCCGTCCAGCAGCCGGGCGGGCGCCACCGTGCGCTGCGGCAGCTTCAGCGCCTGCAACTGCCAGTGCATCGCCCAGTCCAGCATCGCCACCAGATCGATGCGGTCCAGCAACAGCTTGCGCAGATTGGCCGCGTCGTCCTGGCCGGCGTCCAGCTGACCGTCACGCATCAGGCCCTGCGCCGCCAATTGATTGAAGGCGGCGGAGCCGGCCAGCGCGCCGACGCGGTAGCGCCGCAAATCGTCGTTCGCGCGCAAGCGGATGTCGCGGCGCGTCGCCAGCCGGTATAGATAGACGCGGCGCGGTCCTATCGGCCCCACCCACTGGAACTGCGCCTCCCGCTCCGGCGTGCGCACCACGGTGAACAACAGCGCGTTGGGCGATTTCTGCACCGCAGCGTAGGCGCGCAGCCAGGGCTGCGCTTCAATGCTGAGGCTGAGCCCGGCTTCCTGCGCCGCCAGGCGCAGCACCTCGGTGGAGTAGCCGCTGATCTTGCCCTTGTCCACATAGTTCAGCGGCGGCACGTCCTCGGTGTAGGCATGGATGTCGACCGCCGCCGCGCTCAGCGCCCAGCACGCGCCGAGCGCCGCCAGCAGCGGGCGGATGATTGTCCCCGGAATGACCATTTTTTGTCCGTTATGCGTGATGGCTCACAGCATGGCAGTTTGCCAGACAAAATCGCGGTATTGATGACAAATGGGGCAGGGGCGCGTTCAGCGCAGCGCCAGCGCGGCTCCCAGCCCGATCAGCGCGCAGCCTATGAAGCGGTTGAGCCCGCGCTGCCAGCGCAGCATGCCGGCGTGCAGCCGCGGCTGGGTGAACAGCACGGCCACCAGCGCGAACCAGGCCAGGTGGGCGGTGGAAATGAACAGGCCGTAAGCGAAGCGCAGCGCCGGCGGCGTGTCCGCGTTCACCGCCTGACTGAACAGGCTGAGCACGAATAGCGAGGTCTTGGGGTTGAGCGCATTGCACAACAGGCCGGCGCGCAGCGCC
>NZ_JAJOHW010000165.1 GCF_021129195.1 Chromobacterium aquaticum | reverse complement strand
GGCTGTGATGCTCGTCATGTTTATACCCACAATTGCTGCGGCTTGACCGGCGCCCTCCCCGCCTTGTGAGCGGGCTGGGGCCGACGCGGCCGCCATCTGCCACTCCGGCCCTCTCGCGAAGGCCGGTTCCTGCGTCCTCCCTCCATCCGGGACGGCTGGCACCGTCCCGGTGGCGGAGTTACATCTTGTAGCTGGCCTTCACGAAGTAGGCGCGGCCCACCGCGTCGGTGAAGCGCGGGTCATAGCCCTGGGGCGTGGTTTCGCCCTGATTGCTCCACGGCGGCAGTTGGTCGAACAGGTTCTTGATGCCGGCGGTGATGGTCAGCTTCTTGTCCAGCGCGTAGGAGCCGGACAGGTTCCAGGTGGAGTAAGGCTTGACCATGTGGCTGGGGTCGGAATCGGTGTAACCCGATTTGTAGTCCTGGGCCAGGATGCCGCTCCACGCGCCGCGCATCCAGTTCAGCGCCAGATTGTGCTGCCAGCGGAAGGTGGGGCCGCCGTTGACGTAGGCGCCCAGGTCGCTGAAGTAAGCGCCGCCCTTTTCATACTGGAAGCTGTGCTTGCTGATATAGGTGCCGTCCAGGTTCACCGTGAAGTCGCCGATGGTGGTGCGCGGCAGACGGTAGGAGAAGCCCAGATCGACGCCGGCGGCGCTGGTATTGCCCAGGTTGTCGGTGAGATCGGTCACGTACAGCAGATTGTTCTTCGAATCCCGGACAAAGAGGTTGGAATACTTGCCCGGGTTGGCGAAGATGGTCTGCTCGTTCAGCGAGCCTATGGTGTTCTGGATATTGGTCCACCAGAAGTCCACGCTGGTGGTCAGGTCCTTGACCGGTTCCAGCACCATGCCCACCGAGATCGACGAGGATTTTTCCGGCTGCAGGCTCTTGTTGCCGCCAGTCATCAGGTTTTGCTGAGTCTTGACGCAAGAGGAGGAACCGGCGCCGGGCTGGGGCACGCCGCCCGGGCACAATACCGGGTCGGTGTAGTTCTTGGCGGTCAGCTGCTGCTGGTTGGGCTGGTTGATGTCGTACAGCGAGGGCGCGCGGAAACCGGTGCTGGCCGAGGTGCGCAGCAGCACTTGCGGCACCGGCTGGTACTTCAGCGAGACCTTGGGGTTCACCGAGCTGCCGGAATCGCTGTAGTGGTCGTAGCGCACCGCCAGGTTGGCGTCCAGATGCTTGATCACCGGGATGTCCAGTTCGCCGTACAAGGCCTGGGCATTGCGCTGGCCGCTGCCGTCGTTGGTCTTGGTCAGGCCGGTGCTCAGGGTGTCGGTGGACAGCGCATGGTTATAGGTGTGCTCGATGGTTTCGCGGCGCGCCTCGGCGCCGATGGCCACCGCCAGCATGCCGGCCGGCAGTTGCAGCACTTCCTTGCTGACCTTGAAGTCGGCGAGATCGAGCTTGGACTTGGCCTGCTCGATGCGGCCGCTGGACGAGAACGGCTTCCAGGCGGCCGGATCGGAGGAGCCCGGATCAAAACCGTTGTTCAGCGCGTTCTGCAGCTTGCTCTGGCTCAGGTAGCCGCCTTCCAGATCGTGGGTGACCTTGCTTTCCGAGTGGCCGAGGCCGGCGCGGTAGTCCCAGCCGGCGATCAGGCCTTCCAGGTTCATCTGCAGGCGCTGGGTGGTGGCGGTGGTGCTGTCCACGCGCGCGCCGGCCGGCACCGAACGGCCATAGACCGGGAACGGGCCGTCCGCCGGGTTCTGGCCCGGCGCGGTCGGCGAAGTCACGTCGCCGGAGAACGGCGTCGGCGCCACCCAGGTGGTGTTCTTGGTCTCGGTCACCAGGTATTGCAGCGACAGCTCGTGGTCGCCGATGCGGGTGGTGCCCTTGAGCACGCCGGTCTGCTGCTCGACCTCGGGCTGGATCGACGGGAACAGCGAATACAGCTGCGAACAAGCGCCGCTGCCGTCCGGCGTCGAATACGGCGGCGCGCAATTGGGCGAACCGGTGATCAGATCGCCGCTGGGCAATAGGTAGTTGGGCGGGAAGCTGTTGACGCTGCGCTTGGTGCTGCTGGTGATCTGGGACGCGAAATCACGCTGGGTGGCCATGATCTTGTTGGTCTTGTGATACTCGTAAGCACCGTAGATATTGAAGCCGTCCTTGCCCAGGTCGCCATAGCCGTAGGACAGGTTGACGCTGCGCTCCTGGCCGCCGGAACGCTGCGGGGACAGGAACTCGCCGCCGATGGACAGGCCCTGCATGGTTTTCTTGGTGATGAAGTTGATCACGCCGCCGATGGCGTCGGTGCCGTAGATGGCGGAGGCGCCGTCGCGCACCACTTCGATGCGGTCTATCACCGTCAGCGGGATGGCGTTGAGGTCGACCGAGGTGCCGTCCATCGGCTGGTTCACGATGCGGCGGCCGTCCAGCAGGATCAGGGTGTACTGGTGGCCCAGGCCGCGCAGGCTGGCGTAGGACGCGCCGCCGGTGGAAGCGCCCACCGCGGCGTTGGCGCCCTGGGTGGACTGGTTGGCGGCCAGGCTGTTGACCACTTGCTCGACCGAGGTCATGCCCTGTTTGATCAGGTCATCGGTCTTGATGATGGTCATCGGGATCGCCTGCTCCTGCTTGATGGAGCGCTTGATGTTGGAACCGGTGATTTCCACTCGGTCCAGGGTGCCGCTATTGTCGTCCGCATGGGCCAGAGGCATGGCTCCGGCGCCGAGCATGGCGAGCGCCAGCGCGATTCTCTTCTTGCGATAGTTCATGATTCTCCAATCCCTTTGTGAGTTCATCCGGCCACTGACCTCGTCGGGTTTATGGCTCTTCGAGAGCATTCATGTGCTCATTTTTTGATCTGAACCGAAGGCGATTCGAGTGTGCGAATTAATCATGATTAGCGTCAATAAACTTTTCCCACGCCTCCCTTCTCAATCTTCAGAGCGAGTGGGCACTATGTTTGAAGCAATACTTCTTAACACCTAAAAACCGTTATTAAACAAGCGTCTAACCGGAACACGGAATCCAATATCCAAAAATTCCCATCGCATATTTAGAGCAGTCACTACAAAAGAGGGGCATGAAACAATGCCGAAATCATGTTGCTTTTTTGCAATCGCGTTAAAAATCGTGGACTGTAAATACTTCTTATTTCCAGCTATTAGCCACTGTTACATGCGTAAACCTGATGGCAGCCATGAGTTATGCAAACAGCACTCTCCAACTGCGACACCGATGGCTAACATCGCCACCCAGCGTCCCCTGCCCAAAAGACCGGGCCGAGTGCCCTCCACGGGTCAAGGCATGCATGGCGCTCATGCCGCATCCCGGCCCATGAGCCTTGCCGGGCGGACGCAGCCAACAAAACGCCACAGTTCCACCCTGTCCTGATTGCCAATTTCAAAGTTTGCGATTGACCGCTTAAATGATAACGATTATCATTTCGGAAAATTAACCAGGAAGGGATGTCCAATGAATGCCATGCTTGTGGGAGCCGATACCCTCGGCAATATTCCGGATGTGTTGCGCGACTTCGGCATCAACATCCATCGTCATGTCAGCGGTCGTAACAGTTCGCACCAGCGCAAGGTGGACCGCCTGCCCGCCGGCACCGACCTCTTGATCCTGTTCACCGATTTTCTGGGCCACAACGTGATGCGCCATTTCCGCGAGCTGGCCTCGGAAAACCAGATCCGCTTCATCGCTTGCCGCCGCTCGGTCTGTGCGCTCAAGCAATCGCTCACCGGCGCCGGCCTCAGCGACAGCCAGTGCGCCACCTGCCCGCATCAGTGCGCGGCGGCCAAGGTCAGCAACAACGGCAAGCGCAAGCGCTGAGCCACACCCAGTTTTCTTCGCACCCTTGAAAATTCAAGCCGGCTCACGCCGGCTTCTTTTTGGCCGCGAACCGGCAAGCGCTATGCCGGCGCCAGCGCGGCCGCGCGTTGCTCGAACCAGGCTTTCAACTCGGCATCCTCGAACGCGGCCGCCAGCCGCCGCGCTTGCGCCCATGCTTGCTCCGCGGCCTCGTGTTGCTCCAGCCGACCGCAAGCCTTGACCAGCTCCAGCAACAGGAAGGCCTGATCCACCGCTTCTTCGCCATGCGTGGCGATCAGATCCAGGCCCTGCCACGCCCAAATCCGCGCAGCCTCCCATTCCCTCAGGCCATTGGCCACCAGCGCTTGCAGATAACAGGCCCGCTCTTGCTGCAGCCAGCCGCCGACGCGCGCCCACAGCTGACGGGCCAACGCCGCGCCCTCGCGCAGCGCGTCGGCTTCGTCCGCGGCCAACACCGACAAATCACGCTCCAGCAAGCCGGACAACACATTGCTCAAGGCGGCCGCCAACATCGCGTCGGCGGCGCCCGCCTCCGTGGCCGCAGTCATCGGCAGCAGAACCCGCAAGCGCTGATAGGCCGCGCCCGATGCCAACGACGGCGCCAGATGCTGCAAGGCGGCCAACGCTATCGCCAATTCGGCGGCGGGCGGCGGCACCGCCAACGCTACGGCCAAGCATCGGCCCAGTTCCCGCGCCTCCTGATCCGCGCCGGCCTCGCCGGCCGCCACCGCCTGATTGCGCAATTGCTTGGCCGATGGCGCCGCGGACGGCAGCTGGCGCTGCAAGCCCCAGGCGGCGGGCCAATCGCCAAGCGTCTCGCCCAGCACGTGGTTGATCAGCCAGCTCAGGCTGGCCAATTGCTCGGCGTCCAGCTCCGCCGCTGTCGCGGCCAGCTGGCGCAGGCTCGCGGCGGCGGCATGCGCATCGTTGTCATGTTCGCGGATCAGGGTTTGCAACAGGGCACTGGCGGACATAGATAGGCTCCTCGGCTCAATGGGTCACGCCAAATAATGACAAATGACTCACCAGGAGCCAAGAAAAAACCGGCCGTGGCCGGTTTGCGCGCCCTTGCCCGGCTTATTCGCCGCGGCCGGCCCGACGCGCGGCCTCTCCCAGCAACTTGAGCTGTTGCGAGAAATTGCGGCAATTGCCGCACATGAACAGGTGCACGCGCAGGCGCAAGTATTCCCATTGGCTCAAGGGACGGTCCTGCGACGCCGAAATCAGACGGCTGGCCTGACGACAACTCAACTTCATACGCTAGCCTCCCGGCTCCAGCGAATTGAAAAACATTCCCGCAAGCTCATGCGGGCGCGATACAACAGCACAGAACAGTTGGTCGCGGTGATCTCCAGATTATTACAGATCTCCGCGATCTCCATGCCCATCACCTCGCGCATCACGAATACCATCGCGGTGCGGCGCGGCATCACTTCCGAGCATTGCTCGAACACCTCCCAGAACTGACGCGACACCAGCGATTGCTCCGGGCCGCTCCAGGCCTTGACCGGTTCGCGCCAATGGCCGTCGCGGCTGAACAGGCCGTCGAAGTCGCCATCGTCCGCCTCGTCCTCCAGCGATTCGAACAGCTTCTCCTTGCCCTTGCGGCGCAAGGCGTCGATCAGCTTGAAGCGCAGGATGGAAGTCAGCCAGGTGCGCAGCGTGGATTTGCCGCTGAAGGAGGCGCGCGATTCCAGCGCCGCCAGCAGCGTCTCCTGCACCGCCTCGTCGGCGGCGTCCCTTTCGCGCAGCTGCGCCAGCGCGTAGCGGAACAGATACGGCCGTTCCGCTTCTATGTCTCGGTCTTCTATCATTCGCTATCCACTTTCTTAGAGTCTGTTTACGATCTCGCGAGCTAAAGCGAGACAAGGCGAAAACAGCTGAGAAAGCGGAGTGTACACACGGTACATGAGCATTTCGAAGTTGTACTCACCGTGTAACGCTCCACGACACGCAGCAGATCGTAAACAGGCTCTTACCGCTCATTCGCGACAGAAGTCCACCGCCTGATCCAGGCGCTCCACCGCGATCACCTGCAGTCCGTCTATCGGCTGGCGCGGCCGGTTGGCCTGCGGCACGATGGCGCGGGTGAAACCCAGCTTGGCTGCCTCTTTCAGGCGCTCCTGGCCGCGCGCCACCGGGCGCACCTCACCGGCCAGGCCCACTTCGCCGAACACCACCAGTTTTTCCGGCAAGGCCTTGTTGCGCAGCGAGGACACCATGGCCAGGATGATGGCCAGGTCGGCCGCCGGCTCGTTGATCTTGACCCCGCCCACCGCGTTGAGGAACACATCCTGATCGAAGCAGGCGACGCCGCCGTGACGATGCAACACCGCCAGCAGCATGGCCAGCCGGTTCTGCTCCAGGCCCACGGTCAGCCGCTTGGGCTGGAAACCGTGGCAGTCATCCACCAGCGCCTGAATCTCCACCAGCAGCGGTCGGCTGCCCTCCTGGGTGACCAGCACGCAGGAGCCGGCCACATCGTCGCGATAGGACGACAGGAAGATGGCCGAGGGATTGGACACGCCCTTGAGGCCACGATCGGTCATCACGAACACGCCCAGCTCGTTGACCGCGCCGAAGCGGTTCTTGATCGCGCGTATCATCCGGTAGTTGGAGTGGGAGTCGCCCTCGAAATACAGCACGGTGTCCACCATGTGCTCCAGCACGCGCGGGCCGGCCAGCGAGCCTTCCTTGGTGACGTGGCCCACCAGCAGAATGGTGATGCCGGTCTGCTTGGCCATGCGCGTCAGCTGCGCCGCGCATTCGCGCACCTGGGACACCGAGCCGGGCGCCGAGGTGACCTGATCGGTGTACAGGGTCTGGATCGAATCGATCACCGCCACTTCCGGCTGCTCGCGCTTCAGCGTTTCCAGAATGGCCTCCAGGCGGATTTCCGCCAGCAGGTCCACCCGGTCGGTGACCACCGACAGCCGGGTCGCGCGCAGCGCGATCTGCTGCGGCGATTCCTCGCCGGACACATACAGCACCTTGCGGCGCGCGCCGATCTCGGACAGCGCCTGCAGCAGCAGCGTGGATTTGCCGATGCCGGGGTCGCCGCCGATCAGGATCACCGCGCCGCGCACCACGCCGCCGCCCAGCACCCGGTCCAGCTCCTCGATGCCGGACGGATCGCGCGGCACTTCCTCGGCCTGCACATCGGACAGCTTCTGCACCTGGGTGGCGCTGTCACTCCAGGACTGAAAGCGCGCGTTCGCCGCCGGCGCGGCTTGCACCGCTTCGGTCAGCGTGTTCCAGGCATTGCAATGCGGGCACTGACCCTGCCATTTAGGCGTTTGGCCGCCGCACTCGGCACAACTGAAAACGGTTTTGATTTTTGCCATCAGGAAAAACGGGAAGGGGAATCAGCTGTGCGAACCAGGCGCGCCGCTGTTCTTGTTGAGTTCATTGATGATGTTGAGCAGCCGTTTTTGCTCCGGCTCGGCGCCGGAGGCCGACTTGGACTTTCCGCCGCCCTCGCCGGCCGGCTTGTTGCGTATCGCCGCCAGCACCGCCTCCACTTGCGGATCGGTGCGCGCCGCGCGTTCAGCCTCTTCGTTGCTCAAGGGCTTGGGGCCGGAGGGCAAGGCGTTGGCGCTGGATTTTTCCATCGGCGCGGACGCGGCGCCGTGGCCGCTGGCGGTGGGCGCCGGCATTCCTGCCGGCGACGAGGCCTCCCGTGGCGGCTCCATGGTGTCCAGCTTGTTCTTGGCCATGTATTCGTTCATCTCGCGCCAGCCGGAATAGATCGCCGCCTTGTCGGCTTCGGGGTTGCGCAGATAGCACTCTTCCAGCGAACGCCCGGTCTGGCGACAGGCCGCGCCTATCGCCTTATTGGCGTCCTTGGTCAAACCGGTGACGTTGCCCACCCAGTTGCAGCCGGCCAGCGCCAGCAGCAACGGCAACCACAGCCATCGCCGTATGCTCATGCCTACCCCTTCCCTTCAAGCGCGCCGGGCGCGCAGATCCAATTCCACGATCTCGCCGCTGCGCCCCTGGCTAGCAGGCCCCAGCCAGTACAGCAGATGCGGCATCAGGTCCGCCAGATCGCCGCGCTCGGACTTGTCCTCGCCCGGATGGGTGCGGTTGCGCTGCGGCGAATTCACCGGTCCCGGAATCAGCTGGTTGACGCGCAGCTGCGGATAAACATCCCATTCATTGGCCGCCACCTGGGTCAGATAATTGAGCCCGGCCTTGGACGCGCCGAAACCGCCCCAGTACGGCGCCGGGTGCAGCGCGTGGGTTTCGCCGACGAACAAGACCGCGGCGTCCGGAGATTCCTTCAACAGCGGCAGGCAGGCGCGGCTCAGCGCGAACGGCGCCACGGTATTGATCCGGTACTGGTCCATCCACTCTTCCACCGTCTGATTGGACAGCGGCGACAGCGCGTAAAAATGCGAAGCGCAGTGCAGGATGCCGTCCAGGCGCCCCAGTTCGCGCTTGATCATCATCGCCAGATTGTTGAAATCTCCCTCCGCCGCCTTCAGCAGGTCCAGCGGCACCGCCGCCGGCTCCGGCCCGCCGGCGGCCGCTATTTCATCGTAGACCTTCTCCAGGCCTTTGACGCTGCGCGCCAGCAATACCACGGTGGCGCCATGGCGCGCCAACGTCAGCGCGGCCTCGCGGCCTATGCCCTGAGTGGCGCCGGTGACCAGCACCACACGGTCCTTGAATGCGTTAGAGGCGATATCTGTCGTCATTTTTTTCGCTATCTTGTAATCAGGCTCGGCGGCGGCGCTCACGCGGCGCGGCCGGTTCACAGTCTTGCAATCACCGCGCGGGCGGCAGCCACGCCGCTCCGCACGGCCCCCTCCAAAGTGGCAGGATATTCAGCATGCGTCCAATCTCCCGCCAAATAAAGCGATTGTACCGGGCTTGGCTGCGGCGGTCGCCTCATATCGACCAAACTGGCAAAAGTGGCCCGTTTCTCCGTCAGCACCCGGAAACCAAGCATTGGGCCGGCCCGCGGGTCCAGCCGGCGCACCTCGGCCTCCACCAGAGCAGCCAGTTCCTCCTGCGCAAGCGCGTCCAGATGCTGCGGCGCGCTCATCACCGCGGCCACCCAGCCGGTCTCGCCCATCAGCGCGCCGCGGTCGAACAGCCAGTCGCCGACCCCGCCGCTGCAGGCGCACATCGGCGCCGGCAAGCGCAGCGGTCCGTCAAACTGCAGGTATACGGTATAGATAGGCCAGTAACGATAAGCCTCGGTCAGCTGGCGCAGCGCTGGCTCCGCCGTCAGTTCCGCCGCGTGATACGGCGCCACCGCCAGGATGGCGGCATCGAAACGCTCGCCGTCCACGCTCACCCCCGCTGAATCCGTCGCGACGCCGCGCACGCGCCGACCGGCGCGCAAATCCGCGCCGCGCGCCGCCAGCCATTGCCAGGCCGGATCGGGAAACAGCGCCGACAAATCCACTCGCGGCAGCAACAGGTCGCTGGCGGCGCGGTCCGCGCCCAGGCTGTCGCGCAGCACCGCGGCCAGCACTCGCATCGATGCCAGTTCCAGCGGCGTATTCAGCCCGGACAGCACCAGCGGTCGCCAGAACTCGCGGATCAGCGTCTCCGACTGCCCCTGCTCCGCCAGCCATTGCGCCACCGCGCAATCCGGCTCCACCCGCCAGGCTTGCCGTTTCAAACGCTGCAAGGCCAGCGCCAGCCGGCCCTTGTCGCGCCAGCCTATGCCGCGTGCCGTCAACAGACCGACTGCCAGATGCAGCGGCGCCGGCAAGCGCGGGCAGCTCAGGCTGATGCCGCCCTGGCGTTGCCAGCGCATCGGCAGGCGTAGCAAGGCCTGGCGCTCATCCACGCCCACCGCGGCCATCAGCCGCAGGCATTCACGATAAGCGCCGATCAGGATGTGCTGGCCGTTGTCCAGCCGGCTGCCGGGCACGCCGATGCGGCGCGCGCGACCGCCCGGCTCGCGGCCGGCCTCGAACACCGTCAGCTG
>NZ_JAJOHW010000164.1 GCF_021129195.1 Chromobacterium aquaticum | reverse complement strand
CGCCAGCAGCAGCGGATCGGCCGCCGGATCGCGCGCCAGCAGGTCCGCGGCGGCGGCGGCCAACGCCGGCGCGGTATTGCGTCCTTCCGGCTCTAGCAGCAGTTCCAGCGCCAGGCCGCCGGCGTTGACCGCCTGGCATTCGTCCAGCGTGCGGAAGCGGGTTTCCTCATTGGCGACGATCAGCACCCGGCGGACGCCGGGCAGGCTCGCCGCGCGCAGAAAGGTCTTTTGCAACAGGCTCTGGTCGTCGGCCAAGCGGATGAAGGGCTTGGGAAAGGCCTGGCGCGACACCGGCCACAGCCGCGAGCCGGCGCCGCCGCAGACGATGCAGGGAATGAGTTCGGGAACGGGATTTTGCATGTTTGCCTCAATAAGCCGCGTCGGCCGACAGCACCGCCGGAAGGGTGCGGATCAGGATGTAAAAGTCGAACCACAGCGACCAGTTCTCGATGTACTCCAGGTCGTATTCCACCCGTCGTTCTATCTTGGCCAGGGTGTCGGTTTCGCCGCGGTAGCCGTTGACCTGGGCCCAGCCGGTGATGCCCGGCTTGACCCTGTGGCGGGCGGTGTATTCGCTCACCGCGTCCTCGAACAGCACGCCGGCGGCCTTGGTGGCGGTGGCGTGCGGCCGCGGGCCGACCATGGACATGCTGCCGCCCAGCACATTCAGCAGCTGCGGCAGTTCGTCTAGGCTGGTCTTGCGAATGAAGCGGCCGACGCGGGTGACGCGCGGATCCCTGCGCGTGGTTTGCGCCTCGGCGTCGGCATCGGCCTGCTCCACGTACATGGAGCGGAATTTGTAGACCTCGATCAGGCGGTTGTTGTAGCCGTAGCGCTTTTGCCGGAACAGCACCGGTCCCGGCGAATCCAGCTTGATCAGCAAGGCCAGCAGCAGCATCAGCGGTGCGGCCAGCGCCAGCGCGACGGCGGCGAGCAACACGTCCTCGCAGCGCTTGAGCAGCGGCGACCACCCCTTGAGCGGCAGCTCCGAGATATTGAACATCGGCAACCCAGCCACCGCGGTCACCCGGTGATGCGCGTGCTGCAGGCCGGCCATGTCCGGCGCCAGCAGCACCGTCACCGGCAAGCGCCGCAGCAGGCTGACCAGATCGCCCATCCGCTCCACCGCCGACCACGGCAGCGCCACCAGCACCAGCTGCGCCTGGCCGGCGCGCACCATGCGCTCCAGCTGCGGCATATCGCCCAGATAAGGCAGGCCGGCCATGCCGAATGCCTGCCTGTCGGTGCGGTCGTCGACATAGCCGACCAACCTGGCGCGGATATCGGCGTTCTCGGTCAAATAAGCGGCCAGCCGGTTGCCGCTGGCGGTGCAGCCCAGGATCACCGTCGGCAGCAAGCCGACGCCGCGACGCGCCAGCCGCCGGCACCAGCCATGCAGCGCCAGCCGTGCCAGCAGCAGCAAGGCCAGCGTCGACGCGTACCAGCCCAGCAGCGCCTCGATCGAAGCCGCCGCCAGCAGGGGCAGTTGGCCGCCCACCAGCATCAGCGCGATGAAGGTCAGCGACCATGCCGTCGCCTGCCTGCGCAGCTGCAACTGCCGGCCGAACAGGCCGGAGCCGTACAGGCCCAGCGCCTGGAAGGCCAGCAAGGTCAGCACGCCGGCGAAAGACAGCGTTGCCGCCAGCAGGCCGTGCAGCGGCGCGCCCGACTGCGCCAGCCAGACGCCGCCGGGCGCCAATACCAGCGCCAGGTGCAGCAAGCGCACCAGCAAGCGCATATAGGTCAAGGTTTCGGCCCGCGCCTGCACCAAGCTGTCGACATTGCGGATAAGCATGATTAAAAACCGTTTAGTTTAATTTTATTAAACAATTAACTGAGATCAATTTATAATTTATGTTTAATGTCTTTAAACAATACGTGCAATATGCGTCAAAATGACCCTGCTTGCAAACAGGACTTGATCGATGACGCCCCGAAACGGGCAAGGTGTTGCGAAAAACGCGAGGCAGGCTGACGAAACCGCGATTTATCGTTTAAAATCACGGCATCAGCCATAGAGGGAACGATGTGATGTATCAGTCCGATTTCACCAAGTTCATCAACGGTTTCCTGGATCAGCACCCGGAAGTGGACAGCGAGCGCCGCGAACTGCGCCTGACGCTGTGGGACCGCCAGCCAAACCTGGATGACCGCCGCCGCTGGGACGAATCCCGCGTGCCGCAGAAGCCCTACGTTTACCAGCCGGAATAAGCCCGGCTCCCGCCTGACCCGACGCCCGCGCCGCGGGCGTTTCTGATTGCACCGCATCGGATTGCAGCACACATGACCAGCCGCACCGTGGCGCTTGACGGCGCCTTGCACGACTACCTGCTGAGCATCAGCCTCAGCGAACACCCGGTGATGCGCGACTTGCGCGAATTCACCGCCACCCATCGCATGGCCAAGATGCAGATCGCGCCGGAACAGGGCCAGTTCATGGCCTGGCTGGCGCAGCTGATAGGCGCGCGCCGCTACCTGGAAATCGGCGTGTTCACCGGCTACAGCGCGCTGGCGGTGACGCTGGCGATGCCGGAAGACGGCCGCACGCTGGCCTGCGACGTCAGCGAGACCTTCACCGCCGTCGCCCGCGACTACTGGGCGCGCGCCGGCGTCGCCGAGCGCATCGAACTGGTATTGCAGCCGGCGCTCGCCACCCTGCGCCAGCAGTTGGACGCGGGCCAGGCCGGCCAGTACGACCTGGCCTTCATCGACGCGGACAAACCCGCCTACCGCGACTATTACGAGGCCTGCCTGCAGCTGGTGCGCCCCGGCGGCGTGATCGCCATCGACAATATCTTCCTGTCCGGCCGCGTGGTGGAGCCCAAGCCGGAGGACCCGCCCGGCGTGCACCTGATGCACGAATTCAACGCCAGCCTGAAGCACGACCCGCGCATCCGCATGTGCGTGCTGCCGGTGGGGGATGGGCTGACCTTGTGCACGCGGCTGGCCTAAGAACCTGTTCACGATCTGCTGCGCGTCGGCGGGTTGGATAGAAATGGGCGTTGAAACCAAGCTCAGTGCTCATGTACCACGTGTACATTCCGCTTTTTCGCTTGTTTTCGCCTTGTCTCGCCTTAGCTCGCTAGATCGTAAACACGTTCTAAGCGCCCCCAGGCCGGCGCGGCCATGAACTTTTCATGATCCGCCGCGGTCTGACCCGCTTACCCCGGACACCCGGCCGGAGCCCGGTGTATCATGACCGCTTGCCAACGCTAACAGACGCTCCATGCTCAATCGCCGTCCCCGCCGCCAGATGAACCAGATGAACGTCGTGCCTTATATCGACGTGATGCTGGTGCTGCTGGTCATCTTCATGGTGACCGCGCCGATGTTCACGCCCGGCGTGATCGAAGTGCCCAGCGTGTCCCAGGCCACCAGCATCGACACCCGTCCGCTGGAAGTGACCGTGGACGCCCAGGGCAAGATTCAACTGATAGACAACGACCGCAAGACCGACGTCGCCTCCGTCGCCGACCTTGCGGTGCAAATCCAGGCCTTGGGCGCGGCCGAGCGCCCGGTGGCGATCTCCGCCGACGCCAACCTCAAGTACGCCGAAGTGGTGCAAATCGCCGACAAGCTCCACCAGGCCGGCGTCAAGCGCGTGGCGCTGACGGTCAAGCAGCAGAAGCAGGGATGATGGCCGCAGTGTCCACCTCGCCGCGTCCCTGGTCGCTGATCGTATCGGTGCTGCTGCACGTCGCCGTGGTCGGCCTGCTGCTGTGGGGCGGTTTCCATTCCCAGACCTTGCAGGAACAGGCGCCGGTGGCGCTGGAGCTGTGGACCACCGCGCCGCCGCCGCCCGCGCCCAGCGTCGTGGCCGAGCCCAAGCCCACGCCACCGGTGGTGGAACCGCCGCGCCCCGCCGTGGCGGAGCCGCCGGCCGACGTCAACCTGGGCCGCAACAAGAAACCGCCGGAGCCACCCAAGCTCAAGCCCGAGTCCAAGCCTGACCCCAAGCCCGAGCCTAAGCCGGAACCCAAGCCGGAGCCGGTGAAAAAGCCGGAAGCGAAAAAAGCGGACAAGCCAGCCGAGAAAAAGCCGGAAGCCAAGACAGCGCCGGCGCCGGCCGCCAAACCGCAGGCCAAGCCCAAGCCGTCCAAGACCTACAACCCGGAAGCCGACGATCTGCTGGCCAGCCTGGACAGCCCGCGCACCAGCGGCAAGGCCAATGCGCGCAGCGACCAGGCCGGCTCGCCCAATGGCGTGGCCGGCGGCGCCGCCAACGGCTCCTCCGTTGCCAAGGCCGGCTGGATCAGCCGGGTCAAGGCCAAGATCACCCCGCTGGTGCAAGTGCCACCGGACTTGTCCGGCAATCCCAAAGTGGTGCTGCAGGTCTCGCTGCTGCCCTCTCTGGAGGTAAACCGGGTACAGTTGCTGCAAAGCAGCGGCAGCAAGGCTTATGACGACGCGGTGCAAAGGGCGATCTGGGAAGCCAAGACCTTCCCGGCCTTGCCGCCCGGCGCCAGCTTCAACGACGGCTATCGGCAATTCAAGATGGAATTCCGTCCCAAATCATAAGACAAACGCATGATCAGGCGCGCGCGGAGCGCAGGCGGAGCCGGGACGGGCCTTGCCGCCGCGCACCGCGGCTTAGCATGCCACTTGATTGACTTGAGGGAACTAATGTCCAGCTTCAAAACTCTGTTGAATATGCTGCTCGTCACGCTGGGCCTGTTGGCCGCCGGCGGCGCGCAGGCGGAAATGACCATCGAGATCGTCGGCGGCGGCGCCAACCGCCACGCCATCGCGGTGGTGCCGTTCAAGGATGAAGCCAATGCCCAGGGCGGCCTGAGCCCGGTGATCAAGAACGACCTGACGATTTCCGGCGCCTTCCGCATGGTGGACACCGCCGGCGTGGCCAATGTGCCGTTCGAGCCCGCCGACATCCGCTACCCGCTGTGGCAGGCGGCCGGCGCGCAGTCCGTCGCCATCGGCAAGGTGGAAGCAGCCGGCGGCGGCCAGCTGAAGATCAGTTTCCGGCTGATGGACGCCGCGCAGAAGAAACAGCTGACCGGCGGCGAATTCACCGTCACCCCGGACCGCACCCGCCAGGTGGCGCACGCGATCGCCGACATGATTTACGAGGCGATCACCGGCCAGAAAGGCTTCTTCAACACCCGCATCGTCTATGTGTTGAAAACCGGCGGCAGCTATCTGTTGCAAGTGGCCGATGTGGACGGCGGCCGCGCCCAGACCATTCTGCGCTCCAGGGAGCCCATCATCTCCCCAAGCTGGAGCCCGGATGGCGGACGCATCGCCTATGTGTCGTTTGAAAGCAAGAAACCGGTGGTCTGGGTGCAGAACCTGGCCACCGGCCAGCGTTTCGCCGCGGCCAACTTCAAGGGCAGCAACTCCGCCCCGGCCTGGAGCCCGGACGGCAGCAAGCTGGCGGTGGTGCTGACCACCAGCGGCAATTCGCAGATCTACGTGATCAACGCCAACGGCGGCGGCGCGCGCCGGCTGATGTACAACGGCGGCATCGACACCGAGCCCACCTGGAGCCCGGACGGCGGCAGCCTGTATTTCGTGTCCGATCGCGCCGGCGGCCCGCAGATCTACCGCGTGTCCGCCGATGGCGGCAACGCCCAGCGCGTCACCTGGGAAGGCCGCTACAATGTGTCGCCCAAGGTGTCGCCGGACGGCAAGACGCTGAGTTTCATCCGTCGCGAGGGAGGCAACTTCCGCGTGATGGCGCAGGACCTGGCCACCAACGACAGCCGCGCGCTGTCGGACGGCGGCTATAACGAACGCCCGAGCTTCGCCCCCAACGGCCGCATGGTGCTGTACGCCAGCGACGCCGGCGGCAAGAGCGTGTTGTACGCCGCCACCACCGATGGCGGCAGCAAAGTGAAATTGGCCGTGATCAACGGCGATGTACAGGACCCGGCTTGGGGCCCATTTAATCATCCTTAATTGGAGCTATTGCTATGAACTGGAAACAACTCGTCCTCGGCACCGCCACCGTAACCCTGCTGGCCGCCTGCGCCAGCACCAAGCCGGCCGACACCACCGCCGGCACCCAGCAGCCGACCACGCCGCAGACCACCGCGCCGGTGGACACCGGCAGCAGCAACCAGAACCAGGTTGCGGTGGACCCGCTGAACGATCCCAACAGCCCGCTGGCCAAGCGCAGCGTCTACTTCGCCTTCGACTCCTCCTCCGTCGACGCCAACGGCAAGCCGGTAGTGGAAACCCACTCCGCCTACCTGAAGCAGAACGCGGACAAGAAAGTCATCATCCAGGGCAACACCGACGCCCGCGGCAGCCGCGAATACAACCTGGCGCTGGGCCAGCGCCGCGCCGAGAGCGTGAAGAAGGCGATGGAAGTGCTGGGCGCCAAGGAAAGCCAGCTGGAAGCGGTCAGCTTCGGCAAGGAAAAACCGCGCGCCACCGGCAACACCGACGCCGACTTCGCCGAGAACCGTCGCGCCGACATCGTGTACCAAGGCCACTAAAAGCACTGGGTCTGTTTTACGACGCCGGCCCTCTGGGCCGGCTTTTAGAGCCTGTTCAAAATCTCGCGAGCTAGAGCGAGACAAGGCGAAAACGGCTCAGAAAGCGGAATGTACACCTGGTACATGAGCATTTCGAAACGGTTTTCAACGCCGTATCGCCGACGCACAGCAGACTTTGAACAGGCTTTTACAGCCGGACATCGGGCGGATGCGCTTTCACGCGCTTGCCGTTAAGATATCCGGCTGAATGCTTTTCCACCCATCATCGCGTCGTCGCCTCCGGGCCGGACGGCGGGACATCCCGGGACAACCATGAAACGGCTCACCCTTTGCAGCGCGCTGCTGCTGGTTCTTACCGGCTGCGCCACCACCGGCGATCTGGAAGAAACCCGCCGCCAGCTGGACCAAGTCAACCGCCAGGCGTCCACCCGGCTCAATGAAGTGGAAAGCAAGCTTTCCAATGAAAAGCTGCTGGAAATGGTCAGCCAGCTGGAAGCGATGAAGGCCGAAGTGGCCAAGCTGCGCGGCGATGTGGAAGTGCTGAACTACAATCTGCAAACCACGCAGAAACGCCAGAACGATCTGTACAACGACCTGGACGGCCGGCTCGGCCATCTGGAGAACAGCGGCGCCAAGCCGGCTGCGGCTCCGCACGGCGACGCCTCGGCTGCCGCGGACGGCGGCGCGGCCACCAGCCCGGATTACGACAAGGCGCTGAACCTGCTGCGCGCCCGCGATTTCGCCAAGGCCGCCGACGCGCTGCGCAGCTTCATCGAGCAGAACCCGCAAGCGCCGCAAGTGGCGGAAGCCACTTACTGGCTGGGCGTGTCCCATACCGCGCTGCGCCAGTACGACGCCGCCATCGACATCCACCGCCGCTTTGTCGAGCAATTCCCCGATCATCACTTCGCGCCGGAAGCCCTGCGCAATATCGGCAACTGCCAGCGCGACCTGGGGCAAATGGATCAGGCCAAGACCACCTATAAACGCCTGATCAAGCTCTATCCCAAGAGCGACTCCGCGCAGAAAGCCCGCCAGCAACTGGCAAAAATGTAACACTCCGGCCGGTCTCCCTCCGGCCGCCATGCCCCATTTTGACGCCGGCCCGTGTGGCCGGCTTTATCGTCCCCGCCATTTCCCGCCCTGCCCAAGCCGCTGATTTTCAAGTATAAAATTTAAACACAAATAATTATAACCATATAGTTAGCGCTCTCATGCACCAAAACGGCGCAATACTACGTCGTCATTTCTGATTTCCATCGCGCGCCGCATCGCCTTCCACATGTGTTTTTTCTTCAAAACATGCTTATTGCATGACAATATATTCCGTCCGGGTTATACCGCTCGGCGAAAAACATAAATAAATAATGTCTATCAAGGAGTTATCTGTGATGAGAAACACACAACATGCCGGAACCCGCTGGTTCCGGCTAGGCGTGATGGCAATCAGTATCGGGCTGATTGGCGGCCTGTCCGGCTGCGAAGACGACGGCAGCGGCAGCCAGCCCGGCGACGGCTCCAGCCACCATGGCGGCAGCGGTCGCCTGGCGGTGGATATCTTCGGCAACCGCGGCGGCGTGCTGGCCGCGGTGCCCAGCGGCCTGTGCCTGGGCGAAGCCCGAGTGCTGTGGAGCAATGGCGTCCGCGGTTTCAGCACCGATGACAGCGCGCCGGATCAGCCGCTGACCGCCTCGGTCAGCTGCGGCTGGGTCAGCGCCAGCCAGACCCTGGTGCCGCAGAACGTGTTCAGCGCGCCGTCGGTGTTCGCCGTGCTCAAGGCGGACCGCACGCTGGCGGTCTGGGGCAGCCGCCGCCTGGGCGGCGATACCTCGGCCCTGCCCGCCCAACCGCAAAACGTGGTGGCGGTGGCCGGCAATGAACGCGCGATGGCCGCGCTGCAAGCCGACGGCACCGTCATCGGCTGGGGCCGCGCCGGCTCCGGCGCCAGTTTCGCCGGCCCGGTGGGCATAGGCAGCGCCGATGCCACCTCGCCGGTGGCGCCGCTGGGCAAGGTCGCCAAGCTGTGGCCCACCAAGCGCGGCTTCGTCGCGCTCAACAGCGACGGCAGCGCCAGCAGCTGGGGCAATATCGAAACCACCTTCGACGGCAACGGCGGTTCCAAGTCCATCTCCTCCTACTTCGACGCCGCGCGCCTGGCCGCGTTTAAGGATGTCGCCAGCGTCAGCCACAATCTGGGCGCGGTGGCGCTGCTGAAGAAGGACGGCAGCGTGCTCGCCTTCGGCGACCCCAATTCCGGCGGCGACGCCTCGCCGCTGGCGGCCAAGCTCAATAATGTGGCCAGCATCGCCGCCACCGACTACAACTTCGCCGCGCTGAAGAAAGACGGCAGCGTGGTGGTGTGGGGCCTGAACTGGGATGGCCAGACCAGCGACTACTACGACGGCAGCGAACCGATGCCGGCCGGCGTCAGCACGGTGCAGACCAACCTCAACGTCTTCGCCGCGCTGAAGCAGGACGGCAGCGTCGCCACCATAGGCAGCGCCTACTTCGACCGCGGCGCCGACACCGGCCCGGTGGCCGCCAATCTGACCGGCGTCCGCAAGCTCTACGCCAGCAAGACCGCCTTCGCCGCCTTGCGCAAGGACGGCAGCGTGGTCACCTGGGGCGACGGCGCCCGCAACGACGCCAGCGGCGTGCAACACCAGCTCAACCGCGTGCGCTCCATCGCCGCCACCGAACTGGCCTTCGCCGCGCTGCGCCAGGACGGCAGCGTGGTGACCTGGGGCGATGAACTGCGCGGCGGCGACAGCAGCGCGGTGCGCCACCGCCTGCGCGATGTGGTGGCCGTGTTCGCCAACGACTACGCCTTCGCCGCGCTGAAGGCCGACGGCAGCGTGGTCACCTGGGGCG
>NZ_JAJOHW010000163.1 GCF_021129195.1 Chromobacterium aquaticum | reverse complement strand
GGCGGCGGCGCGGATGTCGGCGATGGAGTCGCGCGCCTGCTCGGACAGCTGCAGGCTGGTGTCGGCCAGGCCGCGCACTGGCTGCATCGAGGTGATGGCGGACGTGGAATCTTGCTGGATGCTGCGCACGATGCCGGAAATCTCGCCGGTGGATTGGCTGGTGCGGTCGGCCAGCTTGCGCACTTCGTCGGCCACCACCGCGAAGCCGCGCCCGGTCTCGCCTGCGCGCGCCGCCTCTATCGCCGCGTTCAGCGCCAGCAGATTGGTTTGATCGGCGATGTCCTTGATCACCGCGGCGGTGACGTCGATCGCGCGGCAGCGCTCGGCCAGCTCGCCGATGCAGTTCGAGGCGGCCGCCACCTGGCCGGACACCGCCTGGATCTCCTCCGCCGCGCGCCGCACCAGGCTCTCGCCCTTGTCGGCCAGCTCGCAGGCGTTGGCGGAGTCCGATTCGCTCTCGGCGCTGCGGCGCGACACCTCGGCCACCCCGTCCAGCATGCCGGCGGTGGTGGCGGCGGCGCCGGCGGTGGCCGCGGCCGATTGCTCGACCTGGCCGTGGATCTGCTGCATGCGGCTGGACAGACCACCCACCGAGTGCTCCAGCTGGACGGAGCCGTCCTGCAGCCGCTCAATCAACTGCCGCAGGCTGCGCTGCATCGCGGCGAAGGCGCTCATCAAGCTGCCTTCGCGCGGCGCCTGGGTCAGTGGCTGGGTCAGATCGCCGGCGGCCATCGCTCGCGCGGCGGCGGCCGCGACCTCGGCCTCGCCGCCTATCAGCCGGTAGATGGAAGCGGCGACGCGCCAGGCCAGCAGCGTCACCACCGCCAGCACCGCCAGCCCGATGCCGGACAGCTTGAGCGCCAGGCCGGTGAACTGTCGCTCCACATCGTCCATGAACACGCCGGCGCCTATGGTCCAGTTCCAGTCCGCGATCCGCATCACCGCATTGAGCTTGGGCAGCGTCTCATTGCCATTGGGGCGCTTGGTGCGGATCAGCGCGAAGGCGAAATCGCCGTTCGCCAGCGCATCGCGGTACACCTGCACCAGGGTACGCCCGTCCGGCAGCTTGCCGCCGGTGTCGCGCTTGCCCAGCTTGCGCCGGTCCGGGTGCACCAGCACCAGGTCGCTGGCGTCGCGCGCGAACACATAGTTGTCCTGATCGCGCAGGCCGCTCATCGCCTCTATCGCCCGTTTCTGCGCCTCCTGGCGCGTCAGCTTGCCGCTTTGCTCCTGCTTTTGGTACATCGCCACTTGCTGGCCGGCCAAGTGCACCAGGCTGCCTATCTGCGCCCTGCGGTCTTCCATCAAGGTCGTGCGCAGGGTGTGCAGCGCGAAGCCGGCCACCACGCACATGCCCAACCCGGCGCACAGCACCACGCCCCCCAAACGGACAGCCAGTTTCATAGTCTCGCTCCATCGCTGGTTTCGGCGCCGCGCGGCGGCGGCCTTTCCTTCGTGGAGCATAGACTATTCATTACGCTTAAGTGGCGGCCTCCTCAGGCATCGCCGCCGGCGGCGAACTGCAAGGCCGCCAGCCGCGCATACAAGGGCGAGCTGGCCAGCAGGCTCTGGTGGCTGCCCTCGGCCACGATGCGGCCCTGGTCCAGCACCACGATGCGGTCCGCCTGCTTGACCGTGGCCAGCCGGTGCGCGATCACCAGGGTGGTGCGGTTTTGCGCCGCGCGCTCCAGCGCCTGTTGCACCAATTGTTCCGACTCCGCGTCCAGCGCGCTGGTGGCCTCGTCCAGCAGCAGCAGCGGCGGATTCTTCAAGATGGCGCGGGCGATGGCGATGCGCTGGCGCTGGCCGCCGGACAAGCGCACGCCGCGTTCGCCCAGATAGCTGTGATAGCCCTGCGGCAGGCGTTCGATGAAATCATGCGCGGCGGCGGCGCGGGCGGCGGCCCTCACCTCCTCGTCGCTGGCGTCCGGCCGGCCGTAGCGGATGTTCTCCAGCGCGCTGGCGCCGAAGATCACCGAATCCTGCAGCACGATGCCGATATGGCCACGCAAATCGGCGAAGGACAGTTCGCGCACATCCACGCCGCCCAGCAACAACTGGCCCTGCTGCGGGTCGTAGAAACGCAGCAGGAGCTGAAACAGCGTGGATTTGCCGGCGCCGGACGGTCCCACCAGCGCCACATGCTCGCCGGGGCGCACGCTGAGCCGGATGCCGCTGAGCGAAGGCTGGCCGGGACGCGAGGGATAGGCGAAATCAACATCGCGCAACTCCAGGCCGGCAGGCCCGGGCGGCAGCGCGCGCGGCGCGGCCGGCTCCGTCACCGGCGAATTCAGCGCCAGCAGTTCCATCAGCCGCTCGGTGGCGCCGGCGGCGCGCTGCACATCGCCCCACACTTCCGCCAGCGCGCCGATGGCGCCGGCGGTAACCACCGCGTAGAGAATGAACTGGCCCAGCTGCCCGGCGCTCATCGTGCCTTCCAGCACCGCGTGCGCGCCCAGCCACAACACGAACACGATGGCGCCGAAGACCAGCAGGATCACCGCCACCGTCAGCCAGGATCGCGCGCGGATGCGCGCCAGCGCGGCGTCGAAGCTGGTTTCCACCGAATCGCCGAAGCGCCGGCTCTCCCGCGCCTGCTGATTGAAGGCCTGCACCGTCGGAATCGCGTTCAGGGTTTCGCCTGCGATGGCGCTGGAATCGGCGATGCGGTCCTGGCTGGAGCGGGACAAGGCTCGCACCCGGCGGCCGAAGACCACGATGGGCAAGACCACCAGCAATAGCGTCACCAGGATGTAGGCGGTCAGGCTGGGGCTGGTGGCCATCAGCATGGCCAGGCCGCCCAGCATCAGCAAGACATTGCGCAAGCCCATAGACAAACTGGTGCCGATCACGGTCTGCACCAGGGTGGTGTCGGTGGTCAGCCGCGACAGCACTTCGCCGGTCTGGGTAACTTCGAAATACTCCGGGCTGACCCGGATCACATGCTGGTACACCGCGCGGCGGATGTCGGCGGTGACGCGCTCGCCCAGCCAGGATACCCAGTAGAAACGCAGCGCGGTGGCCAGCGCCAGCACCGCCGCCACGCCGAACAGGCCGAGGAAGTAGCGGTTGATGTCCGCCGCCGCGCGCTGGCTGAAGCCGTGGTCGATCAGGAAGCGAAAGGCCACCGGCAGCAGCAGGGTGGCGGCGGCGGCGACGATCAGCGCCAGCAGGGCCAGCAGCGCGCGCAGCCGGTACGGGCGCAGAAAAGGCAAGAGCCCGGCCAGCGGGGTGAGGCGATTCAGCGGGGAGGAATCGGACATGACGATCAGCACTCAATGATACAGAGCGCCCTACTCTAGCCTGCCGCCGGGCAAACCGCATCCCCGGACATGAAAAAACCGCCGCGGGCAAGGCCGGCGGCGGTTTGCGAAAGCCAGGCTTTCTTGGATCAGAACTTGTACTGCATCTGCACGCCCAGCAGGTGGCCGCGAATCGAGCTGTAGGAACCCTGCAGGGTGTCGCCGTTGCCCAGCGGGCTGTTGGCGGTGTGCTTGATGTCGCGGTCGCCGACGCCCATCAGATAGGTGTAGCCGGCGTCCACGGTCAGCTGCTTGCTGGCCTTGTAGCTGGCGCCCAGGCTCAGCCACACGCGGTCGGTGTCCGGAATCAGCGGATTGCGGTAGCTGGCGTCGCGCACCGGGCTGGTTTCATAACCCACGCCGCTGCGCAGGGTCAGTTGCTCGCTGTAGTTGTAGTCGGCGCCCACCGAGAACAGCCAGCTGGCTTTCCAGTGATTGTTGATCACGGTATCGGCCATCGGGTTGCCCTTGATCACCAGCTGGTCGAAACGGCTCCAGTTGGTCCAGCGCGCGGTGGCGCTCAGCGCCCACTTGCTGTTCAGACGGCTGTAGCCGGACAGCAGCAGCGATTCCGGCGTGGTGACGTCGGCGCCGCCGGCATAAGTGCCGTCGATGTGGAACTTCTGCGGCAGCGGGATAGAAGTGCCCGGCAGCGTCGCTTGGTTGAAGCCGCTGGCCTTATAGTCGCCACGCGCCTTGTGGTTCAGCTTGGAGCGATAGGACAGGCCGACGCGGTTGTCCTGATTGAACGCGTACATCAGACCCAGGTTATAGCCATAGGCCCAGCTGTCGGCGTCGATCTCGCCGGCGGCACCCTGGAAGAAAGCGCCCTGCTTCAGATCGGCCTTGGCGTATTGCGCCGACACGCCGGCGCCGAAGCTCCACTTGTCGTCCAGCTTGTAAGCGAAGGACGGGTTGAAGTCCACCGTCATGATGGAGCTGGAAATGCCGTGGTTGCGGCCGATCCAGTTGTCGTCATAGCTGGCGCCAAGGCCAAAGGGCACGGTGATGCCCAGGCCCAGACGGGCGCGGTCGTTCAGTTGATGCACCAGGTAGGCGTTGGGAATGAGCTCGGCCTTGGCGCGACCGTTGTCGCTGCCCTGGCGCGCGGCCGGGAAACCGCCCTTGCCTTCGAACGGCGCGTCGATTTCGGCATAGGTGAAGCCGCCCTGAATCTGGGTGCCTTCGATCAGGGTCATGCCGGCCGGATTGTAGAACACGGCGGACAAATCGTCGCCGACCACGCCGGCGCCGGCATGGGCACGGCCCAGGCCGACCACGCTTTGCTCGGACAATTGGAAACCGGCGGCCTGAGCCAGCGGCGCCGCGGCCAGCAGGCCGGCCACCAGAGCGGGAATGGCACGAACGGCGGAAGGTGCGAATGCTTTCATTTTCTTGTATTTACCCCGGCGGCTGGAAACCGCCCTTGTTATCGAAGCCCGGCATGCGCCATGGCGTTTATGCTATATAAATAGATAGCGATCACACAGTTTTTAGGGGGTGGAGTCTAAATACTATTTTTTAAAAAAACAAGAACGCCTAAAAACCCAAAAGCATAAAAATGACCGCGAACCAGCCCGCCGCAGGGCAAGGCGGCGGCCATGGCGGCAAGGCGCTGCGCCGGGACAAAAGGCTGTGCTAATATTGGCGGCTTCTCACACCCTGTTGAATGAACCAACCATGAAACGAATGCTGAGCATGCTGGCGCTGACCGCGCTGCCCGCCGTGGCCCTGGCCTCGCCGACAGTGGAAATGATCACCAGCAAGGGCAATATCGAGATCGCGCTGGATTCGGCCAAGGCTCCCAAGACCGTGGAAAACTTCGTCGCCTACGCCAAGGCCGGCCATTACAACGGCACCGTGTTCCACCGCGTGATCGACGGCTTCATGATCCAGGGCGGCGGCTTCGACACCAAGCTGAGCCAGAAGCCCACCCGCGCCGCCATCGCCAACGAGGCGAGCAATGGCCTGAAGAACGGCATCGGCACCATCGCGATGGCCCGCACCGCCGACCCGAACTCCGCCACCGCGCAGTTCTTCATCAATGTGGCCAATAACGACTTCCTCGATTACAAGTCCCCGACGCCGCAGGGCGCCGGCTATGCCGTGTTCGGCAAGGTGATCAAGGGCATGGATGTGGTCAACCGCATCGCCAAGACCCGCACCGGCAGCATGAACGGCATGGGCGACGTGCCGTTCGAGCCTATCGTGATCCAGAAACTCACCATCAAACCTTAAAGCCTGTTTACGATCTGCCGCCTTGGCTCGCGAGATCGTTAAGCCCGCTTCAAGAACCACTTTAATACCGGCAGGCCGCCGCGCGGCCTGTCCGTCATCAAGGAAAACACCATGATCAAACTGACCACCAACTTCGGCGCCATCGTGCTGGAACTGTTCGCCGACAAGGCCCCGAAAACCGCCGCCAACTTTGAAGAGTATGTGAAGAGCGGCCACTACGACGGCACCATCTTCCACCGCGTGATCAACGGCTTCATGATCCAGGGCGGCGGTTTCAGCGCCGACATGTCGCAAAAGCCGACCAAGGCGCCGATCGAGAACGAGGCCAACAACGGCCTGTCCAACAAGAGCTACACCGTGGCGATGGCCCGCACCATGGACCCGCACTCGGCTTCCGCCCAGTTCTTCATCAATGTGTCCGACAACGACTTCCTGGACTTCAAATCGGAAAGCGCGCAAGGCTGGGGCTATGCCGTGTTCGGCCAGGTAGTGGAAGGCCAGGACGTGGTCGACAGCATCAAGGCGGTACGCACCGGCCGCAGCGGCGGCCATCAGGACGTGCCGGTGGAAGCGGTGGTGATCGAAAAAGCCGAAATCATCTGATTCGCCAACGCCGCGCCACGCGCGGCGCGCTCCCCAGCCCGGCCGTCCGGCCGGGCTTCAACTCATCCGCACGCGACATGGCCATTCATTTCATTTCCGACCTGCACCTGGCGGACGACACGCCAGAGCTGAACCGCTTGTTTCTGGACACGCTGCAAGCCTGGCAAGGCCGGATCGACGCGCTCTACATCCTGGGCGATCTGTTCGAATACTGGGTGGGCGACGACGACGATTCGCCGTTCCTGGAAGCGCCGCTGGCCGCGATGCGCGCCTTCGCCGCCGCCACGCCGCTGTACGTGATGCACGGCAACCGCGACTTCCTGCTGGGCGAGGGCTTCTGCCTGCGCAGCGGCGCGCGACTGCTGGACGATCCGACCTTGATCGAGGCCCATGGCCGCCGTTGCCTGCTCAGCCACGGCGACGCGCTATGCACCGATGACGCGGCCTATCAGCAATTCCGCGCCGTCAGCCGCAACCCGCAATGGCAGCAGGCGATGCTGGCGCGGCCGTTGGCCGAGCGCCACGCGATTGCGCGCCAGGCGCGGCAGCAAAGCGAGATGGCCAAGCAGCAAAACGGCCTGACCGCCATTTCCGATGTCACCGCCCCGGCGGTGGAAGCCTTGCTGGCCGAGCACGGCTGGCCGACGCTGATCCACGGCCATACTCATCGTCCGGCCATGCATCGCCATCGCAAATCCGAGCGCTGGGTGATCCAGGACTGGCACGGCGACCGCGGCGGCTATCTGCGGCTGGACGCCGCCGGCATCGCCAGCCTGCCGCTGAGCGCGGCCAACTGAAGCCGCAATGAAAAACGCCTGCCAAACGGCAGGCGTTTCTGCATCAGCCCGACGACGCCGGCAACGGCCGCCAACACGGCCACCAGCCCGGACCCGCGGCCAGATCGGCATCCACTGCCACGCCAGGCAGCGCCAGCAAGCGTCCGCCCGCATCGCACAGTAGCGGCCAACGCTCGCGCAAGGGCGGCGCGATGCCGGCCTCTTGCAAAAAGTTCTTCACCGGCTTGCGCCCCACCGCGGACGCCAGACGCTCGCCGCCCTGCCGCGGACACAGCAGCAGACCTTGCTCCAACAAGGCCGCCGGCAGGCCATGCGACCGCCACTCCCAGCTCAGCACGCCGCCCCACTCTTCCACCAGGCATTCCGCCGTTGGGTCCAGCGCCGCTAGCGACACGGCCGCTGGCGGCGCCAGCGCCGGCAAGGCATGCACACCGTCGCGGTAGCGGTATAGCAGGCCCGAGGCCAGCGCGAGCCGTGGACAGCTGTCGGCGCCGGCTTGCAAGGCCTGGCGCTGGAACTCAGCCAAGGCCTCCGGCTCCGGCGCCGGCCACTCCAGAGCGCGCAACCAGGCCAGCAAGACCTGGCGCTGCCTGGGTTCGGACAAGCCGCGCCAGACGGCCAGGCTCAAACCATCGCCGAGCCGACACGCGGCCAAATCCTGGGCCGCCACCTCGTCCAGCACCGCGGCCGCGTCCGCCAGCAGGCCGGCCGAGCGCGCCAGATGACGGCGATAGTCCGGCAGCGCCGCTTCCAGTTGCGGCAGCAAGCGCTGGCGCAGCAGATTGCGCCGCCAGCGCTCGTCCCGATTGCTTTCATCCTCCACCCAGCTCAGGCCCTCGGCCTGAACCCAGGCCTCCAGCTGCAGCCGGCGCAAGCCCAGCAGCGGCCGCCACAACCAGGGCCCCGCCGCGTCCAGCCGACGCAGCGCCGGCATCGCCGCC
>NZ_JAJOHW010000162.1 GCF_021129195.1 Chromobacterium aquaticum | reverse complement strand
CTGCGTTGTCTGCTGAGGAGGTGAAATATACGTTACAGCCCTTGCTCCGTCAACACCTATTTTGAAAAAAGATGGAGTTTTTCAGATATTAATCCGTAAACCCATGATTTCAATAAAAATCACCTGATCCCAATTTTACAAGAACTTTTGCAGAGCCAGGAAAACCGGGCCTCCCAGCTCATTGTCGTCGGCAGATAAGCTGAAAAAATGGCTGGGGTTTCTGGTGTTTTTCTGAAAAAACCGCTTTTCGGCAAATTATTCGGGGCAGACTTTATGACTTAGGCATTAATTGTTAAGCTGAGCGCATACCACCGCCCAGGAGACCGCCATGCAGCAAACCTTGCGTCAACGATTGGAAGGCTTGCCCACGCCGTTTTACGCCTTGATGCTGAGCGATGTGTTGAGCGGGCTGGCGATGGGCGCCGGTTACGTCGCCATCAGCTGGTGGGTGGTGCAGTCCGGCGGCGCGCGCGATATGGCCTGGTTCGGATCGGTCACCGCGCTGGTGATGTTGCTGTCGCTGCCGCTGACCGCGCCGCTGGGCGACCGCCTGCCCAAGAACCGGCTGATTGGCGGCGGCATGCTGCTGGCGATGTTGAGCGCCCTGCTGTTGGCGCTGATGGCGGCAATGGGCTGGTATCACATCGGCTGGGTGATCGCGGTGGAGTCACTGGCGATGCTGGCCTGGTCCATCGTGCTGCCGTCCATGCTCAGCATCGCCGCCGAGATGGTGCCGGCGGCCAGGCTGGGCGATGCGCTGTCCTTGCAGAAAAGCTCGCAGTCGGCGGGCAATCTGATCGGCCCGGTCTTGGGCGGCGGCCTGATGGCGGCGACCTCGCCCACCCTGACCCTACTGGCCTATGCCTTCTTGCTGGTGGTGGCGGCCGCGGCTTCCTTATATGTGCGCGTGCCGCCGCGCGCGACTGGCGCCGTCCGCAGCCCCTGGCTGGACGATATCCGCAGCGGCCTGTACGCGCGCTGGCGCATTCCTTTGGAACGCTATTGGACCTTGGCGGTATTCATCACCCTGGTGGCCTTCATGCCGCTGGTGACCACCTTGCTGCCGGTCAAGCTACACGCGCTGGGCTTGTCCGCCGCCTGGCTGGGCGGCTGTGAGGCGGCGATCAGCGCCGGCATGCTGCTAGGCTCGCTCTGGTTCACCCATGTGCTGCTGCGCCGCTTCAGTCGCTATCAGGCGCGCACCATAGGCATGCTGGTCTGTGGCGTGCTGATGCTGGTGGTGGCGGTCAGCGACAACCCTTGGCTGATCCTGGCCTGTTTCGCGGTGATGGGGCTGATGTTCGCGCTGAACCAGCTGATTGGTCAGACCCACCGCACGCTGGCGGTGCCGGAGAATTACCGTGCGCGCTTTTCCGCCATCAATGTGATGCTGGTGAAGATAGGCTCGATGTTGGGCCCGGCGCTGGCCGGCGCGCTGCTGCATGTGTTGCCGCTGGAGCGGGTTTACCTGATTTTCGCGCTGCTGCATTTGGCCACCGTGGTGCCGATGCTGCTGCTGCCCGGCATGAAGGCCTTTTTGGCGCTGGACCATGAGGAGGTGAAGGATTGGTATTGGCGGCAGCATCCGGAGGCGTTCCGCGATTTGGCTCCCACGCCTCCCGCCAAGGAGGCCTGTGAGCTGCGCTGAGGCGGATGCAAGAACGGCGGCCCAGGGCCGCCGTTTGCGTTGCTATATATAAGGAGTGGATCAGAGCACGTAACGCGCCAGATCTTCGCGCTCGGCCACTTGTTCCAGCTTGCTGTCCACATAGGCGGCATCGATCTCGCAGCGGCCGGCCTTGGCGTCGAAAGCCACTTCTTCCAGCAGCTTCTCCATCACGGTATAGAGACGACGCGCGCCGATGTTCTCGGTTTTCTCGTTGACCTGCCAAGCGATCTCGGCCAGACGCTGGATGCCGCTGTCGACGAACTCCAGTTCCACACCCTCGGTCGCCATCAGCGCCTGGTACTGGCGGGTCAGGCAGGCGTTGGTGCTGGTGAGGATGGCCTTGAAGTCGTCCACGGTCAGCGAAGACAGTTCGACGCGGATGGGCAGGCGGCCTTGCAGCTCCGGGATCAGGTCCGACGGCTTGGACAACTGGAAGGCGCCGGAGGCGATGAACAGAATGTGGTCGGTCTTGACCATGCCGTACTTGGTGGACACGGTGGTGCCTTCCACCAGCGGCAGCAGGTCGCGCTGCACGCCGGCGCGCGACACGTCGGCGCCGCCCTGGCCTTCGCTGCGGCTGGTGACCTTGTCGATCTCGTCCAGGAACACGATGCCGTTCTGCTCGACGTTCTTCAGCGCTTCGGCGCGCAGTTCCTCGTCATTGACCAGTTTGGCGGCTTCCTCGTCTATCAGCAGCTTGCGCGCCTCGGTCACCTTTATCTTGGCCGTCTGCTTCTTGCCGGAACCCATGCCCTGGAACATGCCTTGCAGCTGGCTGGCGAAGTCTTCCATCCCCGGCGGCGCCATCACATTCATCTGCGCCATCGGCGCGGCCACTTCGATTTCGATCTCTTTATCGTCCAGCGCGCCTTCGCGCAGCATCTTGCGGAATTTCTGGCGGGTGGCGCCGTCTTCCGGCTTGGCTTCCGCCTCCGGCTCGCCGCCGAAGAAGCCGGCCTGCTGACGCGGACGCGGCAGCAGCACGTCCAGGATGCGGTCTTCCGCCGCGTCTTCCGCGCGCGGGCGGTTACGCTTGATGGCGGCGTCGCGGGTGTCCTTGATCGCCACTTCCACCAGGTCGCGGATGATGGTGTCGACATCGCGGCCGACATAGCCCACCTCGGTGAACTTGGTGGCTTCTATCTTGATGAAGGGCGCGCCGGACAGCTTGGCCAGGCGGCGGGCGATCTCGGTCTTGCCCACGCCGGTGGGTCCTATCATCAGGATGTTCTTGGGGGTGATCTCGCTGCGCAGCGGCTCGGCCACCTGCTGGCGGCGCCAGCGATTGCGCAGCGCCACCGCCACCGCGCGCTTGGCCGCGTTCTGGCCGATGATGTGCTGGTCCAGCTCGTGGACGATTTCCTGCGGGGTCATTTGCGTCATGACATTCTCCAGCCGGAAGCGGCGCTTCCGGCGATTTGATTCTTGAATCGGACGGACGGGGCGGCTCAGTTGGCCGCCGGCTCTTCGGCGTCGTCCAGCAGTTCGATCACATGGTTGTGATTGGTGTAAATGCAGATGTCGCCGGCGATCTCCAGCGATTTCTTCACCACCACTTCCGGCGCCAGATCAGTGTTGTCGAACAGCGCGCGCGCAGCGGCCTGGGCGTAGGCGCCGCCGGAGCCGATGGCGGCGATGCCCTGCTCCGGTTCCAGCACGTCGCCGTTGCCGGTGATGATCAGGGTGCTGTCCTTGTCGGCGACGATCAGCATCGCTTCGAGCCGGCGCAGCATGCGGTCGGTGCGCCAGTCCTTGGCCAGTTCCACCGCCGACACCAGCAGATTGCCCTGATGCTTCTGCAGCTTGGCCTCAAAACGCTCGATCAGGGTGAAGGCGTCAGCGGTGCCGCCGGCGAAGCCCGCCAACACCTTGCCGCCGTGCAGCTTGCGCACCTTGCGCGCCGAAGCCTTGATCACGATATTGCCCAGGGTCACCTGGCCATCCCCGCCCAGCGCCACGCGCTTGCCGCGGCGGATGGAGACGATGGTGGTTCCGTCGAACTGTTGCATGTTTTGTATTCCAGAATGAGGTCGCCACCGGCACGCCGCCGTGGCCAATACAGCAAGATATGCAGGCGAAAGCACAGATTGCAAGCGCCGGGCCGCGCGGGCGCGCCGCCGCCCTGGCCGCTTGCGGAGCCTCTTCCCCCTCATGCATTTTTTGATGTGATCGACATCAAGCCAGCCTTGCTTTCCGCTTGGATAATGAGAATAGTTTGTATTATCATCACCGCATGAACCAGCGAATCCTCCGTTACTCGGCGCTCTCCAGCACGGTGGGCCTGCACGCCCTGGCCTTCGCGCTGATGGGCGGCATGGTGGCCATGCAGCAGCCGATCACGCTGCCGCGCATCGCCAGCATGGAAATGATCAGCCTGGCCGCGCCCAGCCAGGCCGCCGCGCCGGCTGCGCCCAAGCAACAGGCCAAGCCCGAGAAAAAACCGACGCCGCAGGTCAAGCCCACGCCGACGCCCAAGCCCGCTCCGGTCAAACCCAAGGTGATGGCCACGGAAACGGCCGCGCCCAGCCCCAAGGCCATCAGCGTGCCCAGCGCCGCGCCGGCGGCGGAAAGCAAGCCCAGCCCGGCGGCCAGCTCCGCCGAGGGCGGCAGCTCGCACGGCCAGTCGGCCAATGCCAAGCCCTCGGTCACCGAACCGATGTACCGCGGCGGCTATCTGAACAACCCCAAGCCCGCCTACCCGGCCTTGTCCATAGAAGAAGGCGAAACCGGCACCGTGCAGCTGCGCGTGCACGTGTCCGCCCAAGGCCAGCCGCTGGATGTGGCGCTGGCCACCAGCAGCGGCTTCCCGCGGCTGGACCGCGCCGCCGTGGCGGCGGTGAAGCGCTGGACCTTCACGCCGGCCAAGCGCGGCGCTGAAGCCATCGCCTACACCTTTATCGTTCCCGTTGAATTTTCTTTGAAGTCTGGCAAATCATGAATCTAATGACTGTATTCCAACAAGGGGACGCCGTGCTGGTCACGGTGTTCATGATCCTGGTCCTGATGTCGGTGCTCACCTGGTACCTGATCCTGGTTCGCGGCGTCAGCACCTGGCACATCCGCCGCGCCAACAAACAGGCAGAAACCGCGCTGTGGGACGCCCCGGACTGGAAGCAGGCGGAAGCCCAGTTGCAGGATTCGCGCGCGCCCTTCGCCAACCTCACCCGCCAGGGACTGGCCGCGCTGCGCCACTACCGCAGCCAGGCGGAGCGCCCGCTGGGCCAGAGCTGCGATCTGGATGAATTCCTGACCCGCGCCATCCGCAAGGGCCTGGCCCAGGAAAACGGCAAGCAGGAAACCGGCATGACCATGCTGGCCTCGGTGGGCTCCACCGCGCCCTTCATCGGCCTGTTCGGCACGGTATGGGGCATTTACCACGCGCTGGTGAACATCGGCGCCGCCGGCCAAGTCACCATCGCCGCGGTGGCCGGCCCGATCGGCGAAGCGCTGGTGGCCACTGCCGCCGGCCTGGCCGCCGCCATCCCGGCGGTGCTGGCCTACAACGCCCTGACCCGCATGCAGCGCATCATGGCGCAGGACATGGACTACTTCGCCCACGATCTGCACGCCCAATTGCTGACACAGTCCGGAGAAATCGATGGCCTTCGGTAGTTTCGACAAAGGCGCTTCCGCGCCGATGGCGGACATCAACACCACGCCGCTGGTGGACGTGATGCTGGTGCTGCTGGTGGTGTTCATCATCACCACCCCGCTGCTGACCAATACCGTCAAGCTGGACCTGCCGCAGGCCAGCGCCGCCGCGCAGCAAAGCCAGCCCAAGGAAATCCGCCTGGCCATTGACGCCGCCGGCTCGGTGTTCTGGAACGACGTCAAAGTGCCGGAAGGCGAGCTGGACGCCCGCTTCGCCGCCGCCGCGCGCGACAACCCGCAAGTGGAGCTGCATCTGTTCGCCGACAAGAGCGTGCGCTACGAAGCGGTGGCCAAGACCCTGGCCAGCGCCCAGCAGGGCGGCATCAGCAAGATAGGCTTCGCCACCGAAGCGCCGTAAGTCCCCCCTTGCGAGCAGGCCGGCGCCCGCCGGCCGCTCGCCGCAGAGCCGTCACGCAAGCCCTGCCCAATGGCTTGCTTGAGGACTCTGCCGGCCGGCCCCAACAGGCCTGAGCCGCCGTAGACGCGAGACCCGCGTCCCATCACGCCAGCGCAGCCGCCTACCCGGCCGCTATTTCGCGCCGCTTCCTCATTCCTCTCCATTCATCCGATCAACTGCCGCTGGAGACCTCATGTTATTGCACATCCCCGCGGTGCTGAGCGCCGAAGAACTGGCGCGGGGCCGCGAACTGCTGGCCCGCGCCGACTGGGCCGATGGCCGCATCACCGCCGGCAGTCAGTCCGCCCAGGTCAAACGCAATCTGCAACTGCCGCAGCAGCTGCCGGAAGCCCAACAACTGCAGGCCATGGTGGAAGGCGCGCTGCAACGCAACGGCCTGTTCTTCTCCGCCGCGCTGCCGGCCAAGATCTTCCCGCCGCTGTTCAACCGCTACCAGGCCGGCATGGACTTCGGCAACCATGTGGACAACGCGGTACGACGCCACCCCTTTGACAACGGCTGGGTGCGTACCGATGTGTCCTGCACCCTGTTCTTCAGCCGCCCGGACGAATACGAGGGCGGCGAACTGGTGATCGAAGACACTTACGGCTGCCACAGCGTCAAGCTGGACGCCGGCGACATGGTGCTCTACCCGTCCACCAGCCTGCACCGGGTGGAGCCGGTCACCGCCGGCGCGCGGCTGGCCTCCTTCTTCTGGGTGCAAAGCATGATCCGCGACGATGGCAAGCGCCGGCTGCTGTTCGACATGGACGCGGCGATCTCCAGCCTGCGTCTGCAACTGGGCGACAACGCAGCGCTGATGGCGCTGACCGCGAACTACCATAATCTGCTGCGGATGTGGGCCGAGCCTTGAAAGCCTGTCTGTGCTGCGCGCAACGTCTAACGGTTCAGCTACCCGATGTGGATTTCGCTTGTTCAACCGCTCCCCCCTTGTCCCGTCTGGCTGGCAAGATCATGAAGCGGCACGGAACATCCACACAAAAACAATACACATTCGCAAGCGCTAATATGCGAACATGGAAAGCTTGATCCCATCCGGCGGCGCGGCCACCGGATGCGTGTTCTCACCGCCGCCGCGCCGTATCGGCGGCGGTATCACTTCATCACAACAACAGCACACTTTTCGATTCCACTATGCGCATCATCACTCTTGGACTGGCTCTCGGACTGCCCGCCGGCCTCTACAGCAGCTTCAGCGCCGCCGCGCTGCAACCGATCAGCGAAGCGCCGCTGGCGGTCAACACCGCCATCAGCTGTCAGCACAATAAAGACAACAGCCTGGATTGCGTCACCAGCAAGCGCTTCACCATCCTGCACCCCTCCGGCCGCGAACAACTGTCGCGCATCGACTTCACCTACCCGGCCGAAGACCGCCTGCAAGTGGAGCGGGCGGAAGTGATCCAGCCCAACGGCAAAGTGATCAAGCTGGGCAAATCCCAGATCGAAACCCGCGCCGCGCCCAATCCGGACGCCGGCGTCAGCCGCGACATGCAAACCTGGATGGCCTTCCCGGAGCTGGCCGTCGGCAGCACCGTGTCCTACCGGGTCAAGAGCCACAACGCCGCGCAGCCGCTGGCGCGCCAGCTGCGCTACCAATTGGACCTGGGCCCGCAGAAGGCGCGCGAGGACAGCTTCAGCTTCGAGCTCCAGTCCACCCGCCCGCTAAGCTGGCGCGGCATGATGCTGGACGATTACAGCGTGGACGCCAGCGCGGACCGCAAGCGCATCAAGGTGACGCTGCGCCAGCCGCGCTTCCTCAGCTATATCAATGAGTGGAACAACAGCGCGCTGCGCGAATGGCCGCAGCTGGTGATCGCCACCTCGGAGCAGCCGCAAGACCACTTCGGCGCCCACGCCCGCCGCTACAACGAAATCCTGGCCGCGCCGCTGCCGCCGGCCGCCGCCGCCGTGGTGGCC
>NZ_JAJOHW010000161.1 GCF_021129195.1 Chromobacterium aquaticum | reverse complement strand
GGCCGATGCCGCCGAAGCCGGCGTCAAGGCGCTGCCCGGCGGCGCCTTCAGCGGCGACGGCGGCGACATTCCGGCGCTGCGCCTGGGCTTTGGCGCGCTGGAAGCGGAACAACTGGAGCAAGGCGTCGCGCGGCTGGCGCGGGCGCTGCGCCGGCAAATTCCAGCTGCGGGATTGCGAAGCTCATGACGAAGAACTAATCTGAGCCGATACCCCACCCGAAAGGCACGTCATGAGCCACGCCAATGGCCCCTATCGACTCACGCTGGAACGCTTGATCGACGCCCCGCCAGAACAGGTCTACCGCGCCTGGACCGACCCCGAATTGCTATGCCAATGGTTCACTCCGCGGCCATGGACGGTGACAGCGGCCGAACTGGACGTCCGGCCCGGCGGCTCCAGCCTGGTGGTGATGCGCAGTCCCGACGGGCAGGAGTTTCCCAACCGCGGCGTCTATCTGGAAGTGCAGCCTGGACGCCGCCTGGTGTTCACCGACGCCTACACCGAAGCGTGGCTGCCATCGGCCAAGCCCTTCATGACCGTGACGCTGGAATTCCAACCCCGCGACGGCAAGACCCATTATCATGCCGAGGTCTTGCACTGGACCGAAGCCGATCTGCGCGAGCATGAGGCGATGGGCTTCGCCAGCGGCTGGGGCCAGGCCACCGACCAGTTGGAAGCCTTGCTCGGCAGGCTGCGCGCCGGCGCTTGAAACCGTGCTCTTTTTTATCAAGCCCTTAGCGCGGCGACGCCCGCGCGCCGCCGCCAAACCTTGCCAAGCCGGGCAAAAAACGCTACATTCGGGCGCTCTAGCCGAAAACGCGCGGGTGTAGCTCAATGGTAGAGCAGAAGCTTCCCAAGCTTACGACGAGGGTTCGATTCCCTTCACCCGCTCCAGTCCGCTTCCGCAATCAAGTAACCTAGATCAATCCGCCGGCATGGCCCATCCGAGCACCCACCAATGAAATTGAATTCCGGCCGGCTGTGGCTACGCATCGCTGTTTACAGCCTCACCGCGCTACTGGCGGTGGCCGTCTTGGTGCAGTCGCTGATCTATTGGCAATTCGACGAAGCCCAGGTGCGCACCACACTGTCGCACGCCTTGCAAGACACCGGTCGCGTCATCAGCATAGAAGGCCGCGTCACCCCCACTCTATTCCCATCCCCCGGCGTGCAGATCGAGAAGCTTTCCGTCTCCGAGCCGGGACAACAAACACCGTTCGCCCGCGTCGAGGAACTCCGTGTCGGCCTGGGCTGGTGGCCGCTGCTGTTCGGCAACCGCGAAGTGCGCTCGGTGGCGCTGTACGGTCCCAGCGCCAATATCAGTCGCGACCAGGAAGGCCGGCTGTCCATCGCCGATCTGTTCCAGCGCCACAGCCAGAGCAGTTTCTCCATCAAGCTGGACACGCTGAAGATACGCGAGGGCACCCTGGTGCTGTCCGACCAGATGACCCGCACCGACAGCCGCATCGCCAGCATCAGCCTGGATGCCGACAACCTGCTGGGCGGCGCCAGCCTTAGCGCCGGGGCCATCCTGGAACAGGGCTCGCGCCCGGTGCGCTTGGCGGTCAACACCCCGCTGTCCATCCAGGACGACCAG
The DNA here is from genome assembly GCF_021129195.1 of Chromobacterium aquaticum. GTDB lineage: Bacteria > Pseudomonadota > Gammaproteobacteria > Burkholderiales > Chromobacteriaceae > Chromobacterium > Chromobacterium aquaticum. The sequence goes on along the minus strand of NZ_JAJOHW010000161.1, from coordinate 21,341 downwards.
GTCAGCCTGGAAGAACTGGACGCGGTGGCGATGACCCAGCTGCCGGGCCTGGGCGAGAGCAAGCTCACCATCAGCGGACAGTACAAGCTCAACTTCGCCACGCTGCAAGCCACCGGCAGCAATGTGGCGCTCGCCTTCAGCAGCGAGCGCCCCAGCAGCGAAGTCCATCTGACCCTGCCGCAGATCAACGCCAGCTTCGACGAATTCACCATGCCCTCCGGCCAGTTGAGCGCCAAGCTCAGCTACGCGCGCAGCCAGTACCAACTGGAAGCCTCGCTGGAAAACCTCAAGCTCAACGAAGCCGGCCTGTACGCCGACAAGCTGCACGGCGATTTCAACTGGCTTGCCGGCTCCACCAAGGTCAATGTCAAGCTCAACGCGCCGCTGTCGCTGGCCGGCATGAACCAATTGCGGATGCAGCCCTTGGCGCTGACCTCCTCCATCACCACCCCGCTGTTGCCTCGCGGCAAGCTGGTCTCCACCATGGACGGCGCGCTCGACGGCGATCTGGACGAACCGCGCTTCAATCTGCGCGTCGCCGGCAAGATGGACGGTTCCGACCTGGCGGTCACCGTCAGCCAGTACGGCCTGATCAAGCCGCGCCACGAGGCCACGGTATCGGTGGGCCGGCTGGACCTGAACCGCTACCTGCCGGAAAGCAAGGGCGATCCGGTGGCCATCTTCCAGAACACCGGCGATATCCCGTTGGACTGGCTGGACCTGTTCGACCTCACCGGCAAGGTGGCGATAGGCGAATTGGCGGTGGGCCGCTTCCGCGTCAAGCAGATCAGCAGCAATGTGCGCATCAACCCGCGCGAACTGGAACTGGACCAGATGTCGGCCGACATCTACGAGGGCCGCTTGCAGGGCGACGCCAGCCTCAGCCGCCGCGACGTGCCGCAGCTGAAGGTGAACCAGACGCTGCAGGGCATGAAAATCCGTCCCCTGCTGGTGGACCTGTTCAACTTCAGCCGCCTGGACGGCAAGGGCAACGGCAAGATAGACATCAACGCCGACGGCAAATCCTTCGCCCAGCTACGCAACACCCTGAGCGGCAATGTGCAGATGAGCCTGAACAACGGCGCGCTGACCGGCATCGACCTGGTGGCGGCGCTGAAGAACCTGCCGGCCGAGCTGAAGGAGTGGAACAGCGCCGCGCAGAACGACCAGAAAACCACCTTCGCCACGCTGTCCAGCAGCTTCCGCCTGGACAAGGGCGTGGCGCGCAGCCAGGACCTGAAACTAGCCTCGCAACTGATGAATGTCGGCGGCGGCGGCAAGATAGACCTGAAGCAGAGCATCGTCGACTACAGCATGGACGTGCAGGCCAATCCCTTGGCCTTCACCCGCCTCAAGGGCGTCAACGTGCCACTGAAGATCACCGGCCCGCTGAACGCGCCGGTCTACGCGCTGGACTTCAACGCCATGGTCAAGGGCAAGAAGACCGAGGTGGAAAAGCAGCAGGCGCTGAAGCAGCAGTTGCAGAAGCAGATCACCACCATCCTGCCTTAAGAACCTGTTCAAAGTCTGCTGCGCTTCAGCGATACGGCGTTGAAAACAGCTTCGAAATGCTCATGTACCGAATGTACACTCCGCTTTCTCAGCCGTTTTCGCCTTGTCTCGCTCTTGCTCGCGAGACTTTGAACAGGCTCTAAGAGCTGTTTACGATCTGCTGCGCGTCGTGGAGCGTTACACGGTGAATACAAGCTCAAAATGCTCATGTACCACGAGTACATTCCGCTTTTTCGCTCGTTTTCGCCTTAGCTCGCGAGATCGTAAACACGTTCTTAACGCCCGACAAACAGCATCAAGACGAACGGCCCCCGCGGCTCACGCCGCGAGGGCCGTTCGACGTTCGCCCGCCGGACCTTATTCCCCCTGTAGAATCCGGTACTCGGCCAACGCCAGCTGCTCCGGCGTGCCCAGCAACACCAGCGCGTCGCCCTGCTCCACCTCGAAGCTGTCGTCGAAATCGGTGCGCCGCACCCGCTGGCGGCGGATCGCCTTCAATTCCACGCCCAGATCCCGCAGATGCAGGCTGGCCAAAGGCTGGCCCACCGCCGCCGCGCCGGTGCAGACCTGAACGCTCTGCAGCCGCGGCACCAGCGCCTCGTCCATGCCCTCGCCCTCGTCGCTGGCGCCGCGGAAAAAGCCGCGGAACAGACCGTAGCGCTCCTCGCGCACCGCGCGGATGCGGCGCACCACCCGGCTCGGCGGCACGCCGACCACCAATAGCGCCTGCGAGGCCAGCATCAGGCTGCCCTCCATCACCTCGGCCACCACCTCGTCGGCTCCGGCGTGGCGCAGCTGATCCATATCGCTATCGTCCACGGTGCGCACGATCACCGGCAGCCCCGGCCGCGCATGCTCCACCGAACTCAAAATACGCAAGGCCGCGTGGGTATCGGCGAAAGTCACCACCACCGCCTTGGCGCGCATCAAGCCGGCCGCCACCAGCACCTCGTGCTTGCCGGCGTCGCCGAACACCACCGGATCGCCGGCCTCGCCGGCTTCGCGCACCCGCTCCGGGTCCATGTCCAGCGCGAAGAACGGAATCTCCTCCGCCTCCAGCAAGCGCGCCAGCGCCTGGCCGCTGCGGCCGTAGCCGCAGATCACCACGTGATCGTTCTTGGACATGCTCTCCACCAGCATGTGGTGCAGGTCCAGCGCCTGGAACATCCAATCCTGCTTGATCAAGCGGCGGGTGATCTTGTCGCCGTACAGGATCAGGAAGGGCGCGATCAGCATCGAGATCAGAATCGCAGCGATCGCCGCCTGAGCGGTGCCAGCCGGCACCAGGTGCAGGTTAAGGGCCAGCGCCAGCAGCACGAAGCCGAATTCGCCGCCCTGGGCCAGGGCCAGCGCGGCGCGCATGGATTCATTGGACTTGTGGCGGAAGCCGCGCGCCACGCCGAACACCACCGCCACCTTGATCGGCAGCAGCAGGGCCAGCATCAGCAGCACTTCGCCGAAACGCTCGAACAACACCGTCAGTTCCAGCTTCATGCCGACGGTGACGAAGAAGAAGCCCAGCAGGATGTCGCGGAACGGCCGGATGTCCTCCTCCACCTGATAGCGGTATTCGGTTTCCGAAATCAGCATGCCGGCGACGAAGGCGCCCAAGGCCAGCGACAGGCCGGACAGCTCGGTCAGCCAGGCCACGCCCAGCGTCACCAGCAGCACATTGATCATGAACAGCTCGCCGGAGCGCTGGCGCGCCACCAGATGGAACCACGGCCGCAGCAGGCGCTGTCCGAAGAACAGCAGCAAGGCCAGCACCACCACCACCTTCAGCGCCGCCAGGCCCAGGTCCATCCACAAGGTATCGCTACCGCCGGCGAAGGCCGGGAACAGGATCAGCAAGGGCACCACCGCGATGTCCTGGAACAGCAGCACGCCGATGGCCAGCTGGCCGTGGGCCTGGTTCAACTCCAGGCGTTCGTTCAAGAGCTTGCTGACGATGGCGGTGGACGACATCGCCAGCGCGCCGCCGACGGCGAAGCCGGTCAACGGACTGCCGCTGAGCCAGCCCACCGCCAGTCCCACCAGCAGCATGGTGGCCGCCACCTGGCCGAAGCCGACGCCGAACACCAGCTGCCGCATCGCGCGCAGCTTGGGCAGGGAGAACTCCAGGCCGATGGAGAACATCATGAAAACGATGCCGATTTCGCCGAGAAAGGCGGTTTCCTCGCCTTGCGGAATCAGATTCATCACGCCGGGGCCAGCTAGAAAGCCCACCACCAGATAACCGAGCATGGCCGGCACTTTCAGGCTGCGGCACAAGGTCACCGACAACACCGCGGCCAGCAGAACCAAGACGATAGGGGCTAGTGACGAATGCATCGCGCGGCGGGGCTCCTGAAGCGAGAGAAAGGAAAAAGACTGCAATTTTTAACACATGCCAAGCAAAAGATGCACCAGCCTGCGTTCAGCGATTATAACCTTTGATATACTTTCGAATTATGGAAAAAGTACAAGCTCCGTCCCGGCTCCAACTGGCCCGGGAAGTCCTGCAGATCGAGTCCGAAGCCCTCACCACGCTGTCCCGCCGCCTGAACGGCGATTTTCTCGCCGCCGTGGACCTGATCCTGGCCAGCGCCGGACGCCTGGTGATCACCGGCATGGGCAAGTCCGGCCACGTGGCGCGCAAGATCGCCGCCACGCTGGCCAGCACCGGCACGCCGGCCTTCTTTGTGCACCCGGGCGAAGCCGCCCACGGCGACCTCGGCATGATCACCGCCCAGGACATCGTGCTGGCGCTGTCCAACTCCGGCGAGAGCGACGAAATCATCGCGCTGCTGCCGGCCTTGCGACGCAAGGGCGTGCGCCTGATCTGCATGACCGGCCGCGAAGGCTCCACCATGGCGCAGGAGGCCGACATCCATCTGGACGCTCATGTGGAGAAGGAAGCCTGTCCGCTGGGCCTGGCCCCGACCACCAGCACCACGGTGCAGATAGCGCTGGGCGACGCCTTGGCGGTGACGCTGATGGACGCGCGCGGCTTCGGCCAGGGCGATTTCGCGCTGTCCCACCCGGGTGGCAGCCTGGGGCGCAAGCTGCTGGTCCACGTATCCGACATCATGCACAGCGGCGATGAATTGCCGCGGGTGGCGCCGGGCACCCCGCTGAAGGACGCGCTGCTGGAGCTGTCGCGTAAGCGCCTGGGCATGCTGGCCATCTGCGCCGACGACGACACCCTGCTGGGCGTTTACACCGACGGCGACCTGCGCCGCACGCTGGAGCGCTCCGCCAATCTTTACGATCTGAGCATCGATCAGGTGATGAGCCGCTCGCCGCGCACCATAGGCCCGAAGAAACTGGCCACCGAGGCGGTATTCCTGATGGAACAGAACAAGATCACCAGCTTGCTGGTCGTAGATGAAGGCGACAAGCTGATAGGCGCGCTGCATCTGCACGATCTATTCAAGGCCGGCGTGATCTGAGTCGCCGACATTAGCAAGGACAAGCATGCAAAGCATTTTCGAGCAGGCCCGCAAGGTCAAGCTGCTGATCATGGACGTGGACGGCGTGATGACCGACGGCCGCATCTACTACAACGCCCACGGCGAGGAAAGCAAATCCTTCAATGTGCAGGACGGCCTGGGCCTGCGCCTGCTGCAATCCACCGGCGTCCAGCTGGCCATCATCTCCGGCCGCGCCGACCGCTGCGTGGAACACCGCGCCCGCGCGCTGCAGATCGACCATTACTATGGCGGCGTGCATGACAAGAAAGTCGCGTTGAACGAGTTGCTGGAGCGGCTGGAACTACAGCCCGAGGAATGCGCGTTCATCGGCGATGACCTGATCGACCTGCCCATCATCACCCGCGTCGGCCTGGCCGTCGCGGTGCCGGAAGCGCCGGCCCTGGTGCGCCAGCGCGCCCACTATGTCACCGGCAGTTCCGGCGGCAAGGGCGCGGTGCGCGAGCTGGCGGAACTGATCATGCAAGCCCAAGGCACCTTCGACGCCATCCTGGCAAGGTATCTGGCATGATCCGGCTGCTGCGCTCCCACCGGCTGTTCCCGCTGTTGCTGGTCGGCCTGACCGGCCTGTTGACCGTGTGGCTGGACCAGGTGTCGCGCTGGGACAGCAATCGCCGCGAACTGGACCCGGACAAGCCCGAATACGTGGCCGAGCACCTGACCGCCTCGCGCTTCGACCCGCAAGGCAAGCTCAACGAACGGCTGATCGCCACCCGCATGTGGCAATACCCGGGCAAGGACGACGCCTTCTTCGAAAATCCCGAGCTCTACCAATACCAGCAGGGCGTGTTGCAATACCAGCTGACCGGCGATGTCGGCCGCTACAACAACAAGACCCAGCAGGCCTATTTCGACAAGAAGGCGGTGATGATACAGCCACCGATGGCGGACAAGCCGGAAACCAAGGTCGTCACCAGCGCCATGCATGTCGACACCGCCAAAAAGATAGCCCGCTCCGCCGCGCCCACCGTGTTCTATCATGGCAAGTCGCACGGCAATTCCGTGGGTTTCGTTTACCAGCAACAGACAGGCTTGTTGAACCTGCTGTCTCACACCAAGATCGTTTATGAAAAATAAGTTCCGTCTCCTGCTGGCCAGCCTGGCGCTGGCCGCCTCCTTCGCCCACGCGGAGCAGGCCGACCGCACCAAGCCGCTGGAAATCACCAGCGACAACGGCTGCACCATGGACCAGATCAAGGGCGTGTCCACCTGCGAGGGCAATGTGGTGGTGATCCAGGGCACGCTGCGCCTGAACGCCGACAAAGTCGTCGCCACCCAGGACAAGCAAGGCAACCAGACCCTGGTGGCCACCGGCCGCATCGTCACCTTCCGCCAGAAGATGGACGGCAAGAACGAATGGGTGGAAGGCCAGTCCAGCCGCCTCGACTACACCAGCGCCGCCAATCTCGCAGTGCTGACCGGCAATGCCCGCGTCAAGCGCGAGGGCGACCTGGTGGTGGGCAATGTGATCACCTACAACACCCAGAACGAGACCTACCAGGTCACCGGCGGCACCGCCACCGGACCCAACAAGGGCCGCGTCACCGTGATCCTGCAGCCCAAGAACGCCGCCTCGCAGCCGGCCGCGGCCAAACCCGCCAGCGGAGCCGCCAAATGACGCCAAGCGTGCTCAAGGTAGAGCGCCTGCGCAAGCGCTTCAAGAAACGCACCGTGGTCAAGGACGTGGCGCTGGAAATCGCCAGCGGCGAAGTGGTGGGCCTGCTCGGCCCCAACGGCGCCGGCAAGACCACCAGCTTCTACATGATCGTCGGCCTGATCGGCGCCGACGACGGCGAGATTCGCCTCGACGACCAGGTGATCACCCACTATCCCATCCACCACCGCGCGCGGCTGGGCCTGGGCTATCTGCCGCAGGAAGCGTCCATCTTCCGCCGCATGACGGTGGAGGAAAACATCGCCGCCATCCTGGAAGTGTCCGGCCTCAAGGGCAAGGAACTGGAAAAAGAGCTGGACCTGCTGCTGGACGACCTCAACATCGGCCACCTGCGCGACAGCAGCGCGCTGTCGCTGTCCGGCGGCGAGCGCCGCCGCGTGGAGATCGCCCGCGTGCTGGCCACCCGGCCGCGCTTCATCCTGCTGGACGAACCCTTCGCCGGCGTCGACCCGATCGCGGTGATCGACATCCAGAAAATCATCTCCTTCCTGAAGGAGCGCGGCATCGGCGTACTGATCACCGACCACAATGTGCGCGAAACCCTGCGCATCTGCGACCGCGCCTACATCATCAGCGAAGGCTCGGTGCTCGCCTCCGGCGAGCCGGAAGAACTGGTCAACAACGAGAAGGTGCGCGAAGTCTATCTTGGCGAACACTTCCACCTGTAAGCGATGAAACAGACCCTTCAGCTCAAGGTATCGCAGCAGCTGACCCTGACGCCGCAGCTGCAGCAGTCGATCAAGCTGCTGCAGATGTCCACACTCGACCTGCAGACCGAGGTCGAACGCTTCCTGCTGGACAATCCCTTGCTTGAGCGCGGCGACGAAGCGCCGCAGGGCGAGACGCCGGACAGCGCCGCCAGTCAGGAGCAGGACGGCCCGGCGGAAAGCCGTGAAGAAAGCGGCGGCGACGAGGCCGAGCGGGGCGGCGAGGCCGGTGAACTGAGCGACTGGGGCAGCGGCGCACGCCGCGGCGACGGCGACGATGAGCTGGACCCTATGCTCAACGTCCCCTGCCCGGTCAGCCTGCGCGAACACCTGCTGGCGCAGCTGGGCGAGGTGGCGCTGCCGACGCGCGATCACGCCATCGTCCGGCTGCTGATCGAAGAACTGGACGACGACGGCTATCTGAGCCAGGAACTGGAAGACATCGCCAGCCATCTGCCGCTGGAACTGGAAGTCGAAACCGACGAGCTGATGATAGGCCTGCGCCTGCTGCAGCAGTTCGATCCGCCCGGCGTCGGCGCGCGCTCGCTGCCGGAAGCGCTGGCGCTGCAACTGCAGCGGCTGGACCCGGACGAGCCGCAGCGCGGCCTGGCGCTGGCCATCGTCCGTGATCACCTGGCCTTGCTCGGCAACCGCGACTACACCCGGCTGAAGAAACTGCTGAGCGTGGACGACGCCGCGCTGCGCGCAGCCCAGGCGCTGATCGCCCGCCTCAACCCCCGCCCCACCGCCGGTTTCGGCGCCAGCGACACCCAGTACGTGATTCCGGATGTCTCGGTCAAAAAACGCAAGGGACGCTGGGTGGCGACGCTCAACGGCGGCGCCGTGCCGCGTTTGCGCGTCAACCAGATGTACGCGCGCTTGCTGGCGGAAAACCGCGGCGGCAACGGCGAAATGTCCTCGCGGCTGCAGGAAGCAAAATGGCTGGTGAAGAACATCCAGCAGCGATTTGACACTATCCTGAAAGTGGCGGAAGCTATCGTTGACAGGCAGCAATCGTTCTTTGAACACGGTGAAGTGGCCATGCGCCCGCTGATTCTGCGCGATATCGCGGACGAGCTGGGCCTGCATGAATCCACGGTTTCCCGAGTCACCACCCAAAAGTACCTGCTGTGCCCGCGCGGGCTGTTCGAGCTCAAGTATTTCTTCGGCAGCTCACTGGAAACCGACAGCGGCGGCGAGTGCTCGGCCACCGCGATCAAGGCCCATATCCGCAGCCTGATCGACGCCGAAGCGCCAAGCAAACCGTTGTCCGACAGCGCCCTGGTCGAAGCGCTGGCCAAGCAGGGAATACAAGTTGCCAGACGCACGATAGCCAAGTATCGTGAAGCCATGCAGATACCGCCGGTCAACCAGCGCAAGACGCTGTGATCCCGGCGGCAGAATACAGCGATCCGGCCGACCCGACCGGACTGTCAACACCAGAAGGAGCTAGGGTATGAACCTCAAAGTAACTGGACTGCATCTGGAAGTAACTCCCGCCCTGCGCGAATACGTCGAAACCAAAATGGAGCGCGTTACTCGACATGTCGACCATGTGATCGACATTTCCGTTACTCTGTCTGTTGATAAACTGGTGCAAAAAGCTGAAGTCAACGTGCATCTGTCCGGCAAGGACATCCACGTGGAAGCCACCGAGTCCGATATGTACGCCGCCATCGATCTGCTGATCGACAAGCTGGACCGCCAAGTGCTGAAACACAAGGAAAAGCAGTCTGAACACCGTGCTCCGGCCCCCGAAGCCAGCCTGTAATTCCTTGATCTGGAAGGCGGGAGCCTGCGGGTTCCCGCTTTTCTTTGCACTTGCCCGTTTTCAGTACTATCAAGGCAACGTAGAATTGCCGGGTTTTTCTCAGCCGCATGCATAATCCAATATGAACCTCATCGGCAAAATCCTGACTCCCGAACACGTGCTGCTCGACCTCGATGTCGCCAGCAAGAAACGCGTGTTCGAGCAAGTTGGCCTCTTGGTTGAAAATACCCGGGGCATCGCGCGCAGCGAAATCTTCGATTGTCTGTTCGCCCGCGAAAAACTCGGCTCCACTGGCCTGGGCCAGGGCGTGGCGATTCCGCACGGCCGCGCGCGCGGCCTGAAGGACGCGATGGGCGTGTTCATTCGCCTGAAAACCCCTATCCCCTTCGACGCGCCCGACGGCAAGCCGGTGCAGTGCCTGTTTGTGCTGCTGGTGCCGGAACAGGCGACCGATCTGCATCTGCAAGTGCTGTCCGAACTGGCCCAGCTATTCTCCAGCCGCCAGATGCGCGAGCAGATGCTGGGCACCGCCGCGCGCGACGAGCTCTACCAGCTGCTCAATAATTGGGTGCCCAATGCCTAGCATCAGCGTCCGCCGTCTGTACCAGGAAAACCAGCAGAAGCTCAACCTGACCTGGGTCGCGGGCACCGGCGGCGCCGACAATATGATAGGCAACGACGAGCAGCGCCCGACGCAGGCGCTGGTCGGTCACCTCAATTTCATCCACCCCAACCGGGTTCAGGTGCTGGGCCTCGCCGAGGTGGACTATCTGAACCGGCTGGAGCAATCCGCCGCCAAGACCGCGCTGGACCAGCTGTTCCACAAGAGCATGTCGGTGGTGATGGTGGCCAACGACCAGCCGGTGCCCAAGCTGCTGCGCGACTACTGCCACACCCACAACGTCCCGCTGATGACCACCAAGCTGGAAAGCCCCTACCTGATGGATGTGCTGCGCATCTATCTGGCGCGGGCGCTGGCGGTGTCCACCGTGCTGCACGGCGTGTTTCTCGACGTGTTCGAGATCGGCGTGCTGATCATGGGCGATTCGGCGATGGGCAAGAGCGAATTGGCGCTGGAACTGATTTCCCGCGGCCACGGCATGGTGGCCGACGACGCGGTGGAGCTGTACCGCATCGGCCCGGACACGCTGGAAGGCCGTTGCCCGCCCTTGCTGCGCGACTTCCTGGAAGTGCGCGGCCTGGGCATCCTCAATATCCGTACCATCTTCGGCGAGACCGCGGTGCGGCCGAAGAAGGTGCTGCGGCTGATCATCCACCTGGTCAAGGCCAACGACCAGGCGATGCAGGCGCTGGACCGACTGAATATCCAGTCGGAAACCCAGGACATCATCGGCGTCACCATCCGCAAGGTGGTGCTGCCGGTGGCCGCCGGCCGCAACCTGGCGGTGCTGGTGGAGGCCGCGGTGCGCAACTACATCCTGCAGCTGCGCGGCATCGACAGCACCCGCGAATTCATCGAACGCCACACCAACTTCCTCAGAGACCAGGAAAATGCGCCTGATATTGATTAGCGGCCTGTCCGGCTCCGGCAAGTCGGTGGCGCTGCGCGCGCTGGAAGACGCCGGCTTCTACTGCGTGGACAATCTGCCTGCCACCATGCTGCACGAGGCGATGTCGCTGTACGCCGACTACGGCTATGAGCAGATCGCCATCAGCGTGGACACCCGCTCCGGCCCGTCGCTGGGCGCGCTGCCGGCGGAAATGGAAAAGCTGAAGGCGCAGGGCGTGGACGTGCGACTGCTGTTCCTGGAAGCCACCGCCACCACCCTGGTCAAGCGCTTCTCCGAAACCCGCCGCCGCCACCCGCTGTCCGGCGCCGACGTCACGGTGGAGGAAAGCATAGGCCTGGAACAGGAGATGCTGGCCGAGATCATGGAGCTGGGCACCCGCATCGACACCAGCGAACTGTCCGCCAACGCCTTGCGCAGCTGGGTGCGCGAACTGGTCGACGCCGACAGCAGCCGACTGACGCTGATCTTCGAATCCTTCGGCTTCAAGCACGGCCTGCCGCAGGACGCCGATTTCGTGTTCGACGTGCGCTGCCTGCCCAATCCCTATTACGACCCTCAGCTACGCCCGTTCACCGGTCGCGATCAGCCCATCATCGACTTCTTCCAGCACACCCCGGCCGTGCAGCAGATGGTGACGGACATCCAGCAGATGGTGGCCAAATGGCTGCCCTGTTTCAGCATGGAAAACCGCAGCTATCTGACCATAGCCGTAGGCTGCACCGGCGGCCAGCACCGCTCGGTCTACATCATCGAACAATTGTCGCGGCTATTCGCCGCCGAGCAGGTCTTGGTGCGCCATCGCCAGCTCTACCGCCAGAACTGAGCGCCCACAGGAGACCCGCATGCGTGCGATCAAGACCGTCACCGTCGCGCTGACCGGCGCCTCCGGCCTGCCCTATGGGCTGCGGCTGATCGACTGCCTGATCGCCGCCGGCATCCGCGTCTGGGTGCTGTATTCGCAAGCCGCGCAAGTCGTGGCCAAGCAGGAAATGGATCTGACCCTGCCGTCGCGCCCGGCCGAGGCCCAGCAATGGCTGATGCGGCGCAGCGGCGCGCGCGAGGGCCAGCTGGCGGTATTCGGCCGCGAAGAATGGTTCGCGCCGGTCGCCTCCGGCTCCAACCCCGCCGACGCCATGGTGGTCTGCCCCTGCTCGATGGGCACGCTGGCCGCCATCGCCCACGGCAGCAGCGACAATCTGATCGAACGCGCCGCCGACGTCAGCATCAAGGAACAGCGCAAGCTGGTGCTGGTGCCGCGCGAGGCGCCATTCTCCGCCATCCACCTGGAAAACATGCTCAAGCTGGCGCGTCTCGGCGTTGTCATCCTGCCACCATCTCCAGGCTTCTATACTCATCCCAAGACCGTGGACGACATGATCGACTTCGTCGTGGCCCGCGTCCTGGACCAGTTGCACATCGACAATCAATTGACGCCGCGCTGGGGCGAAGCAAGCCCGGATACCCCAACGGCGCCCTAGCCAGCCACCGCGCGCCGCTTGCGGCCCGGTCTTTAAGAGTCCGTTCACGATCTTGCGAGCAAGAGCGAGACAAGGCGAAAGCCGCTGAGAAAGCCGAATGTACATGTGGTACATGAGCATTTCGAAGTGGCACTCACCGTGCCACGTCTCACGAAGCGCAACAGGCTTTGAACAGGTTCTAAGGAGGAGCATCGAGATGCCAACACAAGACCAAAGCATTCTCAGCCTGGACGCCCTGCGCCAACTCGAGCGCCAGGCCAACGACGCCGGCTACAACCTGATGCAGCGCGCGGCGATGGCCACCGCCGACTGGGTCAGCCACCACCTGCCCAGCGCGTCGCGGCTGCTGATCTGCGCCGGTCCCGGCAATAACGGCGGCGACGCGCTGTACGCGGCGCTGGAACTGATGCGCCGCCGCTTCCGCGTCGACGTGCTGGTGCCGACTCAGCCCACCAGCCCGGCCACCTCGGAAGCCTTGCACGAGCTGGAGCAGGCGCAAGGCCATGTGATGTTCGATCTGCCGCGCGACTACCGCGCGCCGCAACTGGTGGTGGACGGTCTGTTCGGCGTCGGCCTGAGCCGGGATTTCGATCTGGAATGGACCACGCTGATCGATCGCATCAACCAATTGGGCAGCCCCATCCTGGCGCTGGACTGCCCCAGCGGCCTGGACGCCTACTCCGGCGTGCCGGCCAACACCTCGATCCAGGCCAGCCACACCCTGACCTTTCTGTGCCAGAAGCCCGGCCTGTTCAGCGCCGCCGGCGCCGACCTGGCCGGCAATGTGGAACTGGAGCTGCTGGACTGCCCGCCGCGGCTGATCCCGCCGGCGGACGGCTGCATCAACCAGCCGAACGCCCGCGCGCTGCTGCGGCCGCGCAACAGCCACAAAGGCTTGTTCGGCACCGTCTGCGTGATCGGCGGCGCGCCGGGCATGCTGGGCGCGGCGCTGCTGAGCGGACGCAGCGCGCTGGCCTGCGGCGCCGGCAAAGTCCATGTCTGCCCGCTGGATGGACGGCTGGCCGTGGATCCGGTGGCGCCGGAACTGATGATCTCCGCGCTGGATGACCCCGCCGCCCTGCCCGACGCCGACGTGCTCGCCGTCGGCCCCGGCCTGGGTCTGCAAGAACCGGCCGGCCGCCTGCTGAGCGAAGCGATACAACGGCCGCAGGCGCTGGTGCTGGACGCCGACGCGCTCAATCTGCTGGCCAACGACCATGCCGCCGCCGCGCTGATCGCCAAGCGCCAGGCCGGTACCGTGCTGACTCCGCACCCGGCGGAGGCCGCGCGCCTGCTGGGACAAAGCACCGAGGCGGTGCAGAAGGACAGGCTGCTGGCCGCGCGCCGGCTGGCCAACCACTTCAACTGCGTGGTGGTGCTCAAGGGCGCCGGCAGCCTGATCGTCGGCCCGGACGGTTTCTATCATCTGAACACCAGCGGCGGCCCGGCGCTGGCGGTGGCCGGCCAGGGCGACGTCCTGACCGGCATCATCGCCGCCTTGCTGGCCCAGCACATGGAACCGTTCGAAGCCGCCAGCCTGGCGGTGCACATCCACGGCCTGGCCGGCGACGATTTCGAAATGGAAACCGGCGGCCCCATCGGCCTGTCCGCCTCCGACACCGCCTGGCGCGCCAGCCTGATGCTGAACCGGCTATTGCAGGAAGGCGCGCAGGAACAGGCCATCTAGCAACCCACCCACCTTCCGCGGCGCTGCGCCCTCTCCTCCCACCTAGACCAGCGCCGCGCCGATTCCCCCCTTCCACGCCAGACCCCAGCCGCGCGCGGGCGCACCCTGTTTGCATTAGAATGGGCCATCGCGCCGGCCCGGCCGTGAGATCACGCCGCGCGGGCCGCTCTGTTCAAAGCCTGTTTACGCGCTATCGGCATCCGCGCCGCCGCAAGAGCCGTAAGCGGGCTGCAACGCCAAGGGAAACATGTTGAAGTCGCAATCGAAAGCCTATGCCTACGGTCTCGCCGCCGTGCTTGCCTGGTCCACGGTGGCCAGCGCGTTCAAGATCAGCCTCGCCCACCTCAGCCCGGCCCAACTGGTGCTCTACGCCAGCGCAGCTTCCCTCTTCTGCCTGCTGGGCCTGCTCGCCGTTCAAGGCCGGCTGCCGGAATTGCTGCCGGCCTTGCGACGACACTGGCGCGGCTCGCTGATCTTCGGCGCGGTCAACCCGGCGCTGTACTATCTGATACTGTTTCAGGCCTATGCGCTGCTGCCCGCGCAGGAAGCCCAAGCCATCAATTACACCTGGGCGCTGACCATGAGCCTGCTGGCGGTGCCGCTGCTCAAGCAGAAGCTGCAACGCCGCGACATCGCCGCCGCGCTGGTCTGCTACCTGGGCGTGCTGGTGATAGGCACCCGCGGCCAATTGCTGCAACTGCATTTTTCCGATAGTCAGGGCGTGGCGCTGGCGCTGGCCTCCACCCTGCTGTGGGCCGGCTACTGGATTTTCAACGCGCGCGACGCGCGCGATCCCGTCATCGGACTGACGCTGAACTTCGCCTTCTCCTTGCCGCTGAGCCTGGCCTGGTGCGCCTATAGCGGGCAGCTGGGCGCGGTGGCCTGGCAGGGGCTGGCCGGCGCCGCCTATGTCGGCGCCTTCGAGATGGGCTTCACCTTCGTCCTGTGGCTGACGGCGATGAAGCTGACCCCCAGCACCGCCCGCATCGCCAACCTGATTTTCCTGTCGCCGCTGCTGTCCTTGGCCTTGATCCACTTCATCATCGGCGAAGCCATCCTGCCGTCCACCCTGATCGGCCTGGGCCTGATCCTGAGCGGTTTGGCGCTGCAAAAGCTGGCGCCGCGCGCCCGATCCACCGCGCCCTTGAGCGCGGACGGCGGTGCTTAGAACCTGCTCAACACCGCGTGAGCAAGATTGCGAACACGCGCTTAGCCGCCGCAACCGGATTTGGTATTCGCGCCAGAACTGCCTAGGATTCAGTGTGGGCACTTGGAACCGTCAGCATAATGAAAAGCATAAAAACCAAATTGATGTTCTGGCTGATGGCCTGGATCACCGCCATTCTGGGGACTACGGGCCTGTTTTCCTATTGGCACAACCAGGAGCGCAATGAGGCCGACTACCAATCCCAGCGCGCAGCGGTCAAGGCCAGACTGGCGATGTCGCTGCCGCACAGCGTCTGGCAACTGGACGACGAAAACGTCAGGCTGACACTGGACAGCGAACTGAGCTGGCCGTCCATCATCGCCATCAGCGTCAAGGGGGAATCCGGACTCAGCCTGGGCCGCAGCCACGATGCCGACGGCAGCCTGCGCGACATGCCGCCGTCCGAGGAGCCGCGCTCCGACGATATGCTGAACATCCCCATCATCTATCAGGGCAAGGAGCACCTGGGCAACGCCACCGTCTACCTGTCGCGCCAGGCGCTGGCCAAGCATCAGCGCGACCAGTTGATCGAACTGTCGGCCCAGATCCTGCTGCTGGACGTGTTGATATTCATGATCATGTCCTTCAATCTGCAGCGCTTCCTGTTCCTGCCGCTGGCGCGGCTGCAACAGGCCTTGAACACCGCCATCCGCGCGCCGGACGCCAGCGGCGCGCAGGTCACCCATGTCGCCGACGACGAGATCGGCGGCATCGTCAACGGCTTCAACCGCATCGTGGCCCGCACCGCCGGCGACCTGGCCAAGCGCACCGAGGCCGAGGCCGTCGCCCGCGCCGAGCGCGACCGCGCCGAAGAAGCTTACCGCCAGTTGATGGAAGCGCAGCAGACGCTGGTGGAAACCGAGAAGATGGCCTCGCTGGGCAGCCTGGTGGCCGGCGTCGCCCACGAGATCAACACCCCGGTCGGCATCACGCTGACCACCGCCTCCCACCTGGGCACCGCCACCAGCCACATCATAGAAAAAGTCGACGGCGGCACCGTCAAGAAAAGCGACTTCCAGGCCTATCTGGACACCGCCAAGGAATGCAGCGACCTGATCCTGTCCAACGCCGAGCGCGCGGCCAACCTGATCCACAGCTTCAAGCAGGTGGCGGTGGACCAGACCAGCGAGGCGCGGCGCAGCTTCCAGCTGCAGGACTACCTGAACGAGGTGATCACCAGCCTGAAGCCGCGCTTCAAGCACGCCAACACCACCATCAGCGTGCAATGCGAGGAAGACATCCTGCTGGACAGCTACCCGGGCTCCTTCGCCCAAGTGATCACCAATCTGATGGTCAATTCCCTGGTGCACGGTTTTGAAAACCGCAGCAGCGGCAAGATCAGCATCGAAGCCCGGCGCAACAATCCGCATTACATCACGCTGACGCTCAGCGACGACGGCAAGGGCATCCCGCCGGAAAACCTGAGCCGGGTATTCGACCCCTTCTTCACCACCCGCCGCGGCAGCGGCGGCAGCGGTCTGGGGCTCAACATCGTCTACAACATCGTGCGGCAACGCCTGGGCGGGTCGATCGAGGTGCACAGCGAGGTCAACAAAGGCACCACCTTCACCATCACCATGCCCTGCTCCGCGCCGGTCAATCAGAGCAAGGAGAACATCATATGAGCGACATCACCAACCAGGAAGAGGATTGGCTGCTCGACGATGACGCTCCGTCCGAGCCCGCGGCCGCGGTGAACGATGGCCGCCATCCGTGGAAAATCCTGATCGTGGACGATGAGAAGGACGTGCATACCGCCACCCGCATCGCGCTGCGCAACATCCGCTACAAGGAGCGGCCGCTGGAGCTGCTGAGCGCCTATTCCGGCAAGGAAGCCTACGAGGTGATGCGCCAGCATCCGGACATCGCGCTGATCATGCTGGACGTGGTGATGGAAAGCGAGGACGCAGGCCTGAAACTGGTGCACCAGATCCGCCAGGAACTGAAGAACGGCCTGGTGCGCATCGTGCTGCGCACCGGCCAGCCCGGCCAGGCGCCGGAGCAGGAAGTCATCCTCAACTACGATATCAACGACTACAAGACCAAGACCGAGCTGACGGTGCAAAAGCTGTTCACCACCATCATCTCCTCGCTGCGCGCCTACGAAAACCTGCTGTCGCTGGAGAAAAACCGCCAGGGCCTGTCCAAGATCCTGGAAAGCGCGTCCGATCTGTACCAACTGTACTCGCTGCGCGAATTCGCCTCCGGCGTGCTGCGCCAGATCAGCGCGTTGCTGGACATCGGCACCGACGGCATCCTGTGCGTGCGCAACGACAATAGCAGCGGCCGACCGGAGCTGGAAATCCTGGCCGCCTCCGGCAACTACGAGCCGCTGGGACAGAGCGGCGATCTCAGCGCCTTCCCGGAACTGGAGCAAATCATCCTGCGCTCCTTCGCCGAGAAGCGCAGCATCTATCAACATCCTTACGACGTGCTCCACATTTCCTCGCGCAATGGCCGCGAATTCATCATCCACTTCACGCCGCAGTGGCCGCTGGAAGAAGTGGAGCGCGACCTGCTCGATGTATTCTGCCAGCGTATTTCCGCCGCCTACGACAATCTCTATCTATACAGCCAGCTGCGCAGCGCGCAAGAGGCCACGGTGGTGGCGCTGGCCGACCTGGCGGAATTCCGCGACACCGACACCGGCAACCATGTGCTGCGCGTGCAGCGGCTGACCGATGCCATCGCCGGACAAATGCGCGCTAACGGCGCCTACCCGGAGCTGATGAGCAAGGAATTCATGGACATGGTGGGCATGGCCAGCATCCTGCACGATGTCGGCAAAGTGGGCACGCCGGACCACATCCTGTTCAAGCCGGGCCGGCTGGACCCGGACGAGCGGGTGATCATGGAGCAGCACGCCACCATAGGCGCGCAGATTCTAGCCAGATCGGCCAGCATGGTGGAAGGCATGAGTTATCTGTCGCTGGGCTCGGAAATCGCCGGCGGCCACCACGAGCACTTCGACGGCAACGGCTACCCCAGGAAGCAGAAAGCGCACGAAATTCCGCTGTCGGCGCGCATCGTCGCCGTGGTCGACGTGTTCGACGCCCTGCTGAACAAGCGGCCCTACAAGGAGCCGTGGACGCTGCACGACACCATGGAATACATTTCCGGCCGCTCCGGCAGTCAGTTCGATCCCGAAGTGGTGCGCGCGCTGGAAACCCTGGTCAAGGAACGCCGGCTGCAGGATTTGCCCGACGCGTGAGTGGGCGCGGAGCCACGCCACAATAAAACAGGGCGAAAGCAGCTGGCTTCAAGCTGATTTCGCCCTATTAGTTCCAACCCGCCGCAGCACTGCGGCTCCGGCTCAGGCCACGTAAAACAACACGCTGACAAACTGGCAGACGCTGCCGCCCAGCACGAACAAATGCCAGATGCCGTGACCGTGGCGGATTTTCTCGTCGTTGAGAAACCAATAAATGCCGACGCTGTACAGAATCCCGCCCAAGGCCAGCCAGAACAGGCCGCCGCTGGGCAGCGATTCGATCAAGGGCGGCAAGGCCACCAGCACCAGCCAGCCCATCACCACGTAGAGAATCATCGACAGCAAGCGGGTGCGCCGTCCCAGCGTCAGTTCCTGGATGATGCCGAACACAGCCAGGCCCCAGCTGACGCCGAACAGGCTCCAACCCCAGGCGCCGCGCAAGGTCACCAGCGCGAACGGCGTGTAGCTGCCGGCGATCAATAGATAGATCGCCGAGTGATCGCACTTCTGCAGCACCGCCTTGGCGCGGCCGCGGAAGCTGTGATACAGCGTGGAGATCAGGTACAAGGCCACCAGCGTGGCGCCGTACAGGCTGAAGCTGACCACCTTCCAGGGGTCGCCCTCGCGCGCGGCCATGGTCACCAGCACCACCAGGCCGGTAATGGCCAGCAAGGTGCCGATCAAATGGGAAATCCCGTTGAAACGTTCCCCGTGATACATATGGTTTTATCCTTGCGCCGGCATCGCGCCGGCTTGACGCACAAAAACTTTTGGAGCCGCTCGCGGGCTCCGGGTTCAATTGTCCGCCTGTTGCCGCCGCCGCGCCAGCCCTTTCTCTACACGTCAAAAGAAAAGCGGGCCGCAGGGCCCGCCTTTCTTTCAACACCGAAAATCCAGCCTCTGGAGACGACTCCTCAACGGATCGTCAACGGCTCCATCCTCAGGCGCCCAGCGCCTTCAGCACCTCGTCACGCACCACATCCACCGCACGAGTGCCGTCGATCTTGACGTATTTCGGCGCCTTGGCGTCGCCGCTGGCGGCGCGTTCGCCGTAGAAACCCACCAGCACCGCGGTCTGTTCGTGGTAAACCGCCAGGCGCTTCTTCACGGTTTCTTCGCGGTCGTCGTCGCGCTGGACCAGTTCTTCGCCGCTCACATCGTCCTTGCCAGCCACTTTAGGCGGGTTGAAGCTGATGTGATAGGTACGGCCGGAGGCCAGGTGCACGCGGCGGCCAGCCATGCGCTCGATGATGGCCGCGTCCGGCACGTCGATCTCCACCACGTAATCGATGTCCACGCCGGCGGCGATCATCGCCTCCGCCTGCGGAATGGTGCGCGGGAAGCCGTCGAACAGGAAGCCATTGGCACAGTCCGCGTCGGTGATGCGCTCCTTGACCAGGCCGATGATGATGTCGTCGCGCACCAGGCCGCCGGCGTCCATGATCGCCTTGGCTTCCAGGCCCAGCGGCGTGCCGGCCTTGACCGCGGCGCGCAGCATGTCGCCGGTGGAGATTTGCGGGATGCCGAATTTTTCCTTGATGAAATTGGCCTGGGTACCTTTGCCGGCGCCAGGCGCCCCCAACAGGATCAGTCGCATGAAGATCGCTCCGTCAATTTAATGTGTTTTTGAAATCGAAATCCGGGCCGCGCGGCGCGCGTCCGGCTTATGGCTTGGGTCCCGCGCCCAGCAAGCGGCGCACTCGCTCCAGATCTTCCGGCGTGTCCACGCCGGCCGGCGGCGCCGACTCGACCACCGCCACCTTGATGGCGAAGCCGTGCCACAACACCCGCAACTGCTCCAGCGCTTCGAAACGCTCCAGCGGCGCCGGGGCCAAACGGTTATAGGTCTTCAGAAAACCCGCCTGGTAGGCGTACATGCCGATATGCCGCAGCACCGGTAGGTCCGCGGGCAGCGCGCTCGTATCCTGTGCGAACGCGTCGCGGGCATAGGGAATCGGCGCGCGGCTGAAATACAGCGCGCGGCCGGCGTGGTCCAGCACTACCTTGACCACGTTGGGATTGAACATATCGGCGGCATCGTGAAACGGATGCGCCAAGGTCGCCATCGGCGCGTCGCCGGCGGCCAAGAGCGCGGCCAGCTGATCGATCAGCGCCGGCGCTATCAATGGTTCGTCGCCCTGGACATTGACCACGATCTCATCGTCGGCCAGGTTTAGCGCCTGCGCCACTTCGGCCAGCCGGTCGGTGCCGCTGGCGTGGTCGGCGCGCGTGAGCAGCGCTTCAACGCCATGTTCGCGGCAAGCGGCCAGCACATCGGCGTGGTCGGTGGCCACGATCACCCGGCTTGCGCCGCTGTTGGCGGCCTGCGCGGCGACGCGCGCCACCATGGGCTTGCCGGCGATGTCGGCCAGCGGCTTGCCCGGCAGCCGGCTGGAGGCCAGCCGCGCCGGGATCACCACGCAGAAGCCGCGACTCATTTGATCTCTTCTCCCGGCGCCAGCTCGCGGGCCTCGGCTTCCAGCATCATCGGGATGCCGTCCTTGATCGGGTAGGCCAGGCGGTCGCCCTTGCAGACCAGTTCCTGCTTGGCCTTGTCGAAAACCAGCGGGCCCTTGCACAGCGGGCACACCAGGATGTCCAGGAATTTAGCGTCCATGTCTTATCTTCAGTCGATCCAGAATCCAAGCGCTCAGATCAGGCTCCAACTCCGCCTGAACCGGCAAAACCCATAGTCTAGCACGCTGCGCTGCATCATGAATCACCCGCCGCAGCTTGACCGCGTCCTTGCTGGTGACGATTACCGCCTCCGCGTCCGCCGGCAAGTCGGCGGCGCTGAATTGATGGTGGTCGGGCCAGGCCAGGCAAAGCTCAGGCCGCAGGCCCAGGCCGGCCAGCGTGTCGAAGAAGCGCTGCGGGTGGCCGATGCCGGCCATCGCCGCCAGCTTCAGGCCGGCGAAATCCGCCGCCGCCCGCGTCTCCTCGGGCCGGTCCAAGCGCTGCAGCGACGCCGGGCGCAAACGCATGGCGAAACGCCGCGGCCCCGCCGGCAAGCTCAGGCCGACCGCATCGCCGCCATTGACCACCACCGCGCCGACCGCGGCCAGCCGCGACCACGGCTCGCGCAAGGGGC
>NZ_JAJOHW010000160.1 GCF_021129195.1 Chromobacterium aquaticum | reverse complement strand
GGTTGGCGGTGGCCGGGGGCGCGTTCACGGCGGCGGCCGCGTATGCGCTGCTGGCCGGTTTTTCGGTGCCCACCCAGCGCACCTTGTTCATGCTGGGCGTCGGCCTGGGCGCGCTATGCCTGCGGCGCGGCCTGTCGCCGTTCCGCATCTGGTGGCTGGCGCTAGCTGTGGTCTTGGTGATGGATCCTTTCTGCGTGCTGGCGCCGGGACTCTGGCTGTCCTTCGGCTTGGTGGCTGCCCTGATGGCCAGCGCGATCGCCCGCCGCCGCGCGCCGGGCAAGTGGCGCGCGGCGCTGGCCGGCCAGTGGGCGGCCGGAGTATGCACGCTGGCGCCGCTGGTGTGGTGGTTTGGCGGCGTACCGCTGGTGTCGCCGCTGGCCAATGCGCTGGGGATTCCCTATGTATCGCTGCTGCTGACACCGCTGGCGCTGGGCGCGGTGCTGCTGCCGCTGGAGTGGCCGCTGCACCTGGCGGCGTGGCTGGTGCGCGGTTTCTACTTGGGAGTGGAGTGGCTGGCGCAGGCGCCGGGCTTGGCGGTGGCGGGTTCGCCGCTGCCGGTGTTCTTGCTGGCTTTGTGGGGCTCGCTGTGGCTGATCGCGCCGCGCGGGGTGCCTGGCCGCGGCTTGGCGGCGCTGATGCTATTGCCGATGCTGGTCTACCAGCCGCCTCCGCCGGTGGCGGGCGCATTCCGCGCCACCATGCTGGATGTGGGGCAGGGGCTGGCGGTGTTGGTGCAGACCCGGAGCCGCACGCTGTTGTTCGACACCGGCTGGGGCGGCGTGGACCGGGTGTTGCTGCCGCAGCTACGTGGGCTGGGGGTGCGACGCCTGGACCTGCTGATGCTGTCGCATCGCCATAGCGACCATGATGGCGCGGCGGCGGAACTGGCGGCGGCCTTGCCGCCGGGAAGGGTGCTGGCCGGCCAGCCGGAGTCCTTGCCGGAGCTGGGGCTGAGAGGCGAAGGATGCCGGCCCGGCCAGAGTTGGGTATGGGACGGCGTGCGCTTCGATGTGCTGGGCCCGCCGGATACGGCGCCGGCGAATGACGAGAATGCGCGCAGCTGTATCTTGCGGGTGGCCGGCCCGCGGCATGCGCTGCTGTTGAGCGGCGATGCGCCGGAAACAGTGGAGCGCGCGCTGGCCGCGCAGCCGGGCCTGCGCTTGCGCAGCACGGTGCTGGCGGCCGGCCACCATGGCAGCCGCACCGCCACCGGCGTGGCCTGGCTGGCCGCGGCGCAGCCGGAGGTGGTCTTGATCAGCGCCGGCTACCTGAACCGCTACCGTCATCCGCATCCTTCGGTATTGAACCGCTTGCGCGAGGCCGGCATCGCGGCGCTGCGCACCGATCAGGATGGCGCGCTGACGCTGGAGTTTGGCGACGGGGTGGAGTGGAGCTGTCTGCGCGACAGCCAGCGGCGTTATTGGCGCGCGCGCGGCGCTTGCGGGGAGCCGCCCTGACGCGGCTTCAACGCTGGCTGTTGACGCGGGCTTCAACGATGTTGCCGCAACCTTGATAGTAGAGACCATCGAAAGACAGTTTGCGCGCGATCAGGATGCCGCGGCCGTGGCTGGACATCAGCGAGGCCGGTTCAGCATTTTGATAACGTTCCCAGTCGAAGCCCGCGCCCATGTCGCTGATGGTGAAGCGCATATGATCCGGTTCGCGGCTGAAATCGACGCGAACCTGGCGCTGGCCGCGTTCCGGGTCCTGCATGCGGCGTGTCAGTTCGGCCTCCCATTGCCCTTCTGCGATGAAATGGCTTTTTTCATCGAAGCTGATGTCGAGATTGCCATGCTCGATGGCGTTGACCAAGAGTTCGAACAGCCCGGTGGCCACCCGCTCCGGCTGGGCGCAGGTCTTGGCGAGCAGGGCGGTGACGGTCTGGGCCTCCTTGTGGCTGCGGAAGGAGAAGCTGGCCTGGTTCAAATGGCGCAAGGCGTCGACATGCAGATTGGCCAATTCGCGGAAATGGGCGTAGCGGTCCCAGTGGCCGATGGCGGCTTCAACGATGGCCAGCAGCATATCGCGGGAGAATGGCTTGGTCAGGTAGTAAAAGGCGCCGGCGGCCAGGCCCTCCTGCACGCTGGAGGCCGCGCCCATCGCGGTTTGCATGATGACGGGCAGGAACTCCAGCCGCGGCTCGCCCTTGATGCGCTTGAGCACGTCGAAGCCGCTGATGCCCGGCATCATTTTATCCAGCAGCACGGTGGAGAAGGTTTCGCCTTCGCGCTGCAAGATGTCCAGCGCGGTTTCGCCGTCCTCCGCCAATGTGACCTCATAGCCGGCGTCTTGCAGCAGCTCGGCCATCAGCTCCAGGTTGAAGGGTTCGTCGTCAACGAGCAGTAGTTTGTGGGGCATGGTTGTTACCCTCCGTGGCGTCGGCCGGGCTGACGCGCGGAATGATGAAGGTGAACAGCGCGCCGCGGCTTGGCAGATTGCTGGCGAAGATGCGGCCGTGGTGGGCGGTGATGATCTCGCGGCAAATGGCCAGGCCCAGACCGGTGCCGCCGGCGCCGGTCTTGGTGCTGCTGCTCTGGATGAATTTGTCGAAAATGGTTTCCAATTCCGTTTCCGGCACGCCGGGGCCGGCGTCTTCCACGGTGACGATCACGTTTTCCCGCTCCGCGTCCTGGCGCAGCGCGGCATTGACGTGGATCTCCCCGCCGTGAGGGCTGAACTTGATGGCGTTGGACAGCAGATTGCGCATCACTTGGCCGATGCGGAAGGGGTCGATGTCGGAGCCCAGCTTGTCCGGGGTGCAATTCAGGTAGATGTGGACATCGTTGAGCGCGGCCAGCGGCGTCATCTCGTCGCAGATATCGCGCAGGCATTGGCACAGATTGTTGTGGCCTATGGTGTATTCCATGCGTCCCACTTCCATCTTGGCCAGGTCGAGCAGGTCGTTGAGCAGGGTCAGCAGCCGGTTGCCGCTGCTCTGGATGCGGCTGAAATACTGTTCCATCTTGTCGTCGTGCTGCCCGCGCGAGCGGGCTTGCCCCATTTCGGTGAAACCGAGAATGGCGTGCAGCGGCGTGCGCAGCTCGTGGGACATATTGGCCAGGAATTCGGTCTTGGCGCGGCTGGTTTCCTCCGCCAGCACCTTGGCGTGGCGCAGGGTTTCCTCCAGCGCGCGCTGGGCGGTGAAGTCCTGGTACAGCCAGATGGTGCCGAGCTTGGGCACCGAGGGATTGATGGCCTTGCCGTATAGCCGGCACCAGAACAATTTGCCGGTGCCGGTGCGCAGCCGCTGCTCGGTCTGCACCACCTTGCCGTCGTTGAGCAGGCTGTACAAGGCCTTGCCGGTGCGTTCCCATTGCTCCGGGGATTCAAAGAACGGCAGCGTGCTGTGGCCCAGGATCTCGGTTTCCCTGTGCTCGAACAGGTCGAGGAAGGCGCGGTTCACCTGGAGCAGATGGCGGTCCACGATATAGGCCATCGCCATCGGGCTGGCGTCCAGCAACGCGGACAACTGGCGGCTTTGCACCTCCACTTGTTCGGCCAGGCTGTTTTTCAGTTCGATCAGCGCGGCCTCCTGTTCCTTGCGGATGGAGATGTCGCGGCAGACCACCACGTAGAACCAGTCGTCCGGCAAGGTCACTCGGCTCAGCGATAGCTCCACTGGCAGCAGATGCTCGTCGCTACGGCGCAGATTGGCCTCGAACGGACGGCCTTCATGTTCTTGGGCGATGTGTTCGAAGCTGCGCGCCGGATCGCGGTCGTGCAACTCGTCCAGCAGCTTGCCTATCGGCAACTGGCGCATCATGTCCGCCGACTGGCCGATCAAGCGCGCCGCCGCCGGATTGAGCTGCAGCACCAGGCCGCGGTGGTCGATCAGGATGATGGCGTCGGAACTGGCCTGCAGGATCGCGCGCTGGCGCGCCTCGCTTTGCGCCAGCGCCTGCTCCGACATCACCCGGTCGTTGATTTGTTCGCGCAAAGTGCGCGTGTTCAGTTCCAGTTGCTGCTGGCTGCGCTTGAGCTGGTCCTGCATCCGCTTCCGGGATAGCGCCTGGCGTTGTTGCAGCCAGAACAGCGCCAGCAGAAAGCCGGCGGTGGTGGCTAGCACCGCCCAGTGGGTCAGCCTTAGTCGCGGTTCCAGATTGTCCTGCGGGTACGTGCCGAACAGCAGTTCGTTGCCACCTAGATTGTGGCGGATGGTATACAGCGGTGGCGCGGACGGCAGCGGCTGAGTGGGTTGTGAGTCCAGCAGCGGGGAGTCCGGCTGCTCCTGGGCCCAGGCGACGATGCGCACATGGCGCAGCGGGCTGGAGGTGCCGGGTTCGCGCTGGCTGTCCTGGATCAGCTTGTCCTTGCGCAGGTTCAGCAGCAACAGGGTATTGTCGTCGTTCAGGCGCGCAACGATGTCCAGCCGGCTGCCGTTGCTGCCGGGCAAGGCCGTTGGCATCAGCACCGGCTGGGTGCTGTGGCGCGCCAGGTCCATCTTGCGGCGGGCATTGCCTATGCCGCCCAGGTCCAGGCCCTGCGGCAGCGCATTGCTGTCGTCCGGCAGATAGCTGGATACCGGATAATACAGCGGGCGGCGCGGACTGGGTGTCAGGTGACGGTCCTGCAATACGCGTATGCTGTTGGCGATGCGGTTTTCAAAGGCTTCGCGCTGTTCCGGGCGCACGTATTCGACGATGCCCAGGCCGCCGAACGGGGTGTCGTCGCGTATCGTGCCGCGCGCCAACTCGGCCAGCGCCCGCGGCTGCGGGCTGTTGGCCAGGCTTTGCGCCAGCAGGGCGGAGTGGTCCAGCAACGCTTGCAGCCGCACCCGCAACAGTTCGGCGCTCAGTTCGCCCCAGTAATGCTGGCGGTCGATGAGCTCGGCGCGCTCATCGTTGAGCAACAGCCAGTACTCGGCCGATAACAGGCAGATGCTGAGCAGGCCGCTGGCCATCAGCGAACTGAGACGGTTCAAGGAGGGGCACCCCGGCGCGCGCAGGCCGCGCCCGGCTGCGGAGCGGCTTGGCTAGGTCCGGCGGCCATTGTGCGCCAGCTCCTGATACAGGGCTTCGAATTCGCGCGACAGTTTATGGCGTGGATCCAGGTATACCA
Source organism: Chromobacterium aquaticum (assembly GCF_021129195.1). GTDB lineage: Bacteria > Pseudomonadota > Gammaproteobacteria > Burkholderiales > Chromobacteriaceae > Chromobacterium > Chromobacterium aquaticum. The sequence continues at coordinate 5,102 of NZ_JAJOHW010000160.1, read as the reverse complement.
TGGGAAGCGCCGCATCATGTGACTCCCGGATTTTCACGGAGGAAGACAGCGGGGACGACAACACCGGCAGGCCTTCCTGCTTCAGTTCCTCCACCAGCCGTGTCGGCAGGCTGGCGCGGGCCTGGAACTGATTGACCACGATGCCCTCGATGAACAGATCGGGGTTGTGATCGGCGCGGATTTCTTCGGCGTTTATTTTCAGGTTATAGAGCGCCTGGCGGGAAAAGGCATCGCAGTCGAATGGGATCAGGCAGCGGTCGGCGGCGATCAGTGCCGAACGGGTGAAGAAATTCAGCGCCGGCGGAGTGTCGATCCAGATCTCGTCGAACTGCTCGCTCACGCTGTCCAGCGCCTCCTTGAGCTTGAACATCTTGTAGCGGGCTTCCAGCTTGCCCATCAGCTCGGAGAGCTCCGGATGCGAGGCCAGCAGGCTGAGGCCGGCTAGTGGCGTGGCGCGGATGAAATCCGCCGGCTCCTTGCTGAACATGGAAATGCTCAGCATCTGCTCGAACAGCCCGGCCAGCGATGGCGCGTCGCCGGTGGCCGCGGCGCCCAGCAGGTAATGGCTGGCGTTGCCCTGAGGGTCCAGATCGACCAGCAGCACCCGCTTGCCCTGCTTGGCGGCGACGGCGGCCAGGTTGACGGTAATGGTGGATTTGCCCACCCCACCTTTTTGATTGAAGACCACTCGTCGGATCGCTTGCATGGGTGCTCCAGGCATGGGCCGGTTGGGCGGCGCGGCCGCTAGGCAGAGGGCTTGCGTTCGCGCGCGGCAAGGATCAAGCCGCGCGCGGGGCGGGCCGGATTTGGAACGGATTCACGATCCGCGGGCGTCTTGTCTCGCCTTGGCTCGCGAAATCGTGAACACGTTCTCAGAATCCGGGTTCGCCCTTGCATACCAGCAGCATCTGTTGATAGCTGGCCGAATTTTGCACTACCGGCATAGGTTTTATCTGGTTGTCATTATAGGTGAAACTGGCGATCTGGCGGCCGTTCTCGTCGAACAGCACCATGTCCAGCAGGCGGAAGGTGCGTTGCGAACAGTCAATCTGCCAGCTATTGATCGACACCTTGTGGCGCGGCGTGGACAAGAAGTTTTCCTTCTTCAGATTGAAGATGGTCTTGCGGTCGCGAAAGCTGACCAACTGTCCCTGCTTGCGAACCGACAGCTTGTCCAGCTCGTTCAGGATATTGCCGTTGGGGGAGACCCCCAGGTTTTGCCAATCGGCGTTTGCCGGGCTGGCCCCGGATGTCGTCGGCTTGCCGACCGGCGCCGGGCTGGGCGCCTTGCTCGGCGCGCTGGCGCAGGCGCTGATTAGAGCCGTTGCCAACAGTACTGGCCAAATTTTACGCATTGATGCCTCCACGAAATCGCCGTCAGTGTCGCACAGCCGGCGGAGCGCTCCAAGCCTGATGCGTCGAACCAGCCGGCGTGGGCGTCGGGAGGTTGGCATGGGGGCCTTCGACACCGATGGCAAGCAAAAAATCCATAATGCCGTATAAATATTTTTTGTCTAAATATCGCAAAAAATAAATGCAAAAAAAGGAACTTCGTCAGTGTCCCACAGGTCCATGGTAGTGCGAGAGCATTTTTCCTCTTCGTTTCACATTGTCTCCATCCAACTTTATGGCCGCTGCACTCCAGCGGCCCTTTTTTTGCCCATTTCACCCCAGGCGGGACGCTGCCGGCCACTTGCCGTACAATAAGCCCCTTCACGCAAGATGATGGCTTATGCAGGACGCGCTCTCCCTACTCAATCAAATCTTCGGCTACCCCGAATTCCGCGGGCAGCAAGGGGAGATTGTCGACCACGTCGCCCAGGGCGGCCACGCACTGGTGCTGATGCCCACCGGCGGCGGCAAAAGCCTTTGCTTTCAGATTCCGGCGCTGATGCGCCCCGGCGTCGCCATCGTGGTGTCGCCGCTGATCGCGCTGATGCAAGACCAGGTAGCCACCCTGGTGGAGCAGGGCGTGGCCGCTGCCTGCCTTAATTCCGCTACCCAATTGGACGAGGCGCGCGATATCGCGCGCCAGGCGCGCGCTGGCACGCTCGATCTGCTTTACGTGGCGCCGGAGCGCTTGCTGACACCGCGTTTCCTCGAATTCATGTCGCAGCTGAACATCAGCCTGTTCGCCATCGACGAAGCCCATTGCGTCAGCCACTGGGGTCATGACTTCCGCCCGGAATACCAGCAGCTGGGGTTGCTGGCCGAGCGTTTTCCGCTGGTGCCGCGCATCGCGCTGACCGCCACCGCCGACGAACAGACCCGCGCCGACATTCTTCATTACCTGAAGCTGCAAGACGCGCGCGTCTTCCTGTCCAGCTTCGACCGGCCGAACCTGTTCTACCAAGTGGTGGAAAAGCACAACGCCAAGAAGCAGCTGCTCGACTTCATCCGCAACGAATATCCCGGCAGCGCCGGCATCGTTTACTGTCTGTCGCGCAAGCGCGTCGAAGACTCCGCGCAATGGCTGTGCGACAACGGCATCCACGCCTTGCCCTACCACGCCGGTCTCAGCCACCAACAGCGCGATGTGAACCAGCGCGAATTCCTGCGCGATGAAGGCGTGGTCATGGTGGCCACCGTCGCTTTCGGCATGGGCATAGACAAGCCGGACGTGCGTTTCGTCGCCCACATCGACATGCCCAAGAGCCCGGAGAATTTCTATCAGGAATCCGGCCGCGCCGGCCGCGACGGCCTGCCCGCCGCCAGCTGGCTGTGCTACGGCCTCAACGACGTGGTGCAACTGCGGCAAATGATAGAAGGCGGCGAAATGGCCGAGCTGCAAAAGCAGGTGGAACTGGGCAAGCTCGACGCCATGCTGGCCTTCTGCGAGGCAGCCTCCTGCCGACGTCAGCATATCCTGGCGCATTTCGGCGAACAGAGCGGCCGCTGCGGCCATTGCGACAACTGTCTGCATCCGCCCATTACCTTCGACGCCACCGTGCCGGTGCAAAAGCTGTTGTCCTGCATCTACCGTGTGGAACAGCGTTTCTCCGCCGGCCACGTGATCGACGTGCTGCTGGGCCGCGCCAATCAAAGCGTCGGCCACTACGGCCACGACAAGCTGTCCACTTTCGGCATCGGCCGCGATTACAATCAGCGCGCCTGGCGCTCCATCATCCGCCAATTGGTGGCGCGCAAGCTGCTGCATGTCGACATTGCCCGCGGCCAGTCGCTGGTGCTCAGCGATGAGTGCCGCGCCGTGCTCAAAGGCCAGGAAAAAATCTACCTGCGGCCGCTGGCCGATGACAAGGCCGCGCGCAGCACCGCCAGCGCCGACCGCTGGCTGCGCACCGAGCGTGAAGAACGGCTGTGGCAGGCGCTGCGCGGCTGGCGCCGGCAGATGGCGGACGAGCACAATGTGCCGGCCTACGCGGTGTTCTCCGATCGTACCCTGCGCGACCTGGTGGAAAAGCACCCGACCTCCCGTGCCGGCCTGGCCAAGGTCTATGGCCTGGGCGAACTCAAGCTCGCGCGTTACGGCGAGGCGCTGCTCGAACTATTGAGCGCGGCGGCGGCCGAGGGCTGAACGGAAGCGCCGTTTTTGTTTCCGGTCCGGCGGATCAAATCCGCTACAATCGATGCGAATAATATTGATTGATCTGGAGCGATAGATGGCAGTAAACCTGGAAGTCCTGAGTGATGATGCTCTTCTCCCCATTCCCGGCCTGACGCTGAGCGTCGCCGCCGCCGGCATCAAGAAAGCCGAGCGCAACGACGTGCTGGTCATCCGCCTGGACAAAGGCAATACCGTCGCCGGCGTATTCACTCAAAACCGCTTCTGCGCCGCCCCGGTGCAAATCTGCAAGAAGCATCTCGATGCCGGCGTGCAAATCCGCGCGCTGGTGATCAACACCGGCAATGCCAATGCCGGCACCGGCGAGCAAGGGCGCCAGGACGCGCTGCAAGTTTGCCGGACGCTAGCGGATGAATTGGGCTGCCAGGTAGAACAAATCCTGCCGTTCTCCACCGGCGTGATCCTGGAGCCGCTGCCAGTGGACAAGATCGCCGCCGCGCTGCCGCGTCGGCAAGACACCGGTTGGGCCGATGCCGCCCGCGCGATCATGACCACCGATACCGCGCCCAAGGCGGTCAGCGCTCGCCTGACATTGGATGGTTACCCTGTCAGCATCACCGGCATCTCCAAGGGCGCCGGCATGATTCATCCTAATATGGCCACCATGCTGGGCTTCATCGCCACCGACGCCGCCGTGACCCGTCCGGTGCTACGCCAATTGGTCAAGGAAGTGGCCGATGTCTCCTTTAACTGCATTTCGGTGGATGGCGACACCTCCACCAACGACAGCTTTATTTTGATGTCCACCGGCCAGAGCGGCGGGCCGCTGATCGACTCGACGCAGCATGCCGGCTATGCCTTGTTGAAGGCGGAACTGATCAAGGTCGCCACCCGTTTGGCGCAGGCCATCGTCCGTGATGGCGAAGGCGCCACCAAATTCATCACCGTCAAGGTCGAAGGTGGCCGCTCGTTTGAAGAATGCAAGGATGTCGCCTATGCCATCGCACGCTCCCCATTGGTGAAAACCGCTTTCTTCGCCTCCGATCCCAATCTGGGACGTCTGCTGTGCGCGATCGGCTATGCCGGCGTGCAGGACCTGGATGTCGATCGCCTGGAGCTGTATCTGGACGAGGTGCTGGTGGCGACAAACGGCGGGCGCAACCCTCTATATAGAGAAGAAGATGGTCAGCGGGTGATGGCCCAGCCAGAAATCACCGTCAGAGTCGACTTGGGTCGAGGCGCGGCGGAAGCCACGGTGTGGACCTGCGACTTCTCCTATGACTATGTAAAGATCAATGCGGATTACCGCAGCTGAGCAAGGCGTTTGAGCCGGTTTGGCATGGTCGTGCGCCAGAATGCAGGCACTCGCTTCAGAAAAAGCCCCGTGAATCGGGGCTTTTTCGCATCCAGTAGCGTTGCCTCTGCATGGGTTTGCCGGAGCGCCGGAGAGAAGTTGTTCCGGCTTAGTATGACGGTTCCTTTACAAATCAAAAGCTTGCCGGCGCTGTTTGCGAAATGTCAGTCTTTTTTCAAAATAGGTGTTGACGGGTGTGGGGTCGTGACGTATAGTTCGCCTCCT
>NZ_JAJOHW010000159.1 GCF_021129195.1 Chromobacterium aquaticum | reverse complement strand
GCATTACTGGCAGCCGGCGGAGCCCAGGGATTATTCCGAGGCCTGCGCCATTGGCCGCCAGTACGCTGCGCATCTGGCGCAGTTGTTGAAGACCAACCGCCAGCATGCGGCGCGAGGGCTGTTGTTCCGCATTACCAGCGATATGGATTTTGCCGACAAGAGTCACCGCATCGGCCTGTGCAAGGGTTTCTTCAATTATCTGGAGATGTTGCTGAACCTGGCGGTGGAGCGGGTGGATCTGGCCCAGCATGTGGAGGCGGTGCAGCAGCTTTATCTGTGTCTGGAGCAGATAGCGCAGGCGCAAACGCAGAAGCGTTACCGCAAGCGAGGCCGGGGCGGCTAGCGCGGCGGAGTCGCCCATGAGAAACGGCCCCTAGGGGCCGTTNNCAGCAGATCGTAAGCAGGTTCCTTAGAACGCGAAGTGCTCGTCCTGCAACTCCATCAACGGCTTGGCGCCGGCCTTGAGCTTGGCCAGCAGGCTGTGCACTTCCGGGAACAGCTTAGCCATATAGAAGCGGCCGGTCAGGATCTTGGCCTGGTAGAAGCCGTCTTCGCCGCCGCCCAGCTTGGAATGAGCCACTTCCGCCATTTGCGCCCACAGCCAGGCGTAGCTGAGGTGGCCGATCAGGCGCAGGTAGTCGGTGGCGGCCGCGCCGGCTTCGTCGCGGTTCTGCATGCCGGCCATGCCTATGCCCATGGTCACTTCGCCCACGTCCTTCAACAGCTTGGCCAGCGGGGCCACGTAGTCGGCCAGTTTGTCGTTGCCTTCATTGGCCTGGCAGAATTTGTGGATTTGCTTGGTGAACTTGCGCAGCTTCTGGCCCTGGTCCATCAGCACTTTGCGGCCCAGCAGGTCGATGGCCTGGATGCCGTTGGTGCCTTCGTAGATCTGGGAGATGCGGCAGTCGCGCACCAGTTGCTCCATGCCCCATTCGCGGATGTAGCCGTGGCCGCCGAATACTTGCATGCCCAGGTTGGCGGCTTCGTAGCCGTTGTCGGTCATGAAGGCCTTGGCCACCGGGGTGAGCAGGGCCACGAGGTCGGCGGCGTCCTGGCGGGCGTCGGCGTCCGGGTGTTTGTCTTCAATGTCCAGTTGCAGCGCCAGCAGGCTGGTCAGCGCGCGGCCGGCTTCGGTGTAGGCTTTCTGGGTCAGCAGCATGCGGCGCACGTCCGGGTGGACGATGATGGGGTCCGCCGGTTTGTCCGGGCATTTGTCGCCGGAGAGCGAGCGCATTTGCAGGCGTTCGCGCGCATAGGCCAGCGCGCCCTGGAAGGAGGCTTCGCCTATGCCCAGGCCTTGCATGCCGCAGCCCAGGCGGGCGGCGTTCATCATGGTGAACATGCAGGACAGGCCCTTGTTGACTTCGCCAATCAGATAGCCCTTGGCGCCGTCCAGGTTGATCACCGCGGTGGCGTTGGCCTTGATGCCCATCTTGTGTTCCAGGCTGCCGCAGGCCACGGGGTTGCGGCTGCCATCTTCGTGGAACTTGGGCACGATGAACAGGGAGATGCCTTTCACGTCCTTGGGCGAGTCCGGCAGGCGGGCCAGCACCAGGTGGATGATGTTGTCGGACATATCATGTTCACCGGCGGAGATGAAAATCTTGGTGCCGGTAATGCTGTAGCTGCCGTCGCCGTTGGGTTCGGCGCGGGTTTTGAGCAGGCCCAGGTCGGTGCCGCAGTGCGGTTCGGTCAGGCACATGGTGCCAGTCCAGCTGCCGTCCACCAGTTTGGGCAGGTAGGTCGCTTTTTGCGCTTCGGTTCCGTGGGCATGAATGGCAGAATACGCGCCGTGGGACAGGCCGGGGTACATGGACCAGGCCACGTTGCTGGAGCACTGCATTTCCATGATGGGGAAGCTCAACGCCTTGGGCATGCCCTGGCCGCCGTAGGCCGGGTCGCAGTCCAGCGCCGGGAAGCCGAGTTCACAGTATTGCTGGTAGGCTTCCTTGAAGCCGGGCGGGGTGGTGACGGATTTGGTGGAGCTGTCGTAGTGGCAGCCTTCTTCGTCGCCCTGGCGGTTCAGCGGCGCCAGTTCGCTTTCACAGAACTGGGCGGCGGCTTCCAGGTAGGAGCGGAAGATGTCCTGGGTGGCTTCTTCGTAGCCGGGCAGGGTGGGGATGATGTCCTGTACCTTGATCAGCTCGTGGAGCACGAAATCGAAATCCCGCAGCGGGGCTTGGTATGCAGGCATGGGTCTCTCCTGTTGGTTTTGCGCGGCCTGGACTTTGCGGCCCAAGTCTGTAGTGTTTGGGTTCGCCCTGCGCTTGGGCGAATAATTCAAACGCTTGTTTAAATTATCGACGAGGCTTTGACAAGCTTTTCGCGCTTTCCCCGGCGGTGAGTGTGGTTTAACGGCAACGGGCGCGGATGAGGGATTGATACATTCCAGATGACTTGGTTTAGACGCAAGGTACGCAAATGGGTTGCCTACCGGCATCATTGGTTTCAGAAGCCCGGCTTGCGCCGGCTGGCGCCGTATTTGGACCGGCCGGCGTATTGGTCGCTGAACCGGCGCAAGGTGGCGATGGGGGTGGCGGTGGGTTTGTTCGCCGGCCTGATGCCCGGCCCCACGCAAAAGGTGACGGCGGTGACGCTGGCGCTGCTGATGCGGGTGAATCTGCCGGTGGCGGTGCTGTTCACGCTGTACACTAACCCTTTGACCGTATTGCCGCTGTATTTTCTGGCTTATGCTTATGGCAAGCTTTTGCTGGGTGATCCGGCTGCGGGTACAATGACGCCGCCGCCCGGTTGGGGGCAGTTGAACCTGGCGGAGTGGTGGCGCTTGACGCTGGACTGGCTGGCCGATCTGGGCTGGCCTTTGCTGGTGGGGCTGCCGGCGCTGGGGCTGACGTTCGGTGTGATCGGCTATGTGCTGACCCGGCTGCTATGGCGCTGGGCGGTGGTCAGCGCCTGGAAAAGCCGACATTGCAAAACACTTTAAGGGGCCATCGTGAATCTGCTTGAGAAGCAATTGTCGTCGGAGTTGGTGTATCAGGGTGGCTTTCTCGAGGTGCATAAGGACAAGGTGGCGCTGCCGGATGGGGCTGCGGCCACGCGCGAATACATTCTGCACCCCGGCGCGGTGGCGGTGCTGGCGCTGACGCCGGACGGCAAGCTGGTGCTGGAGCGCCAGTATCGTTATCCGGCCGGCCGCGAGTTCGTGGAGATTCCCGCCGGCAAGATAGACCCGGACGAGGAGCCGGCGGCCACCGCGAGGCGGGAGCTGCTGGAGGAAACCGGCTATGTGGCGGAGCGCTGGACCTATCTGGGCACCGCTTATCCGTGCATAGGCTATTCCAACGAGCGCATCAGCTATTACCTGGCGGAGGGGCTGAGCCAGCAGGGCAGCCGCCTGGACGAGGGCGAGTTCCTGGAGGTGCTGACGGTGCCGCTGGAAGAGGCGATGCGGATGACGCTGAGCGGGGATATCTGCGACAGCAAGTCCATCGTCGGCCTGCATTGGCTGGCCGCGCATCAGGCCGGGAGGATGGCGGGTGTCGCCGTTTGATCCCTACCGGGATCGGCGGCGCGGACGGCGCATCAGCATGGGCTGCAAGGCCCGCATCCGCTCCTTGATCAGCGGCGAAACCCATTACGGCGAGTGCGTCGATCTGTCGGTGGACGGCATGGCCTTGCGTTCGTCCTTCGTGCCGCAGTTCGGCGAGCGCCTGTCCGTCATCGTGCTGGCGCCGTCGGTGGGCGGCATGCCGGGCAAGCCCTTGGAGGCGGTGGTGGAGGTGAAGCGCTGCAATGAGGTGCAGCGCGGCCGCATCTATGAAATCGGCGTGCGCATTATTCAGCGCAAGGGCTGAGCGCCGCCGGCCGCGCGAGCGCGGCGCATGCTTTATATTTCTTTCTCTCTTTTCGCCACCTTGCGCGGTGCGAATGTTTCAATCGCCGCGCTGGAAACGGTTGATTCTCAAAGCATTTTTTTTGGGCCGATTTCCGTTTACTCCCGCTTACACGCCGCTCGTCTCCCGTTACAAAAAAAAGCTGGCGGAATTCGCCATCCATTTCAAATACTTGTATTGAATCTGGCTCGCGATCTCATATTTTGTGTGCAGGCGCTGTTTTGCCCTGCCAGCCCGTGCGTTATGCTATACCCAGAAAAAGAAGCCGGAAACAATGTGAATACTCTAATTCAGCAAGGGGAGCAGCGGATGCCGTGTGCATATCGTTTGCGCCTCTGCTACCTGCCAGGAGAGAGCCATGCACCCGGATATCTTCAGTCACTACGCTGCTCGTTACGACAAGACTCGTGAGGAGGAGTACACCATCCAGGAGTACCTGGAGCTCTGCAAGAAAGACCCCGGCGCTTACGCCACCGCCGCAGAGCGCATGCTGGCCGCCATTGGCGAGCCGGAGCTGGTGGACACTCGGCATGATTCGCGTCTGTCCCGCATTTTTTCCAACAAAGTCATCAAGGTCTATCCCGCGTTCCGTGATTTCTACGGCACCGAGGAGGTGATCGAACAGGTGGTGTCCTACTTCCGCCACGCCGCTCAAGGCCTGGAAGAGAAGAAGCAGATCCTCTATTTGCTGGGTCCGGTGGGCGGCGGTAAATCGTCCATCGCGGAAAAGCTGAAAGAGCTGATGGAGCTGGTGCCGTTCTATTGCCTGAAAGGCAGCCCGGTCAACGAGTCTCCGCTGGCGCTGTTCAACTATGACGAGGACGGTGCGCTGCTGGAAGAGGAATACGGCATTCCGCGGCGTTATCTGAAGAGCATCCCCAGCCCGTGGGCGGTGAAGCGGCTGCATGAGTTCAACGGCGACATCGGCCAGTTCCGCGTGGTCAAACGCTATCCGTCCGTGCTCAAGCAGATCGCGGTGGCCAAGACCGAGCCGGGCGACGAGAACAACCAGGATATTTCGTCGCTGGTGGGCAAGGTGGATATCCGCAAGCTGGAGAAATACGCGCAGGACGACCCGGACGCTTACAGCTACTCCGGCGGCTTGTGCCTGGCCAACCAGGGCTTGCTGGAATTCGTGGAGATGTTCAAGGCGCCGATCAAGGTCTTGCACCCCTTGCTGACGGCGACCCAGGAAGGCAACTTCAAGGGCACCGAGGGCTTTGGCGCGATTCCGTTTGAAGGCGTGATCTTGGCTCACTCCAACGAGTCCGAGTGGAAGCAGTTCCGCAACAACAAGAACAACGAGGCCTTCCTCGACCGGATTTACATCGTCAAGGTGCCGTATTGCCTGCGCGTGTCCGACGAGATCAAGATCTACGACAAGCTGATCCGCAACTCTTCACTGGGCCGCGCGCCGTGCGCGCCGGGCACGCTGAAGATGATGTCGCAGTTCGCGGTGCTGTCGCGGCTGAAAGAGCCGGAAAACTCCAGCCTGTTCAGCAAGATGCAGGTCTACGACGGGGACAATCTGAAGGACACGGATCCCAAGGCCAAGTCCATCCAGGAATACCGCGATTACGCCGGGGTGGACGAGGGCATGAGCGGCTTGTCCACGCGCTTCGCTTACAAGATCCTGTCCAAGGTGTTCAACTTCGATCACAGCGAGGTGGCGGCCAACCCGGTGCACTTGCTGTATGTGATCGAGCAGCAGGTTGAGCGCGAGCAGTTCCCGGCGGAAACCGAGCAGAAGTATCTGACCTTCCTGAAGGAGTACCTGGCGCCCAAGTACGTGGAGTTCATCGGCAAGGAGATTCAAACCGCTTATCTGGAAAGCTACTCCGAATACGGCCAGAACATCTTCGACCGCTACGTCAGCTTCGCGGATTTCTGGATTCAGGATCAGGAGTACCGTGATCAGGACACCGGCGAGATCTTCGATCGAACCTCCTTGAACGCGGAGCTGGAGAAGATAGAGAAGCCGGCCGGGATTTCCAACCCCAAGGACTTCCGCAACGAGATCGTCAACTTCGTGCTGCGGGCGCGCGCCAACAACGGCGGCAAGAACCCCACCTGGACCAGCTACGAGAAGCTGCGCACGGTGATCGAGAAGAAAATGTTCTCCAACACCGAGGAGCTGCTGCCGGTGATCTCCTTCAACGCCAAGGCCAGCGCCGAGGACGCGAAGAAGCACGAGGACTTCGTCAACCGCATGGTGGAGAAAGGCTACACCGCCAAGCAGGTGCGCCTGTTGTGCGAATGGTATCTGCGAGTGCGCAAGTCCTCGTAAGCCATCGCGGGTCCGGCGTCGCCAGGGCGGCGCCGGAGATCGACGCGCGGCCGCTGGCGCCGGCCGCGCGGAGAATAACAACAGCTGTCAGGCGCGGCCGCCAGCGGGCGGCGGCGCCGGCACAGGCAAAGCGAGGTGCTTATGTCCCACATCATCGATCGGCGCCTCAACGGCAAGAACAAGTCCGCGGTTAACCGCGAACGGTTCCTGCGCCGTTTCAAGGCTCAAATCAAGGAGGCCGTCGCCAAGGCGGTCAAGG
>NZ_JAJOHW010000158.1 GCF_021129195.1 Chromobacterium aquaticum | reverse complement strand
TCGCCGCGCTGGAAGCCGGCCGCGCCACCGCCTTCTTCGAGGCCGGCAATATGCGTTCGCGCAGCAATCAGCTGCACGCCTTCAACGCCACCTTCATGGCCGCGCTGACCACCTTCCACACCCTGCACCGGCAAATGGAGCGGCTGCGCCGAGATGCGGATTCGCCCTTGCCCGGCCTGCTGCTGCCGCTGTTCGCCGAGGTGGCCGCCGTGCTCAGCGACGCCGACGGCCCGGCGCGCAACGCCGCCGAGGCGCAGGACACCGTGGTCCAGCTGGGCCGGCTGCGCGCTGGCTGGCCGCGCCGCATCGACGCCGCGCGCGAAAAGCTGCCTGGCGGCGAACAGGCGGAACACTGGCGCATAGACTTCGACACCGCCACCGAGCTGCTGACCCGCTTCATCGAGGAAATGCACGCCTTCGTCGGCGTCTATCACGGCTTCGCCAGCAAGACGCCGCAGCAGATCAGCGCGCTGGCCGCCTATGTGCCGGGCACGCCGCTGCCGGTGGCCATAGCCGGCGGCGTGCGCGCGGCGCTGACGCTGGGCACCCTGTCCATCGCCTGGTATTGGCTGGCCTGGCCCAGCGCGCTGGAAGCGGTGCTGTTGGCCACGGTGCTCTGCGGCCTGGCCGCCTCCTCGCCGCGGCCGGTGCTGATGGTCAAGCAATTCCTGACCGGCTTCGCGCTGGGCACGCCGCTGGCCTATATCAGCCTGTTCTGGCTGCTGAGCCAGGGCAATGGCTTCCCGATGCTGGTGCTGGGCCTGCTGCCCTTTCTGGCGCTGGGCAGTTATCTGAAATGCCTGCCCAAATACGCCGGCATCGGCGCCGGCATGACCATCGTGCTGGCCAATGCGATCAATCCGCAGAACCAGATGAATTACGACATCGTCGCCTTCCTCAACAACAGCATCTCCCGCATCCTGGGGCTGGCGCTGGCGGCGGCTTTCTTTCAGCTGGTGCTGCCCGAACACACCATGGGCTCGCCGCGCCACATCGCGGCGGCGCTGTGGCGCGAGGCGCGCCGCGCCTGCGACGCCAAGCTGCCGCACCTGAAGCAGCGTTACGAGAACCGCATCCGCGACCTGCTCAATCTGCTGAACACGCTGAGCCCGGCCCAGGCCGAGTTGAAACAGACCATTACCGCCCAGGCCATCACCCTGCTGGAACTGGGCCTGGCGGTGATCAATCTGCGCACCCTGACCGCGGAATCGCCATCGCCACAGTTGCGCGCCGATCTGGAGCACACGGTGGCGCAGCTGGCGCGCTATTTCGCCGCGCCGTCGCCGGAGCGGCTGCAGCAGGCCATCGCCACCATGCGCGCGGCCGGACCGGTGCTGCGCGTCCACCTGGCGCTGGCCGACGCCGACCGCGCCACGCGGATTCAGCGCGCGCTGGCCGATCTGCACCTGATCCATACCTCATTGCTGGACGTGGCCGAACAAGCCGCGGAAGGAAACGACCATGACTCGTGAAATCGCCGTGTTCGGCATCCTGATCCCCACCCTGCTGCCCTTGTTCCTGTTCAGCCTGCTGTGCCAGGCCGGGCTGGACTGGCTGCTGGGCCGGGCCGGACTCTACCGCCGGGTCTGGCACCCGGCCTTGTTCCGCCTCAGCCTGCTGATCTGCGTGTTCAGCAGCCTGGCCTTGCTGCTTTATTGAGTGCGCCTCCGGCCCACCCTGAAATACCAAACCGGATAATCAATATGCGAATAAATACCCTCATCCGCTACCTGATCACCTTGCTGCTGCTGGCGCTCGCCATCTGGCTGGGCAAGGCGCTATGGGATCATTACATGCACTCGCCATGGACCCGCGACGGCCGCGTGCGCGCCGACGTGATCACCCTGTCCGCCGACGTCGCCGGCCTGGTCACCCAGGTGGCGGTCAAGGACAACCAGCCGGTGCACAAGGGCGATGTGCTCTTCGTGGTGGACCGCGCCCGCTACGCCGCGGCGCTGACCCAGGCCGAGGCCGCGCTGGCCGGCCAGCGCACC
>NZ_JAJOHW010000157.1 GCF_021129195.1 Chromobacterium aquaticum | reverse complement strand
TGCGCGCACCGCCGGCGCGGTGGCGCTGGCCGCCAGCGTGAGCTTTGCCGCCGTGGTGGGCTGGCAGCAGCTCTCGCATCGAGGCGAGCCGGCTTCGCTGGTGGCGGACAAGGGCGTGCCGGTGCAGGTTGCGCAGCCGGCTCAGGCCAGCCAGCCGGAGCGTGATGATCCTTATCTGCTGGCGCACCAGGAAGTGACCTCCGATCAAGGCAATATGAAAGTGTCCTACGGAAACGGAGCTCGCCGTTAAATGCGTGTAATTCCTCTGATTAATTTGATGGTTGTGGCGGCGGCGCCTGCCGCCCATGCAGAGGATGACTGGCAGCTGCTGCGCAATGTGGCGGCTGCCGGACGCCAGCAGGCGCTGAACGGCACCTATCTGCACCAAATGAACGGCACGCTGGAAACCTTCCACATCGTCAGGGAGGGGCAGGGCGACGCTACGCGGGAAAAGCGGACGTCGCTGGACGGCCCGTCCCGGGAAATCATTCGCAAGGGCAATGAGCTGGCCTGTTTCGCGCCGGACAAGAAGGCGCTGAACGCGGCCAAGATCAGCGCGATGCGCCTGTTTCCCGCGCTGCTGCCGGAAGACATGAGCGAGATCAACCAGTCGTATTCGCTCAAGCATGTCGGCAGCGACCGGGTGGCACAGCGTGACTGCAGCCTGCTGGAATTGCGGCCCAAGGACAGGCAGCGTTACACCCTGCGCATGTGCGTGGAGCCGCTGACCTCGCTGCCCTTGAAAATGGTGACCCTGTCGCCCAAGGGCGAGGCGGTGGAGCAATTCACCTTCACCGATATCGATTTGACCGGTCCCAAGGACAAGCGCGCCTATCGGCCCAAGTTCTCGCAGAAATTCCTGCTGCGTCCGGGTGGGGCTTCGCAGCCGCAGGTTAGCGCGCAGGTCGATAACGATGTGTCCGGATTGCCGAACGGCTTCCACTTGCTGCGCTCGGTGCAGCGCAGCCTGCCGGGCCAGGCCGGCAAGTCGGTGCGCCACATGGTGTATTCCGACGGGCTGGTGATGCTGTCGCTGTTCGTCGAGACCCAGCCGGAAGGCGCGCGGCTCGAACGCAGCAGCAATCTGCACGGCGCCATCAATATGGCTACCGGTCCTCAAGGCAGCTATCAATTGACCGCGGTGGGCGATATGCCCGAGCCGGCGATGATGGGGCTGCTGAAAGGCCTGAAGGTCAGCCTCAAGCCATGATGGCACGTCCCGCTGGCGTTTCGGCGCGCAAATCCCGTTTCTTGTCCTTGGCGGCGAGGCGGGGTTTGGCGCCGATGGGCGCAGCGGGATCGGAGCCGGCGCAAGCGCGTCGGCTCGTCTGTTTTTCGGCGTCCGGCCTTGCCGGCGCCGTAATCCCTCAGCCGGCATTCGTCGGCACGTCTTAAACACAACATATCAAGATGGAGCGCTCATGCCGGTCAAAAAACTGATCGTTTCCGCCATGTTGGCGGCCTCTATTATGGCGGGCGCGGTGCCCGCCGCAATGGCCGCGGAACTGCCGGACTTCAGCCAGATTGTCTCTAACGAGGGCAAGGCGGTGGTCAATATCAGCACCAAGTCGACGGTGCGCGAGGTCAGCAACGATCTGCCCGAGGGCATGAGCGGCGACCCATTCTTTGAATTCTTCCGCCGCTTCGCGCCGCCGCGCGCCCAAGAGCGGCAGGAGTCCTCGCTGGGCTCTGGCTTCATCATTTCCGCCGACGGTTATGTGCTGACCAATGCTCATGTGGTGGCCCGCGCCGATGAAATCACCGTCAAGCTGACCGACAAGCGCGAGTACAAGGCCAAGGTGATAGGCGCCGATGCCCGCACCGATGTGGCGCTGCTGAAGATAGAGGCCGACAAGCTGCCGGTGGTGCGCCGCGGCGACGCCAATGCCTTGAAAGTGGGCGAAGGGGTATTGGCCATCGGCTCGCCGTTTGGTTTCGAGAATACCGCCACTTCCGGCATCGTCTCCGGTAAGAACCGCATGCTGCCGGATGAAACCTTCGTGCCCTTCATCCAGACCGACGCGGCGATCAACCCCGGCAATTCCGGCGGCCCGCTGTTCAACACCCGGGGCGAAGTGGTGGGTATCAATTCCCAGATATTCAGCCGTTCCGGCGGTTTCATGGGTATTTCCTTCGCCATTCCGATCGATGTGGCGATGGACGTGGTGGCTCAGTTGAAGGCCAAGGGCCATGTCAGCCGTGGCAAGATCGGCGTGGTGATCCAGGAGTTGAGCCAGGATCTGGCCGCCTCCTTCGGCCTGGCCAAGCCGGCCGGCGCGCTGATCAACGCGGTGGAGCCGAACGGCCCGGCGGCCAAGGCTGGCGTCAAGCCCGGCGACATCATCCAGCAGGTGGACGGCAAGCCGGTGGAGTCCGGCTCCGATCTGCAGCGCTTGATCGGCAGCATTCCGCCTGGCAAGCCGGTAACGCTGGGCCTGTGGCGCAACCGCGCGGCGACCTCGGCCAAGGTAGTGCCGGTGGAACAGCAGGATCAGGACCCGCGGCTGGCGCAGCGTGAATACCGCGGTTCGCAGCAGGAGCGCCCGAACGAGCAGAGCTTCTCGCAGATCGGTTTGCGTCTGCAGGTATTGAACCCGGCTCAGCTGCAGCGCGCGGGCATCAAGTACGGCCTGCTGGTGCGCGGCGCCAATAATGTCGCGATGCGCGCGGGCATCCAGCCGGGCGACGTGATCGTCGGTATCGGCAGCGAGCCGCTGGCCAATGTCGAGCAGCTGAAATCCGCCTTGTCCGCGGCCAAGAAAGGCTCGTCCATCGCCTTGCAAGTGCTGCGCCAGGGGATCACCCAGTTCATTCCGTTGCCGGTGGGCGACGGCAAGTGAGACTGACGCTGTATTTTCGCGAATACTGCAGCTTGTGCCATCAGATGCTGGCCGAGCTGCAGCCCTGGCGCGAGCGCTACGGCTTCGAGCTGGACGTCGTCGATGTCGACGCCGACCCGGAACTGGAGCGCCGCTTCAACGAACTGGTGCCGGTGCTGATGGCGGATGAGGCCGAAATCTGCCATTGGCACCTGGACCAAGCCGCATTGGCTGCACATTTGGGCGAAATCGGCTAAAATCCGCGCCAGTGTGAGTTTATATCGGGGGCACCTGGGTGCCCCCGCTTGCTGGATGGGCTGTCAGCAGCCTTTTAAGAGGTCGCAATCCTGATGATGAGCCGCTTTCATCAGGCCCGCGGCTTCCATCGGCAGTTCCGGGCACGCTAGCGTGCCCTTATCTTTTGCTGGATATCATGAAAAACATTCGAAATTTCTCGATCATTGCCCATATCGACCATGGCAAATCGACCCTGGCCGACCGCTTCATTCAATTCTGTGGCGGCCTGGAAATGCGCGAAATGAGCGCCCAGGTGCTGGACTCGATGGACATCGAGAAAGAGCGCGGCATCACCATCAAGGCGCAGACCGCGGCCTTGAGCTATAAGGCGCGCGACGGTCAGGTCTATAACCTGAACCTGATCGACACCCCCGGACACGTGGACTTTTCCTATGAAGTGTCGCGCTCGCTGTCCGCCTGCGAAGGCGCGCTGCTGGTGGTGGACGCCTCGCAAGGCGTGGAAGCGCAGACCGTGGCCAACTGCTACACCGCCATCGAGCTGGGCGTGGAAGTGGTGCCGGTGCTGAACAAGATCGACCTGCCGGCAGCCGAGCCGGAGCGCGTCAGCCAGGAAATCGAAGATATTATCGGTATCGAGGCGGCGGACGCGGTGCGCGCCTCGGCCAAGTCCGGCATCGGCATCGAGGACATCCTGGAAGAAGTGGTCACCAAGGTGCCGCCGCCGGTGGGCGAGGCCGACGGCCCGCTCAAGGCGCTGATCATCGACTCCTGGTTCGACAACTATGTCGGCGTGGTGATGTTGGTGCGCGTGATTGATGGTTCGCTGAAGCCCAAGGACAAGATCAAGTTCATGGCCACCGGCGCCGAGCATCTGTGCGAACAAGTGGGCGTGTTCACGCCCAAATCCGTCCAGCGTCCGAATCTGAACGCGGGCGAGGTGGGTTTCGTCATCGCTGGCATCAAGGAATTGAAATCGGCCAAGGTCGGCGACACCATCACCCTGGTGTCCAAGCCGGCCACCGAGGCGCTGCCGGGCTTCAAGGAAGTGCAATCCCAGGTATTCGCCGGCCTGTACCCGGTGGAAAGCCACGACTACGAGGCGCTGCGCGACGCGCTGGAAAAACTGCAGCTGAACGACGCTTCGCTGAAGTTCGAGCCGGAAGTGTCGCAGGCGCTGGGCTTCGGCTTCCGCTGCGGCTTCCTCGGCCTTCTGCACCTGGAGATCGTGCAGGAGCGCCTGGAGCGCGAGTTCGACATGGACCTGATCACCACCGCGCCCACGGTGAACTACGAAGTAGTGATGAGAGACGGCGTGGTGGAAGTGGTGTCCAACCCGTCGCGGATGCCGGATGCCGGCAAGTACGACGAGTTGCGCGAACCCATCATCACCTCCACCATCCTGGTGCCTCAAGACTATGTCGGCGCGGTGATGACGCTGTGCAACCAGAAGCGCGGCGTGCAGCGCAATATGCAGTACATGGGCCGCCAGGTGATGCTGACCTACGATCTGCCGATGAACGAAGTGGTGATGGACTTCTTCGACAAGCTGAAGTCCACCAGCCGCGGCTACGCCTCGCTGGATTACGAGTTCAAGGAATTCCAGAGCGCTGATCTGGTCAAGCTGGACGTGCTGGTCAATGGCGAGAAGGTCGACGCGCTGTCGCTGATCGTGCACCGTGCCTCCAGCGTCTACCGCGGCCGTGAACTGGTGTCCAAGATGCGTGAACTGATTCCGCGCCAGATGTTCGATATCGCGGTGCAGGCGGCCATCGGCGGCCACATCATCGCGCGCGAGACGGTCAAGGCGCTGCGCAAGAACGTGTTGGCCAAGTGCTACGGCGGCGACATCACTCGTAAGAAAAAGCTGCTGGAAAAGCAAAAGGCGGGCAAGAAGCGCATGAAGCAAGTGGGCAATGTGGAAATTCCGCAGGAAGCCTTCCTGGCAATTCTTCAAGTAGGGGACAAATAAGTGGGCGGAAATCTGTTCTGGGTGTTTGTCGTGGCGGTGGCGATCGGCGGCATGCTGATCGCTTTTGGCGGCAAGAAGCAAGAAGGCGCCAAGGATTGGCCGCAGGCGGTGCAGTGGGGCTACCTGGCGGTGCTGATCGGCGGCTTTGGTCTGCTGTCCAACTATATGAGCTTCACCGCGGTGATGCTGGTCTTCGTGCTGATCACCGGCGCGGTGTGGTGCGCCGACAAGCTGCTGTTGGCCAAGCGCCGCGCCGCCGGTGCTCAGGCCGGGCATTTCGTCGATTACTCGCGCGGCTTCTTCCCGGTGATCCTGGTGGTGTTCCTGCTGCGCTCCTTCATCGCCGAGCCGTTCCAGATCCCCAGCAGCTCGATGCGTCCGGGCCTGGTGGTGGGCGATTTCATCCTGGTGAACAAATTCACCTATGGCCTGCGCGTGCCGGTGCTGAACACCGTGTTCGCGCCGGTGAACAAGGTGGAGCGCGGCGATGTGGTGGTGTTCAACTTCCCGCCCAACCCCAAGGTCAATTACATCAAGCGCGCCATCGGTCTGCCGGGTGATGTGGTCGAATACCGCGACAAGCGCCTGAGCGTCAACGGCAAGCCGCTGCCGGACGCCGACGACGGCAGCTACGAATACCTGGAGCAGGGCCTGATGATGGTCAATGCCCAGCGCTACAAGGAAACCATGGGGCAGCGCACTTACTCGGTGCTGAACAATGCCGGCACCCCGGTGGTGTCCTTGAGTCAGGTACAAGACTTCCCGTACCGCGACAACTGCCGCTATGATGACAATGGCTTTGTCTGCAAGGTGCCGGCCGGTCATTACTTCATGCTGGGCGATAACCGCGACAATAGCCTGGACGGCCGCTACTGGGGCTTTGTCGATGACAAGCTGATGGTGGGCAAGGCCTTCATGATCTGGATGAACTTTGGCGATCTGTCGCGCATCGGCAAGTCCATCCATTGACAACACCAGGACTGCAACCGGAGAGCATTATGCATTTCAGCCGTCAACAAGGTTTGTCGCTGTTTTCCGTACTGCTGCTGATGATAGTACTGGGCGGCGCCATCATGGTGGGCATGAAGGTGACGCCGGTGTACACCGAGTACGCCGAGGTGCGCCACGCGATCACCTCCTTGTCCACCCAGTCCAATGTCGGCGAGGCTTCGGTGCGCCGCGACTTCAATCAGCGCGCCAGTGTGGCCGGGATCACCTCGATCAAGGGGGAGAACCTGACCGTGGTCACCGGCAGCAACTTCGTTTTCGTGCGCGCGGTGTATCAGCGCGAAGTGCCGCTGTTCTCCAACGTCAGTCTGCTGTTCAAATTCGATACCCAAGCGGGCCAGCCTCCGCAATAAACCACGTGATACCAACCGATAATAGATTCCGGCGCCTGAGTCAGGCGCTGGATTACGCATTTCAGAAGCCGGAGCTGCTGCGTCAGGCCTTGACGCACCGCAGTTACGGCGCCAGCAACAATGAACGTTTCGAATTCGTCGGCGACAGCATCCTCAATTACACCGTCGCCCGCATGCTGTTCGATCAATTCCCCAAGCTGACCGAGGGCGAGCTGTCGCGCTTGCGCGCCAATCTGGTCAACCAGAACACCCTGGCCGAGATCGCCCACGAACTCAAGCTGGGCGATTATCTCTACCTGGGCGAGGGCGAATTGAAAAGCGGCGGCTTCAACCGGCCGTCCATCCTCGCCGACGCGCTGGAAGCCACGTTCGCCGCGGTCAGCTTCGATTCCGATTTCCTGCGCGCCGAGCAGGTGGTGCGCCGGCTCTACGCCGAACGCGTGTCGTCCATCGACACCACCCGCCAGGCCAAGGACGCCAAGACCCGTTTGCAGGAAGCGCTGCAGGCGCGCAAGCTGGCCTTGCCCAAATACCGTATCCTGTCGCAAAGCGGCGAAGCCCATGAACAATGGTTCCGCGTCGAGTGCGACCTGGGCGAGCTGGCGATAGGCTCCACCGGCGAGGGCGGCAGCCGCCGCGCCGCCGAACAGCAGGCCGCCGAAGCGGCGCTAGTCCTGCTGGAACAAAAACTCGCTGCGAGCAAGAAACGCACATGACTGATATCCAATACCACTGCGGCTTTGTCGCCATCGTCGGCCGTCCCAATGTCGGCAAATCCACGCTGATGAACCACCTGATCGGCCAGAAGATCAGCATCACGTCCAAGAAGGCGCAAACCACGCGCCACCGCGTCACCGGCATTCACACCGAGAACAACGCTCAGTTCGTCTTCGTCGACACCCCGGGGTTTCAGACCTTCCACAAGGGCGCGCTCAACGAAACCCTGAACAAGAGCGTCAAGGACTCGCTGGGCAGCGTCGATTGCGTGCTGTTCGTGCTGGAAGCGATGCGCTTCACCGGCGCCGACCGCGAAGTGATGGCCTTGCTGCCCAAGCGCACCCCGGTAATCCTGGTGGTGAACAAGCTGGACAAGGCCAAGGACCGCGACGCGCTGCAGGCCTTCATCGCCGAGGTGCAGGCGGAATTCGCCTTCGCCGGCGTGGAAGTGGTCAGCGCCAAGCACGGCCAGCGCCTGAGCGAACTGCTGGAGCAGGTGCGGCCGCATCTGCCGGAATCGATGCCGCTGTATCCGGAAGACATGGTCACCGACAAGAGCGAGCGCTTCCTGGCCGCCGAGATCGTGCGTGAAAAACTGTTCCGCTACCTGGGCGAAGAACTGCCGTACGAAATGAATGTGGAAGTGGAAATGTTCGAAATGGACGGCGAGCTGCGCCGCATCCATATCGGCGTGCTGGTGGACAAGGAAAACCAGAAGCCCATCGTCATCGGCCGCGGCGGCGAGAAGCTGAAGAAGATCTCCACCGAGGCGCGTATGGACATGGAAAAACTGTTCGACGGCAAGGTCTTCCTGCAAGTCTGGGTCAAGGTCAAGTCCGGCTGGGCCGACGACGTGCGCTTCCTGCGGGAATTCGGCCTGGACTGACACCCCGATGCACTATCACTTGGCGCCGTCCTGCTGGACGGTGATTTTTTCTCTGCAGCAAGGACAGGACTTGCCCGGCAGCCGCGACTTGCTGGAGCGCGTCGCCAGGCTGGCGTCCTGCCAGGCCGGTTTTCTCGGCCTGGAGCGCGGCGAGCCGGGGCAGGACACCGTGTCCTATTGGGACAGCGTGGAGGCCATCGCCGCCTGGCGCCAATGCGCGGAGCGTCTGATCGCCCAGCGCTACGGGCCGGAGGCCTGGTACCGGGTGTTCGCCTTCAACGTCAGTCCCGCCGCGGCCTGTCCGCGCGGAGCCGCGGGATGAGCCAGCCGGGCAGGGTGGATCGTCAGCCGGCCTATGTGCTGCATACGCAGCCCTACCGGGAAACCAGCCTGCTGGTGGAAGTGCTCAGCCGCGATCATGGCCGTTTCTCGGTGGTCGCGCGCGGCGCGCGCCGGCCGCGCGCGGATCTGCGCGGCCTGTTGCTGCCGTTTCAGCCGCTGACCCTGGCCTGGTTCGGCAAGGGCGAGCTGCGCACCCTGCACAGCGCGGACTGGGACGGCGGCGTGCCGCAGCTGTCCGGCCTGCCGCTGATCTGCGGTTTCTATCTGAACGAACTGATGATGAAGCTGACCGCGCGCGACGATCCCGAGCCGCGCGCCTTCGCCGTCTACGACGCGGCGGTGCGCGGCCTGGCGCGTCAGAGCGGCCTGGCGACGGTGCTGCGCCGCTACGAATTGAGGCTGACCCAGGTGCTGGGCTACGCGCCCAGCCTGCTGCGCGACGGCGACGGCGCGGAAGTGGACGCCGACGCCAGCTACTGGTGCCGGGGCAATGCCGCGCCGGAGCGGGACGCCGGCCAGAACCTGGAGCGCGGGCTGCGGCTCAGCGGCGCCAGCCTGCTGGCGATAGAGGCCGACGATTACGCTGCGGCGGCCACCCGGCTTGAAGCGCGGGCATTGATGCGAGTATGGTTGAGCGCTTTATTGGGCGAGGAGCCGCTGGCTTCGCGCGAACTATTGCAAGCCGTCAATTCCCTGTCGGATTGAGGCGAAGCTAATCGGGAGAGAATATGATTCTGTTGGGCGTAAACATCGATCACGTCGCCACCTTGCGTCAGGCGCGCGGCACCCGTTATCCCAGCCCGGTTGAGGCCGCGCTGGTGGCGGAAACCGCCGGCGCCGACCTGATCACCCTGCATCTGCGCGAGGATCGCCGTCACATCCAGGACGCCGACGTGGTGGCGATGCGCCAGGTGGTCAAGACCCGGGTCAACCTGGAAATGGCGATGACCGAGGAGATGCTGGCCAATGCGCTGGCGGTGAAGCCGGAAGACGTGTGCCTGGTGCCGGAAAAGCGCGAGGAAGTCACCACCGAGGGCGGCCTGGACGCCATCGGCCATTTCGATGATGTCCGCCGCTACACCCGCAGCCTGCTGGACGCCGGCATCCGCGTGTCCATCTTCATCGACCCCGAGCGCACGCAAATCCAGCGCGCCTGGGACGCCGGCGCGCGCGTGGTGGAGCTGCACACCGGCGCTTATGCCGACGCCCATGACGCCGCGGCGCGCGACGGCGAGCTGGCGCGCATCCGCGACGCCGCAGCCTTCGCCGCCGAGCTGGGCATGGTGGTCAATGCCGGTCACGGCCTCAACTACCACAATGTGCAGCCGATCGCCGCGATTCCGCAGATCGCGGAACTGAATATCGGCCACGCCATCGTCGCCCAGGCGCTGTTCGTCGGCTTCGCCGAGGCAGTCAAGGAAATGAAGGCGCTGATGGTGGCCGCGCGCGGCTGAGCGCTGTGCCTACCGTCATCACCCATGCCCTGGCCGGCGCGACGCTGGCCGGCCTGTGCGCGCCGCGTCCGCTGCGCGCGCCCGGCATGGCCGGCTGGCTGCTGCTGTGCGGCGCGGCGGCGATGCTGCCGGATCTGGACGTGATCACCTTCAAGCTGGGCATTCCCTATGCCAGCCCCTGGGGGCATCGCGGCGTTTCCCATTCGCTGACGCTGGCCTTGATCGCCGGCGGCGTGCTGGCCGTGCTCGGCAAACGCTGGTGGTCGCGGCTGGGTTTGGGGCCGCTGCGCGCCTTTGTCGTGCTGAGCCTGGTGGTGGCTTCCCATGCGCTGCTGGATATGTGGACCGACGCCACCCATGGGCCGGCGCTGGCGATGCCTTGGCACCAGGGCCGCTTCTTGTTCGACTGGCGGCCTATCGAGGGCTCGCCGCTGAGGCTGCATCGCTGGCTGGGCGCCAAGGGTCTGCGGGTGCTGAGCTCGGAGCTGCTGTACGTCTGGCTGCCCTGTCTGCTGCTGTGGCTGGCGCGCGCGGCATGGCTGCGCAGGCACGGGGAGGGCGGACGATGATTTACGGCATAGGCACCGATCTGGTGGAAATCGAGCGCATGCGGGTGATGTTCCAGCGCTGGGGTCTCAAGTTGGGTCGGCGCATGCTGGCGCCGGCCGAGCAGCGGGCTTTCGCCGCCAGCGCTGATCCGGCGCGCTTCCTGGCCAAGCGCTTCGCGGTCAAGGAGGCCTTGGCCAAGGCGCTGGGCACCGGCGTGCGCGCGCCGGTATTGCTGACCGCGATCTGGGTCGAGCATGATGAATGGGGAAAGCCGCTATTGGCGCTAAGCCCGGAATTGGACGAATTTTTAAGCCAGCGCGGCGTGGGCGCGCGTCATCTGTCCATCAGCGACGAGCGCGGCCATGCGCTGGCTTTTGTAGTGCTGGAGCGCTCCGCGCCCGGCTAGAGAGAAAGCAAACCGATGCAGCAGACTCAACAGAGCGCGGCCTTGCCGCGCGGGCCGGTGATGGCGGGCGTGGCCGGCCTGCGGCTGACGGATGAAGAGAAGCGGCGCTTGGCGCATCCGCTGGTGGGCGGGGTGATTTTGTTCCGCCGCAATTTCCAGGACATCGAACAACTGAAGGCGCTGACCGCGGAAATTCGCGCGCTGCGCAGCCCGCATCTGCTGATCGCGGTGGAT
Source organism: Chromobacterium aquaticum (assembly GCF_021129195.1). Classification (GTDB taxonomy): domain Bacteria; phylum Pseudomonadota; class Gammaproteobacteria; order Burkholderiales; family Chromobacteriaceae; genus Chromobacterium; species Chromobacterium aquaticum. The sequence continues at coordinate 1,012 of NZ_JAJOHW010000157.1, read as the reverse complement.
CACGAGGGCGGCCGGGTGCAGCGCTTCCTGGATGGCTTCACCCGCCTGCCGCCGATGCAGGTGCTGGGCCGGATGTGGGAGCAGAATCGCGCGGCGGCCTTGGTACAGGCGGAGAACGTCGGCTATGTGCTGGCCGCCGAATTGTCCGCCTGCGGCATCGATCTGTCCTTCACCCCGGTGCTGGACCTGGATTGGGGGCGCTGCGCGGTGATAGGCAACCGCAGCTTCCACCGCGACCCGGCCATTGTGGCGGAACTGGCCGAGGCTTTGCAGCGCGGCCTGGCGCGCGGCGGCATGTCCACTTGCGGCAAGCACTTCCCCGGCCATGGCTTCGTCGAGGGCGACAGTCATCATCTGATGCCGGAAGACGGTCGCAGCCTGGCCGAGCTGGAGGCAGACGATTTGATCCCTTTCGGCCGTCTGGCGGCGGCCGGCATGGGTTCGGTGATGCCGGCGCATGTGCTGTATCCGGCGGTGGACGCACAGCCGGCCGGCTTCTCGCAGGTGTGGCTGCAGCAGGTGCTGCGCGGCCGGCTGGGTTTTGACGGCGTGATCTTCTCCGATGCCTTGGACATGGAAGGCGCGGCCGGCGCCGGCAGCTTTGTACAGCGCGCCGACGCGGCCTTGGCCGCCGGCTGCGATATGGTGCTGGTCTGCAATGATCCCCAGCAGACCGATCTGATCCTGGCCCATCTGCGGCCGCCGGCGCAGCCGGAACTGGCGCGGAGGCTGGAGCGCATGGCCGGCCGGGCGGCGGATTGGGCGGCGGAGTTGGCCGGTCCGGCCTTCGCCGCGGCGCGCGCCCAGGTGGAGCGTTTGACCATGCCGGCGGACGCGATGCGCGGGCCGGATGTGGGTGAGGCCAATTAAGCGTGACGCTTGCTTAGAACCTGTTCAAAGTCTGCTGCGCTTCGGCGATACGGCGTTGAAACCAAGCTCAAAATGCTCATGTACCACGTGTACATTCCGCTTTTTCGCTCGTTTTCGCCTTGTCTCGCCCTTGCTCGCGAGA
>NZ_JAJOHW010000156.1 GCF_021129195.1 Chromobacterium aquaticum | reverse complement strand
CCCCAGAACGGCACCAGCTGCGCCAGCATGCGCAGCGCTTCCTGCGCGGTCTGTTGCGGGCTGGCGGCGGAAAGCAGGGTCAGTCCCATGTCGCGCAGCGATTCCAGTTGCTGAGTATGGCGTTGCAGCGCCTGTTCGGTTTTCAGGCGCTCGCTGATATCGCGCATGATGGCGGTGTAATACTTGCGACCGGCCACTTCCAGCTGCGACACCGAGGCCTCGGCGCTGAATTCGCTGCCATCCGCCGGCCGGCGCCAGGCTGCGGCTGACCTGGCCGCTGCTGCCGAAGCCCTGGATCAATTGCGCGTGGCCGGCGCGCAGCGCATCCGGCACCAGCAGATTGACCGGCTGGCCCAGTACTTGCTCGGCGCTATAGCCGAAAGCCTGTTCCGCCGCCGGGTTGAATTGGATGATGTTCAGGTCGGCGTCTATGGTGACGATGGCGTCCATCGCGGTGTCGATGATGCCGGCGCGCTGCATTTCGCTGAGGCGGACCGCGGTGACATGGGCTTGCAACTGGTCCAGCATCTGGTTGAACTGGCGCGATACCGCGCGTAATTCCTGCGGCCCCAGTTCCGGCGCGCGCGCCTGCGCGTCGCCGTCGGCCACCGCTTGCGCGGTTTCGGCCAAACGGCGCGCCGGCCGGGTCAGCGCGCGGCTGAAGCCCTGTGCCAACAGGCTGCACAGCAGCAGGGTGAGGAGGCCGCTGGCCGCGCCCCAGCGCAGGCGGCTGTAGTAGGGCGCGAAGACGTCATGCTCCGGCAGCGCGGCCACGATCAGCCAGTCGGCCTGGGAAAATTTGCGATAGGAGTACAGCCGCGATACGCCGTCGCGGCTGACGCCCAATTCAAAGCCGGAGGCATTGGCGCGGATGCGCGCCATGGTTTGGGCAACGTGGACCGCGCTTTTGCCGTGCCAGAGCGTGGGGTCTGGATAGCGCAGCAGGAAGGCCGCCTGCGAACTCAACACCGCGATGGTCAGCTTGCGATCCAGCGCCGGGGGCAGCACCTGGGCTTGCAGCGCCAGCAAGTCCAGTTGCAGCGTCAGCAGGCCGATGGGCCGGCCTTGCTCGTCGCGCACCGGAAAGCTGGGCATCACTACCCAGCGATGGGTGGCTGGCTCCTGCAAGGGTTCGCTCAGCATCAGCCCTGGCGCGGCCAGCGCGCGCTGGAACCAGCCGGCCTTGGTCGGCGGTTCCCTGGCCGCGGGATTGGACGCATGGCTGCAGACTTGCAGTCCGGTGGCGGTGCTGAGTGTCAGATTGGTGACGGAGGGGAAGCTCAGCGCGATGTCGCGGAACGCGATGGCGCATTCGTCGAAGTCGAAGCGGCGCACCGGCGAGCGCTGGCTTAGCTGCGCCAGCAGTCGTTCCAGTTCCGCTATCTTGCTGGCCAGCGTCTGATCCACCTGGTCGGCCAGCACGCGGGTCTGTTCCTGGGCGGCGTCACGCATGTCGCGGGCCGATTCGTAGGCGCCGATGCCGATCAGCACCACCGCCGGCAGCAGGCAGGCCAGCGCGAACAGCAGCAACTGGGCGCGCAGGCCCAGTCCGCTGACGGCGGACAGAGTGCGGGTGAGACCTGCGCGCATGTGGCGGCTACTCTCCGGAGGCGGGGGATACTCAGAAATTAGTTGCTGCGCTCCGGCGCGGCAAGGCATAGACAGGGGCGATACGCGGCGGCAGAGAGGGGCCGGCGGCGGACATGCCTTGCAAGCCTTGTCTGGCAAGGCTTGCAAGGGGATGCCGGCTCGACTAAGTGCTTCCACTTAGTGCCGCTGTATGTAGCGTGGATTCCGCCTGGCGGGGCGGGATTTAGAGGGTGTTTACGAGCTCGCGAGCTAAGGCGAGACAAGGCGAAAACAGTTGAGAAAGCGGAATGTACGCGTGGTACATGAGCATTTCGAAGCGGTACTCACCGTGTCACGCTTCACGACGCGCAGCAGATCGTAAACAGGTTCTTAGAGGAACATGCCGCCGGAGGCTTCCACCCGCTGGCCGTTGACCCAGGCGGCGCCGTCGCTGAGCAGGGTGGCGATGGCGCCGCCGATGTCGTCGGGCCGGCCGACGCGGCCCAGCGCGGTCTGCGCGGCGATGTGGGCGTTGACCTGTTCGTTGTCGCGCACCAGGCCACCGCCGAAATCGGTTTCAATCGCGCCGGGGGCGATGACGTTGACCGCGATGCCGCGCGGCCCCAGTTCCTTGGCCAGGTAGCGGGTCAGCACTTCGACGCCGCCCTTCATCGCCGCGTAGGCGGCGTAGCCGGGCAGGGCGAAGCGGGTCAGACCGGTGGAGACATTGAGAATGCGGCCGCCGTCGGCGATCAGCGGCAGCAGCGCCTGGGTCAGGAAGAACGGGCCTTTGAGCTGGATGTTCATCAGTTGGTCGAATTGCGCCTCGCTGGTGTCGGCGAAGGCGGCGTGGATGCCGATGCCAGCGTTATTGACCAGGAAGTCGAAGTCGGCGCGCTGCCATTGTTCGGCCAGCGTCTGGCGCAATTGAGCGGCAAAGGCGGCGAAGCCGGCGCTCTGACTGACGTCCAGCGCCAGCGCGGCGGCTTGGCCGCCCAGCGCCTGGATCTCGGCGACCACCGCCTCGGCGTCGGCGGCGCGGCTCTGGTAGGTGATGACCACGTCCACGCCCTGGCGCGCCAGGTGCAGGGCCGCGCTTTTGCCCAGGCCGCGGCTGCCGCCGGTGATGACTGCGATCTTCTTGCTCATGGGAATCTCCTGTGTGGGGCGGGTGCAGGCTTGGACCCGATGAGCTCAGTTTATTGTATGGTTTTTGGTAAACAAATATCGTTTTTTTAATTATAGTGTTCGTATCAATATAACAATTGAGCGGTGGACATGAATAAGCTGGAAGCGATGCAGATTTTTGTGCGGGTGGCCGAGCTGTCCAGCTTCACCCAGGCGGCGGATAGTTTGGGCCTGCCCAAGGCCAGCATCTCGGTGGCGGTCAAACAGACCGAGGCCTGGCTGGGCGCGCGCCTGCTGCATCGGACCACGCGCAAGGTGCAAATGACCCAGGACGGCCAGGCTTTCTACGAGCGCTGCAAGGATGTGCTGGCGGACATGGACGAGCTGCAAAGCATGTTCCAGCGCGGCGAGGAGGCGTTGGGCGGGCGGCTGAGGGTGGACATGCCCAGCGGCGTGGCGCGCTATCAGGTCTTGCCGCGGCTGGACGAGTTTCTGCAGCGTCACCCGCGGCTGGAACTGGAACTGAGCAGCACTGACCGCAAGGTGGATATCGTGCGTGAGGGCTTTGATTGCGTGCTGCGGGTAGGGGGGCTCAACGATTCGAGCCTGGTGGCGCGGCCGCTGGGGCGCTTCCGCCAGCTCAATTGCGCCAGCCCGGCCTATCTGGCGCGCTACGGCGCGCCCGCCAGCCTGGACGATCTGGCGCGGCACCGGCTGGTGCATTATGTGTCCACCCTGGGCGCGCGTCCGGCCGGCTGGGAGTGTCATGACGACGGCGGCAGCCGCTGGCTGAGCATGGCCGGCAGCGTCATCGTCAACAATGCCGATGCCTACCAGGCCGCCTGCCTGGCCGGCTTGGGCCTGATCCAGGCGCCGGAGTCCGGCGTGCGCCATCTGCTGGATAGCGGCGAGCTGGTGGAGGTGTTGCCAGAGCACCGCGCCGCGCCGATGCCGGTGACGCTGTTGTACGCGCATCGCCGCAATCTGCCGCGCCGGGCGCAAGCGTTCATGGATTGGCTGGCCGAGGTGCTGGCGCCGCATCTGGCGTGAATTGGGTGTAAACATGGCGGCCCGGGGCCAAGCTGCCCTATCATGAGGGCTGTGCAACCGTCTTGCTTCGTCATATCCCCACCATGATTGTTAGACCCACTACTTCTTGGCTGCGCCTGTTGTTCGTCTGGCACGGCTCGGTGCTGCCGCGCATCATGCCGCGCCTGCTGTTGGTTTTCCTCATTTCCATCGTCACCGCCGCGGTGCGCGGCTGGTGGCTGAGCGAGCACGCGGATTCCGCGCTCAGCATTCCCGCCTTCACCCTGATGGGGGTGTCGCTGGCCATCTTCCTGGGTTTTCGCAACTCGGTCAGTTATGAGCGCTTCTGGGAGGCGCGCAAGCTGTGGGGCAGCCTGTTGATCGTCAATCGTTCACTGGCGCGGCAGGCGCTGTCGCTGGCGCCGGACAACGCCGACGCGCAGCGGCTGATAGATGGCTGTTGCGCCTTCGCCTACGCGCTGAAGGCGCAGCTGCGCGGCGATGACGCCGACGCCCATCTGCGCCGGCTGCTGCCGGAGGAAATCCTGTCCAAGGCGCTGGCGGCGCGCTTCAAGCCGGCGCTGATCCTGGCCTGGCTGGGGCAGCTGACCGCGCGCATGCGCCGCGACGGCGCGCTGAACGACATGCAATGGCATGCGCTGGACCGCAACCTGAATTCGCTGTCGGAAGTGCTGGGCGGCTGCGAGCGCATCGCCTCCACGCCGATTCCCTTCACTTACCGGGTGCTGCTCAACCGCACCGTCACCGTTTACAGCCTGTTGCTGCCGGCCGGCCTGGTCACCAGCATAGGCTGGCTGACGCCGGCGATCGCGGTGTTCATCGCCTACACCTATCTGGCGCTGGAGGTGATAGGCGAGGAGTTGGAGGAGCCGTTCGGCAAGGAGGGCAACGATTTGCCGCTGTCCGCGCTTTGCCACGGCATCGAGGCCTCGCTGCGCGAAATGCAGGGCGAGACGGTGGACGCGCCGACGCCGGCGCCGCAGGGAATTTATCTGTATTGAGCCATTGAGCAGCAGATCGTAAACAGGTTCTTAGAACCTGTTCAAAGTCTGCTGCGCTTCGGCGGGATGGATAGAAATGGGCGTTGAAACCGGCTTCGAAATGCTCATGTACCACTTGTACATTCCGCTTTCTCAGCGGTTTTCGCCTTGTCTCGCTCTTGCTCGCGAGACTGTGAACAGGCTCTTACAGCGCGGCCAGCTCGTCCAGACGGATGACGCGGGCTATCGTCGCCAGCTGGCGCATTGAAACCTGGTGTTCTTCCTCGCTGGCGGCGGCGCAGCCGTCTTCCAGCACCAGCACTTGGTAGTCGCGGTCGTGAGCGTCGCGCGCGGCGGCCTGTACCGCCCAGGTGCTGCTGACGCCGGCCAGGATCAGGCGCTCGATGCGATGGGCGCGCAGCACTGCTTCCAGCGAGGTGGCGTAGAAGGCGCTGACGCGCGGCTTGATCACGATGGCGTCTTCCGGCCTTACGTCCAGCTCCGGGTGGAAGGCGGTGCCGGGGCCGGACAGGTCCAGCGCGCCGAATTCGTGAGCGCGGCCGAACAGCGGCGAGTGCTTCGGCTGGTCGACATAGGACGGCGCGAAGCCCACTTTCACTTGCGCCACCAGCCAGCCGCGGCGGCGCGCCTCGGCGATGGCCTGGTTGGCGGCGGCGATGACGCCGCGCTGGCTGGCGTGTTCGGCGCAGCGCGCCACCTTGCCGCCGGCCACCATGATGTCGTGAATGTAATCCAATCCGATAAAAGCGGTATTCATTGCTGGGGTTCCTGCGGTGTTTGCGGAGAGTTTCGCGCGCGGCGCGGCTTTGACCGCGCCGCGCGGCGGCTTATTGCGGTTTCATGCAGTTGCTCATCCAGCGGATGCCGAAGCGGTCCACCAGCATGCCGAAGCGCGCGCCCCAGAAGGCTTCCTTCAAGGGCTCGGTGATCTGGCCGCCTTGGGCCAGGGCCTGGAAGATCGCGGTCTGTTCCGCTTCATCGTCCAGCGCGATATTGAGAGTGATGTTCTCTCCGTGTTGCGGGATGCGGCCCGGCATGCCGTCTGAGGCCATGAAATGAACGCCGCCAGCCTTGAATTCGGCGTGCAATATCTTGTCCTTCGCTTCTTCCGGGCTGGGAAAGTCGGCGTCGCCAAAGCGCATCATGGCGACGACTTCGCCATTGAAGCACTGACAGTAGAAAGCCAGCGCCTGTTCGCATTGGCCGTGGAAGTTGATATAGGGTATCAGCGTTTTCATCGGAAACTCCTGGGTGGGGCAAGGAGAGAAGGCGCGCGCCGGCTTCACGCCGGCAGGCATAGCCGCAGCGCGTCGCGGATCGCGTCCACCGATGCCGGCCGCGTCAGGCGGGCGGCTTCCTGGCCATGTTTCAGAAAAATCAGCGTGGGCCAGAGCTTGACGCGGTAGCTGCGTCCCAGCCGGCGGCCCGGCCCGTCCTCGATCTGCAGGTGACGGACCGCGCCGGCATCGGCCAGCGCCTGCTGGATCAACTCCTGAGCCGCCTGGCAGTGTCCGCACCAGGGCGCGCCGAATTCCAGCAGGGTAACGCCGGGCTGGGCGTCCAGTTCGGCGCGTTCCGGCGCGGGGTCGCGGTAAAGCTCGGGCATGGCAGGGAAACCGGGGCAAGGGTGGACTTTCAATATGCCAAAGCGATCGCGGTTTCGCCAGCGTCTTATTTGACCGGACGCCGGCGGCCGGGCTTGCCAAAAGCGGGTAAAACCGCGACGATGCAGGCCCACATCAGCCATGGCCAGGTTTTTACATCATGAAATCGCGCAACGCTTCCGGCGGCCTGGTGTATTCCACCGAATTTGGCCGCATGTGCCCGCAATGCCGGCAACCGTCAAGCCAGTGCCAATGCGCGTCGGTCGCGGCCATACCGGTCGGCGACGGCGTGGTGCGGGTGCAAAGGGAAACCAAGGGCCGCAACGGCAAGGCGGTGACCGTGGTCAAGGGCGCGCCGTTGGGCGCGCTGGAGTTGGCGCAATTGGGCAAGCAATTGAAAAACGCCTGCGGCAGCGGTGGCACGGTCAAGGACGGTGTAATTGAAATCCAGGGCGATCATTGCGATCAAGTCATCGCCATCCTCGCGCAGCGCGGCTGGGTGGTGAAGCGCGCCGGCGGCTAGGCCGGCGTCCACGCCTTGCAAGCCGGCCGGTTCGCGGCCGTCATTTCCTACAGCCTTGCCTTTTTAATTGTTTGGCATTTTTTGCCGGCAATTATCTTTTTGGCAATGCCGGTGTTTTAGGAAATTTCTTATATTCGCGCTCATAACAGCTCCAATACGATATTCAAATGGATATCAAACGTTTGGTGCTTCGGCCATGGTCAATTCTACAGCCGGCGGTTTCCAGCATGGCATGGCTATTGGCTGGGGCGCTGCTGCTGTGCGCAATATTCATTTCAATTATTCATTTGTATGTCCAGTTCAATCGCCTGGTCGCGGAGCACCGCATTGCCATCAGCGAAACGGCCTATACCGCTAAGGCGGTTCTTAATCTTCGTGAAGAATTCCTGAAACATGTGGCCGGGCCGGTATTGATCGGCCCGCCGCGTCGCGACGCCACCATGCAGGGTGGGGAACCGGTTTACCGTGAGCTCAAGCCCGGCTTCTTCCTGGCTTTGTCGCCAGCGGATCTGCGCCAGGCAAGGCGCCTGCATGTGAATCTGCTCTTCATGCTGGGCCGCGAGCAATTGACGGTCCGTCGGCTGGAAAGTGGATTTCCGGCTGAGACGCCGGTGCCGGAGCGGGTGCAGCGCCAACTGCGGGAGCGCACCGAATGCATGGAGGCGTGCGAGCCGGCGTGGCTGTCCGACCGGAGAGACCCGCTGCGCCGCATGTATATGGCACTGCCGGTGTTGCGGACCGTCGAATTGGACAAGGGCGAACAGGCTTGGCTGGCGTTGGAGTTTCAGCCGGCGGAGTTGCTGGCTAGCCAAGCCGCCAGCGGCTACGAATTCACGCTGAGCGACGCCGCAACCGGGATGGAGATTTCCGCCCCGGCGGCGCGCGATCAGGCACCCGGCTGGCAAGGCTGGCTGGGTGCTATCTTGCTCGGCGGCGGCGTGCAGGCGCTGTTCGCGCTGGAGTCGGGATGGACGCTGAGCTATCGCTATCCGGCGGCGGCGCTGCTGGGCGAAATGCGCGGCGCGGCGCTGAACAGCCTGTTGCTGCTGGGCTGCACGTTCTTGCTGCTGGCCTTGTGTGGCTTGTGTCTGCTGCGTCGTTTCGTGTTGCCGGCCCAGCGTAGGCTGCGGCAGCAGGCTGATAGCGAAGCCTTCCTGCGTTCGGTGTTCGATGCCGCGCCGGTTGCCCTGTGCGCGCTGCGGCGGCGCGATGGCCAGACGGTGCTGGAAAACCAACTCGCCCGCGACTGGTTACCCGCTGCCAAGCCGAACTGGAAATCGGCGGAGTGGGTGGAGCGGGTCTACCCGCGCGCGCGGCCGCTGCCGGCAGGCGGTGTTGGCGAAGAACTGCTCACCGTGGACGGCCGTCATTTGTTCGCCAGCCTGGTGCCCAGCCGCTACCGAGGCGAGGAAGTGCTGCTGTGCGCGCTCAGCGATATCAGCCTGCGCAAGCAGGCGGAGCAGGAACTGGAGCGTGCCAAGCAGCTGGCCGATGCCGCCAATGAGGCCAAGACCGCCTTCCTGGCCATCATGAGCCATGAAATCCGCACCCCCTTGTATGGCGTGTTCGGCAACCTGGAATTGCTTAAGCACAGCGCTCTTGATCCGCAGCAGCAAGGCTATGTGCAGGCCATTCAGAATTCTTCCGCCACGCTGCTGGGTCTGATCAACGATGTGCTGGACGTTTCCCGGATAGAAGCCGGTCAACTGCGGCTGGAGGCAGAGCCTTTCAGCCTGTTCGACCTGGTGCACGAGACGGTGCATGGCTATGCCGCCTCGGCGCTGAGCAAGGGTTTGTGGATCTATGCCTGCGTGGATCCTCGGTTTTGCCTGCCGGTGCGGGGCGATCCGCACAAAGTGCGCCAGATTCTGAACAATCTGCTCAGCAATGCGGTGAAGTTCACCGACAGCGGTCGCATCGTGGTGCGTTGCAGCGTCTTCAACGGAGAGAATGACGCCGGCTGGGCGGCGATACAGGTGGCCGATACCGGCGTCGGCATTGCCGCGGCGGATCAGGCCAGCCTGTTTCAACCGTTTTTCCAGGCGGGCGAAGGGCGCGGCAAGGCTGGCGGCGCGGGACTGGGCCTGCCGATCTGCCTGCAACTGGCGGTGCTGATGGGAGGGGATATCGATGTGGTCAGCGAACCCGGCCTTGGCAGCAGTTTTACCCTGCGCCTGCCGCTGAGCCCGGAAGCGGGTGCCGTCGCGCCGCTGCTGGCGCGGCGTTTGATCCATGTTTGCGCGCCGGTGCGGGAACTGGCGGACAGCCTGAGCGATTGGCTGAATGCGCTGGGCGCCCAGGCCGCCGTGTGCTCGGCGGAGGAGTTGCCGCGCGATGGCTGCTGCGTGGAAGTGTGCCTGGACGGCGGCCCGAGGCGGCGCGCCAACTGGCCGGGTGCGCGGGTGTGGCGCGGCGGCGAAGCGGCGCGCGCCGCCGCCGTCTGGGTTTCGCTGTACGAGCCGGCGGCCATTCTCCATGCCATCGTCGCCGAGTTGGACGGGCTGGCGGCGCACGCTCCGCCAGCCTGGGACGCCGCGATGCCGGGCCGGCTGGAGCTGCGGGTGCTGGCGGTGGAAGACAATGAGGTCAATCGGCAGACCCTGAGACAGCAGCTGGAAATGCTGGGCTGCCGGGTGCGGCTGGCGGCGGATGGCATGGATGCCTTGCAGCAATGGAACGCGCGCGACTTCGACGTGGTGCTGACCGATATCAATATGCCGCGGATGGACGGGCTGCGGCTGACACGGGCCATCCATGAGCGGGAGCCGGGGTTTCCGGTGGTGGGCACCACGGCCAGCAATCTGCCGCAAGACCATAATCAGGCGCGCGCGGCTGGCATGGCGGCGGTGATCGTCAAACCGGTGGACTTGGCCGGCCTGTTTCAATGCCTGGGTGCATTGGAGCGCAGCACGACGCGCGGTGATCTATCGCAGCCTGCCAATTGAGGGCGGCCTGTTGTCATGACGGCCGGTATGGGCGGACGCGTCTGCGAGAAGAAATGAAGCGATGGCAAAACAGATGCGTTCCATCGACACGCTGACCCGCTTGTCCTGGCAGCTGAACGCGGGTCTGATCCTGGGTCTACTCCTGATCTGGAGCGCGCTGGCGGCCAGCTATTGGATGGCTGAGCTATGGCTGGACGAAAAACAGAACAATGCGCAGCGGCATTTCGATTGCATAAGCGGGGTGATCCGCGAGCAAGAGATCTTCCTCAGCCGTGGCGCGCGGCGTAATCCGGCGATCCCCGGCGTGAATTGGTCGGCGTTGTCGGGAGAGGGCGCGCGTTTTGACGACTACCTGGTGCAGGAGGGCCGCGGCTCGCCGTATGCGATGGCTTTCAGCATCGGCTATCCGCAGGGCTACCCACCGGCGCGGCGGGACGCGCTGGCGGCTTTGGGCGCGATGGGCGCGGATTATTTCAGCGCTTATTGGGCCTTGGCCAAGAGCGCCGCGCCGCAGACCTTCTTGCTGGCGCTGAATGAGGAAGCGGCGCTGGCGGTGCCGGCGGCCGGCCGGCTGGAGGGGGCAACGGCGCTGACGCCAGCTGATTTCCGGACCAAGGCGGCTGGCCTGCGCCGGCTGGCAAGGCAGGCCGCGCTGGCGGGCGACGGCAAGCTGCGCTGGGCCGCAGGCCGCGACGCGCCGGAACTGGGGGACTCCCTCATCGTCGCCTTGGTCCCGGCTTTTGTCGACGCGCGCTTTCGCGAACTGGAGCCGGTACTGGCGGTGTCCCTGCTGGATCCGGAGCGCGACTGCGCGGCGGAGGCGCCGGAGCTGCGTGGCTTCGATACTGTCAGCCTGATCGCGCCGGATGGCCGCGCGCTGCTGGGCGCCGTTGCGCCGGCCGGTTTGCGCGCGGGCCTGAATTTCAGCCGCCAAGGGCTGCTGTTTTACTTTCCGCCTGGGAAGGGGCAGGGCTGGTCCGCGCTTTACCGTGTGGATTACCGGCGTTTGCCGGCGACGGATCTATGGGCGCTGGCTCTGCCTTTCGGCGCGCTGCTGCTGGCCCTGGCCGGGGTGTGGGCGGCGCGCTGGCATCGCCAGCGGGTGTTGGCGCCGGCCTTGGCGCTGGCCGAGGGGGAGGCGTTCTATCGCACGCTGACACAGCGCGCGCCGCTGGCGCTGCTGGCCTTGGACGCGCAGCTGAGGCCCTTGCTGGAGAACGCGCTGGCGGCGGCGTGGTTCGAGCGCGAGCGCGACTATCCGCAGCTGGCGGCATTTTGGGACGAGGCGGCGGCCGCGGACGAGGCCGGCGGGCTCTCCGTCTGCCTGAGGTTGGGAGGCCGCTATTTGCAGGCCAGGCTGGCGCCGGCGCGTTACCGCGGCGTCGCCGTCATATTGTGTGTCTGCAGCGATGTTTCGGCGGAGCGGTTCCGCGTGATGGCGCGTCAAGCCGCCCGCAGGCAGGCGCGGCGCGCGAGCCGGGCGCGCTCCGGCTTTCTTGGCCTGATGCGCGCCCAGATCCGCGCGCCCTTGCATGGGGTGCTGGGCGCGTTGGAGTTGCTGCAGCAATCGCCGCTGAACCCGCGTCAGCGCGCCAGTCTCGATACCTTGCAGCAAGCCTCCGCGCGATTGCGGCAGGTGATAGGGCTGGCATTGGACCTCTACGGCATGGAGGCTGGCCTGGCGCAGCGTGAAGAGGTGGAGTTCTCACCCTTGCAACTGGCAGAGGCGGCGGTGCGGGCCGCGGCGGAGCAGGCCAGACGCAAGGGTTTGCGCTTGTATGTTTGCGTTGCCGTCCAGGCGCCGGAGCGAGTGCGCGGCGATGCGCGGAGCATTCGCAAAATACTGGATCAGCTACTGGATAACGGTATTCAGTTCACCGAGTCGGGTTGGGTGATTTTGCGAGTGAACGCTGTGAGGCGCGGGCAGGGGGAGGTGGAACTGGAGTGGCAGGTGGCGGATACCGGCGTCGGCATGGACCAGCGGCGTCAGCGCTTGCTGTTTGCTCCGTTTTCTGCTGACACAGCCGGTCTCGGCCTGCCAAGCTGCATGCAGCT